>DASRDY010000226.1:0-20967 GCA_035652355.1 Blastocatellia bacterium
ACCCCTATCTCTCGTGTACGCTGAGTAACCCAGTATGCGATGATACTGTAGATTCCGATTGAGGATAACACCAACGCCAGCACGCCGAACACGGCCATCAAATACGCGCCTATTCTGATGCCGGCCAGATCAAGCGCGATCTGTTCTTCCATCGATCTGATCTCAAACAGCGGGGCATCGCTGTCTATCTGCCGCACTTGCTCTCTTACTGCGGGGATTATCGCCATCGGATCGCCAGGCGTTCGGATTGCCAAAACCAGTCCATACTGTGCTCTTTGTGTTTGCGGCATGTACAATGTCGGCCTGGGGCCATTATCCGCCCAGGAGTAGCTTACCTTCCCTACAATACCAACAATCGTCATCCAGTTACCCACATTACTGCCAGGTTCAAGGCGGACTTTCTGCCCTATTGGATCCTGATTCGGCCAAAACCGATTCGCCATATCTTCACTTATTACAGCAACAAGCTGTGAGTCGAGGCTATCCGCATCGGTAAACAGGCGTCCTTTCAGCAGTGGGATTCGCATCGTCTTGAAGTAGTCTCCGGCGACGGCCTCGTTGTTAATCCTGGGCAGTTCTGCCTGGTTAGTGACGACGTGGCTTTCAATGTTGAATGGCGTTCTGGCGTAACTGTCGGTTGCAGGCAAAAAGCCCACAAGACCAACCGATTCGGCTCCCGGTAAAGCTTTTAGTCTTTCGGTGAGGCGATTGTAGAAATCAACTCTTTGAAAACGCTCCTTGTACTTTGATTCGAGCACTCGAACTTTCAGCGTCGCAACGTTCTTTGGATCTATTCCCAGGTTGGCATTCTTGATGTTGCTGAAGCCCCGGATTAATAGCCCGGATCCGACCAGAAGCGAGAGAGCCAATGAAATTTGACAAATCACCAGAGCCTTTCTCAATCGCAATCGTCCGCGCCCGGTCCCCGCACCGTAACTGCCATCCTTGAGAGCTTCCGTCAAATTCGGCCGCGAAGCCTGAAGCGCCGGCGCCAAACCAACTAACACGCCGGTCACTACCGCGATTCCAAGCGTAAACGCAAGCGTGTGATAATTTATTCCCGTGTATTGCCAGCCTGGTATCTGGCGCGTCCACTCTTCCGGCACCGATGACTTAATAACACCCACACCCCACTTCGCAATGAAGATGGACATCAGCCCACCGGTAAGGCTCAAGATAAGATTCTCTATCAATAATTGCCTGACGATTTGCCATCGACCTGCGCCCAGCGCTGTCCTGATGGCTATCTCTTTTTCCCTGGACGTTGCGCGAGCAAGCTGCAGATTTGCGATGT
This sequence comes from Blastocatellia bacterium, assembly GCA_035652355.1. Classification (GTDB taxonomy): domain Bacteria; phylum Acidobacteriota; class Blastocatellia; order DASRDY01; family DASRDY01; genus DASRDY01. Next base: position 1,295 of record DASRDY010000226.1, read on the forward strand.
TCGTGCAGGCGATCAGCAGAACGAAGAACACAGTCAGTTCCAGGGTAATTAAAAATGCGTTGGTAATGTCATCGCTGAAATCACTGCGCATACTTGATAACCTGGCACCCCAGCCTTTATTTGTTTGCGAGTATTGGTCGGCCAGTTGAGCAGCCAACCCGGATAGCTCTGACTGTGCCTGAGCAAGCGTCACATCCTGTTTGACTCTGCCGATTGCAATATAATTATGATCAGCCCGATCATTCCATTCCTGTGGCGTCAGCGAAAGAGGAATCCAAATCTCAGATCTTACCGGGTAAGTGAATGTACTAGGCATTACTCCGATAACCACGTAATTCTCCGCATTAACTCGTATGGTTTGTCCTAAGAGATTAGGATTAGCGTCATAGTGATAACGCCAGAGGTGCTCGCTGATTACGATAACGCGGTTGTGTCCGGGTTGCTCTTCTTCCTGGGTAAAAGTGCGTCCCAAAATCGGAGGTAACTCAAGAACCTGGAAAAACGATGCTGTAGTTCTCGCGCCGTCGACCTGGTCGGGCTCGCCATAGCCGCTCAAGTTAAAAGTGTTACCCTCGATTGCGGCCAAATACCTGAATGATTTCAACCGCGATCGCCAATCCACGTAATTGGCCGCCGATATATCGGACGTAACATTGCTTTGCAGATTCCGAGTTTCTACAATCGAAACGATATGATCGAGATCGGGGAATGCCAGAGGTCGCAGGAACAACGAATCAACGAAACTGAAGATAACCGTATTAGCGCCAATCCCAAGCGCTAGCGTCAAAACAGCGGTAAGAGTAAAGACCGGCTGTTTGATCAGCAATCGAGCGGCGTAACGCGTATCCTGCCAAATCCTCTGCATAGCGATCTCGCTTTCCGGCAGGCGCTGATCGCTTGATCAGCCCTGCCATCAATTCAAATACAAGACGGTTAGCAGATGAGATTTATTAACAGCTAACTATTCGTAACGCAGCGACGATAACTGATCGACCTTAGTGGCCCTGCGCGCCGGAACAAAACAAGCCAGGAACGCTGTAAGAGCAAGCAAAAAAGAAATACCAATGAACGTCACCATATCTGTCGGGCTCACTTTATAGAGGAGTCCGGCCATGACCCGCGACATTCCGAACGACACCACAAGCCCTATTGCTATTCCCGTTGCGGCCAGCGTCATTCCCTGCCTCACGATCATTGCCAGAACATCTTTGCCTTGCGCTCCTAATGCCATGCGAATTCCGATTTCATGCGTTCGCTGAGCAACCGAATACGACATTACTCCATAGATCCCAATCACAGCCAGAATCAGAGCGATCACCGCAAACAAACCCAGCAGCAAAGCGTAGAACCGCGGCTGCGCCACTGATTCCGATTCCATCTGCTCCATCGTTTTTACATAACCGAACGACTGGTTCTTATCCACAGACCAGATTGCCTGTTCGATTGCTGGCATCATTGACGCCGGATCGCCTTTGGTCCGCACCATCACCATTGAAAGAAACCACGGGTGCTGAAGGTACGGAACATAGACTTCGGCGCGAGTCTCTTCAGCGACAGACTTCTGCTTTGTGTCGCCGACAACTCCAACGATCTCTACAGGCATGGGCTGGCCCACGATGTTAATCTGGATACGCTTGCCAATCGGATCTTGTTCCGCAAAATAACGACGAGCCATGGATTCATTGACAATCGCCACGCTCGGCGCGTCCATCCTGTCGTAATCGGTAAATTCCCTGCCGCGAAGCAGCGGAATTCCAAGAGCTTGAAAATAGTTCGGCGCAATCGTGCTGTAATAAGCGAACGGTTGATCATTCGGGTCTGTCGGTCTGTTCTCTATCTCAAAAGGGAAACCCATATTGAATCCGGCCAGCGGCGCGCTGACGTTCAAGGTCGCATACTCAACTCCAGGAAGCGTAGAGAGCTGATCCAGAGTCCGTTTGTAATAATCGGCCCACTTCTGCAAACTTCCGTATGGATTCGCGGTGAGATCTATCGTCAGCAACCGCTGTGTGTTAAAACCAATATCAGTCGTGATCAAGCGTTGAAAGCTCCTCAGCAACAAACCGCCACCGACCAGCAGCACCAGAGCCATCGCGATCTCCATCACCACCAGAAGACTCCGAGTCCGCTGCCTTCCTCGCCCGGCCGTCGCGCCACGCCCATCCTGCTTCAAAGTCTCAGCCAGGTTCTGCCGCGACACTTGCAGTGAAGGAATCAAACCAAAAATAATTCCAGTCGCAATCGAGATTGCAAAAGTGAATACCAGCACCCAGGTATCGATCCTGATTTCACCGACGCGCGGGAGCTGAACATCTTTCGGTAGCAGCTTTGGCACCGACGTTACTCCCCAATAAGCGATCAACAATCCCAGTCCGCCGCCGATCAGCGATAGCAATACACTTTCTGTAAGCATCTGCTGTATCAGTCGTCTGCGTGACGCACCTAGCGCCGAACGTATGGCTACTTCTTTGTATCGCGCAGTGGCTCTCGCCAGCAGTAGACTGGTCACATTCGCGCACGCGATCAGCAACACAACCGCCACCGACGCCAGCAGAATCAACAATGCCGGTCGAATCTCTTTTACTCTTGCGTCCTGCAACGGAATGACCGTTATTCCCCACGATTTGTTCGATTGCGGATATTGCTGTTCAAGTGCGCTGGCGATTGAGCTCATCTCCGCTTGAGCCTGCGCGACCGTCACTCCCGATTTCAACCTTCCTATCGCCGACATGTATCGCGAGTTGCGGCCTTTCTCTTCACCCGTGTCGCGCAATAACGGAGTCCATATATCGGCAGTCTCCGGCTCTTTGAAATCCGCGGGCATCACTCCGATCACGGTTGTCGGCACGGTATCAAGCTGTATCGACTTGCCCACAATATTTGGATCGCCGCCAAACAATCTTTGCCACACACCGTAACTCAATACGATGGTAGATGCGGTGTTCCGACTGAACTCTGATGGGGCAAAAGTCCGGCCGAGCAACGGATTGACTCGCAGCACCGTGAAGAAATCTTCCGACACCCGAGCGCCCCTCATTCCCACCGGCTTCTCAGTGCCCGTCAGAGTTCCTCCGCCGGCCGTTTCAATCGCGATGTGCTCAAATGATTTTGATCGCTCAGCCCAGTCATAAAAATCGGCCGGCGACACTCCGGGAGCAACCGCTGTCGAATCGGCTTTCATTTTTACAGACGTGATCGACATCACTCGATTCGATTCAGGAAACGGCAACGGTCGCAACAACACGGCGTTGACTATGCTGAATATCGTCGTATTAGCGCCGATTCCCAGCGCCAGAGTTAATATAGCGGTGGCGGCAAACCCCGGATGCCTGAACAATACTCGCAGTCCGTATCGCAAGTCCTGTTTGAAATTCTGCATGAAATGTTCTCCTTTGCCGGCGAATCCTTGTCGTCGCACATCAGGTTTGAAGAACTGAGAGCTGATCGAGCCGAGAGTCTGCTGCCAATACCATTCTCTGCTGGCGCGCACACCATAGTGAGGCTGGATTGTTGTTTGAAACTCCTCTTCGATGTCGCCGAGGATAATTTCGCGAGCCTCGCCATAAAACAGTGCGCGCAAAAGCAAGACCGCAAGGATGGGACGTTTACCGCGTTTCATAAACATCAGAACGCTGTTGGGACGCGCAAAGGTTCACAGATTCCCGAGCTTTGGCGCCAAACCCTTAGCCATGCGCTGCAGCGCGTCGTAACTTCGGCTGAGCGCTCGACTCCCGGCCGCTTCCAGGCGATAGAACTTCTTGCGACGGCCGCCTCGTTCGGGTGTAGGCTCTCCCATAATCGAAGAGACGTAGCCTCTGCCCTCCATCCGATCCAGAGCGGTATAGACCGCGCCGGACGAGATGTTGCGCCCGGTTCGATTTTCTATTTCCTGCCGAATAGTGACGCCGTAAGCGTTATCCCCCAATCGCAGCAGAGCAAACAGAATCAACTGCTCGAACTCCCCCAAAGATTCGCTCATTGTGACTGCCTCCGGTAATAAGTCACACTGTAGGATAAATACGCAAAGGCGTCAAGAAAGTTCCAGTTGTTTGCCCTTGTGTTTATACGGGCAGAGTGAGAGGAACCGGCGTTCTATGTTCGTCGGCGAGTCTAGATAAACTACGTGGCACTCGCCCATCGTGATCAAATATAGCAAGCTCCATCTCTGGGTATCGTCAACGAAATTCAGACTGATTCCCTCAGAAGTTAGTTCACAATACGTTTTCGGATGCATTCCTGAGCGGACCAGTCTCTGAATATTGAGGTCTCAGCGATATCTTGACAAAACTCTTGCACACTTTCTATAAACCTCTTCAAAAAAAGTGAAAACAAACTATTTAGAGTCGCCTTGTCCAGCCATTCCTCAGATGGAGACGGGGTCCAGTTCGTTCTGCTTTCGCAATTTATTTTTATTTTTTCCTCCTCACTATGGAATATTAATTTTCGCTCGATTCCTTGCTCGTAAAAATCAAGCTCAGTATCTTCGTGACCTCCCGAATCCAACCACGTTAATACCTCTGTGATCTGCTCCAGAAACGTTGCCATATCAAGTCGAACGTCTACGGGCCACGGATCTTGGCCAAAACCTTTTACTTCGAAAGTAAATTGCTCACTATTTGCTAGTTTTAAACAAGTTATGGCCAACATTTCATTGAAATCGTCACCCTCGACTTCGTATTCGTCGTGAGAATCTGTAGCTCGCTTTCTTTCACTTTCCGGATTTATGAATAAACCAAATGAAAACATAAATGTACTCCTCCAACTTCTACGGCAATATTGGATACGCCGATTTGAAAACACCTCCAACGCGAGGCACAATAAGTGCCTTAGTTGTTGGAACGATTGTGCCGTCTGCTTTGATAACCTGCCCCAGTCCCTCTGGAATCTCGATCGTCGTTGCCTCTGTAATACCCACATATTGCTTGAGAAGTTCAGCTGCTTTCTCGTTATTTAGCCATTGTCCCTGTGGTGTCCCTGTTCCACCCGCTCTTCCAATAAGACTCCTAGTGACTTTTGGCCCTTGTCCATGATCAGAAAAAGTGTGCCCCCACGTCTTCCAGCTTTTCCAATTCCAATTTATTCCTTTAATCTCAGTCTCAGTGCTAACCTCGGGTCTTTCAGGGGGAGCATTCGGGTTTAATCCAAGAATGTTGGCGAGATTTGTTTGGGAAAAATCTGGATGATCTAGTTGAAAGGCCCAGTATTTAATCGCGAATACAACACCAGTGATTTCGAGAGCGAAACCGTAATCGTAGCTGCTCCTCTCTGAAATTTGCCCATCTCCTCCTCCAATATTATTCTCCGCCCTGATCCAGTTCTGAACATTATTTTGAGCAACGGTATTATCATCTACGCCTCCCTCCGCAAGCAACTGTTGCGCCAACGCCGGGATGTTTGCTCCGTCGCCTCTCGAAACAGCGTAGCCCGCAGGATAACCATTGATGTCGCTGTCTGTGAGTATTTCCAAGGCCCACAAGTCTTTGTAAGCAGACGGACCATGCTGCGGTTCTTCAGCCTCGCCTCCCCAGCCAAAGAGCCCGAAGCCCGATGTCGGCATCAACAGCGTCCCTTCTGTTGGAGTAAGGGCTTGTCCGCTTTGATTACGTACATATTTATATGGTTTGGGTTTATCGACATGGCCCCACTCCGGGAATGGGTGATCTTCGCCTATCTCACCTTCCCGCACCATCTCTCTGAAGTGATTGCAGTCCATCGACATTCCATCAGCACTGCATCCGGTGTCTCCATAAAACAGGTCGCCGCCCTCTGCAAATAACGGCTTGTTTGGCGGATTGATATCTGTGAAATCCGGATCAGGCGGCGGGTTAGTCGGATCATTGATGCAGATTTGAAACACATCCATGTTTCCTAGCTCCTGACCCATAGGATCAAAGTCCAGATCTTTCCAGAAACCGGCAGAGTACGCTTCGTGGGTCACTGCTCCTGTTACCGGGTCCTGTATTACCCAGGCCCCCGAGTCCATTATCTGCATTCCTCCGGCATAAACATGAGTTTGCCTTCTTGTTCCATCTGGACTGATCCAGCAAACGACTTGTCCCAGTGCACTCGATCGAAGGTAGAACACTTCATTTATCGTGTTGTCAAAATGGTCAACCACATTTCCGTCGCCGTCATAGCTCTGGGTGACTGTTCCGAAGTTGTAGCTGCCTGATACCTGGTTACCTGCCGCATCGTATGTATGTGTGCCTTCAGTATCTTTCAATTCATTGCCGGCCTCGTCGTAGGTGAATGCGGTTGTATTCTGGTCTCTTCCGTTTACGAAGGTCCTGTTGTAGGTCTTTTCACCGTCAGAGGTGTCGCCCCAGAAAATGTTATGACGGAGCGTCATGTCATCAAAAGCGCTGTAATTAAAGTTCTCGACAAATTCCTTCCCTGTTTGCGGGTTCTGTGGATCACAGGTCATCACTGTGACAGGATTGTTAGTCGAGGCCGTCAATAATCTTCCAAAATAGTCGTAGGTGTATGTTCGGTCACCCATTGTCGTCAACTGACTTGCCGCATTGTACTGATAAGTGTTTGATTTCGCGTAGAAATTGAAGTTGGTCAGCCGCATCCGCTGATCGAAAGTTGTGCTGAGCGTGGGGTGAACTCCGTTCGAATCCGCGTAGGCATACTGGACGCTCTTCAGCGTTCCCCAAGCCCGGTACTGGAAATTCGAGGCAATTGGCCCAGTGGGAACATTCATATATGTGCCTGTGCCTGTTCCAGACCCGTCGACCTCTGTCAATTGACCTGCTTTGTCATACTGATAAGAAACAGTCTCATTAAACGGATCTGAGATGCTGGCTACCTGACCGCCGAGAGTGTAGGTGTAGCTGAGAGTGAATGATTTATTAGCGATTTTGTTAAAGGTCTGTGTCTCTGATGTCAGCCTGCTCCACGTATCATATTGATAAGTGTGGGTACCCGTGCCATCAGTCATTGACGTGCGATTGCCGTCAGCATCATAGCCGTAAGAAATGTCAGTCGTATCAGGAATTCCCGCAACGTGGCTAAAGTGGACTCCGGTAACTTTTCCACGATTGTTGTATGTGAATGTCGAAGTAACGCCTCGTGGGTCTGTCAAAGTGTGAACAGTGTCGTCGGCATTGTAAGTCACGCTTCTCGAGTTTGTAGCAATGGGATCCTTTGTAGTGATCACATGTCCAAATCCGTCGTAAGTGGACGATGAGATTTGACAGGTTCCGGTGGGACACGATCTATCTGTCGTCGGCGATCCATCAAATACTCTGGTATCGATTGCCTGTCCGAAAGAATTGTAATCGGTTAAAGTGCTTCGGTAGGTTGTGCCATCCTGATTCAACACTTCCGATTTAAATGCCCGACCGAAGGAATCGCTGGTCACTCGCTGCTGACGGCCCATAACATCGGTTGACACAACTACCGCATTGATGCCGAGATTTCCTGTGTAACTGGCGCTTGTGGTCGTATTGTCCGTATTGGTTGTTCCTATTACGCGGCCTGCCCAGTCGTATGTGGTCTTCATAAACAACCAGCCGTATCCTGTTCCTCCACTAGTAACGGGAACGTCGTCACCGGCTGGCGTCCAGGTGCCATCCACCACAATTGGATTTGAGGTCTGAATTGCGCGACCCATCACGTCATAGTTCGTTTTTGCGGTTCGATAAAGCGATAGACCGCCTGAATTAGGGAATTCGGACTGCGTAGCGCGCACCCTGCCCGCTCCATCAATGATCTGCGCTGAGAATAGCTCCTGCGAACCGCTGGGGGTTGGCATCAATGTATAAGTTCGCAGCATATCCTGAGTCGCGCTGTTAGTATCAGGGTAAGCGTATCTGACGTAGGTGCTGTTTGCGCCGATAACATTGTCCAGAGTCTTCTGCGACAGTCTTCCGACCGAATCATAGATCATCTCCGTCTGTGCGCCCTTTGGATCTTGGGTCTTGGTGACGGCGCCGAAATCATAATTGTATGTAGAAGAAGCTGAAAAACCATCGGCATCGGTCACAGTTGTAGGATAGGTGTAGGTATGTGAAGTCGGATTATCGGGATTTGGGATGCTGAACTGATCTGTGTAGTCAACAGACGCCTGGTGTCCCGCTGGGTCAATCGTGGACGCAACCGTGCCCGTGACGTTGTATTTGATCTGATTTATCACTGTGGCTAGAGTCCCGGTGACATCAAAAGCTTTGGTTCTGGTGAGATTGCCGCGACCTTGTATATATCCGGCGCCAAAGTTGGTGTCGTCGTGCATTGTGGCCCCAGTCTGGGTAACCACGAAACTGTCGCCGTCGTCGTACGTGAACTCGACATGGGTCGCCATCACGCCGCCTGCGTCGTAGGTGTATTTGGCACTGGCCAAACCAATAATACGCAGATTCAGATATGGCTGAGTAAGGTTATAAACTGTTTGACTATGGCTATAGACGTGATAACTGCTACCGTCGTACGTATAAGTGTATCCATCAGTCGGCAAATTGACTGATGCGCCGAGCGGCACGGTGTATGCCGCATAAGTGATCGTCGATCTCGAGCGATTATTAACGTTTGAATCGACAACATCGGTTTGTATTATTCGCGGATTAAGTATATACGCCAGACCGGTGTTATCCTGCGTCCATTCGGTAAACGACCGCGTTTGCGCCGATGTAAACGTTCCCCATGCTTCGTTTAACCTCAAGAGTCCTTTATCCCAGCCAGTTGAATGAAAATAGACCTTTGCTACAGTACCGTCTGGCGCTGTTACTGTGCTGACCGTTCCGCTGTCGCTGGTGCCGTCGATTTTGGTCCAAGTTGCGGCTGTGCCTAAAGTGAAGGTTGTAATCGCCTCGGCCGCAATACCTTGAGTACTAAAATCATAAGCCCCCGTTGGCGCCCCCCCCACTCGCATATTCCAATTTTCTGCAAAGTCATTTCGCTGGGTGAACCTTGGACAATCGCTCTGGGCCACACTGCTATTCAGTGGCAGATTGTAATAACTGTATGCAAGGGTGTGTCCGTCTGGCGCAATATGATTAAATCGATAGACCTGTCCATAGCTGTTGTAATTGAACGTGTAGGACGTGCCGTCCGCAAAACCAACTTGAGTCAGAACAGAGATCATTTGACCATTCGACGCACCCACCAACGTTAATCCCGGATAATTGGTCTGAATGGTCAATGAGTTGTAAAAGAAATTCGCCCAAATATGCGATGTTCCCGCCCATGTTTGCGTAATCGTGGTCAGGTTGTGCGACGTTGCGTCGTAATTGAAATTGATAACTCGGCCAAGCGTATCGGTAATCGTGGCTATGTTGCCAAGACTGTTGTATGTCGCGGTGATGTAGTTACCGTTGCGGTCAGTGACCGTTGTGCATTTGTAAACTAGCGGAGCAAGGCTCGTCTGAGCAAAGACCATCGACGTTCCATCAGTGCTGCGCATTGTCAATTGGGTGGAACTGTTAACCGTTAACTGCGTGTACGAAGAATCGGCCGTTTCATAAACGTTTGTGTTGCCAATCTGACGGAACTCTGTTCGCGCTCCGCTAGGCGAAACCATCATGTATGTAGCCGCACTGAGTCTTGTGTCATAACCCGCCTGAATTGTCGGCATTCCCATGTGGAAACCCGGTCCGGGGAATCCCTGGTCAAGGTTAAACCCGATGGCGTTTCCTTCTTTCGTCCAGACCAACGAGTTGTAAGATAATCCCAGAGCCACACTCATCCCTGCACGCCCTGGCAGTCCTAATACGGGCACACTAAATCCGAAATTGCCTGAAAAGAGATCTTCTCCGCCTCCGACGCGATTGGCCGGATCGAAGAACTGCGTGTATATGTTTGTGCCGTTTGTAATGTAGGCCTCAGTTGTAGCTGTGCTGGACGCGCCGCTGTTGTCCGTGACCGTCAGACTGACTGTGTAAGATGTTGCCGATGAATATGTGTGCGTCGGAGTCGCGCCTGAACCCGTCGTACCATCGCCGAAGTTCCAGCTATAACTGGCAATTGTGCCGTCCGGATCGTACGAAGCCGAACCATTGAAAGTGATGCTGCTGCCGGCGTTAGTACTGTATATGCCACCGGGATCAGAAACGGGCGGCCGGTTGGTAAGAGTGCTGATGGTAGCTGTGGTCGTGGCCGTGTTTGTCCTGCCGCCGTTGTCGGTAATCGTAAGGCTGACGGTATATGTACTGGAGACCGAATAGGTATGCGTAGGAGTCGCTCCAGTTCCTGTATTGCCATCACCAAAGTTCCAACTATAACTAGTTATCGTTCCGACCTGATCGGTTGAACCCGACCCATTAAATTGAATGGACTGGAAGGTATAGCCGCTGTATGGTCCGCCGGTATTCGCTATCGGGCCGCCAATCGTCGCGGTAGTTGACGCACTGTTGCTGAGGCCGCCGTCGTCAACCACCATCAATGTCACAGTGAAAACGCCGGCCGAGCTGTAAGCATGTGTAGGATTCATCGCCGAACTGGATGTTCCATCGCCGAAGTTCCAACTGTAACTTACGACTGTTCCGTCCGGGTCATAAGAATTGGATCCGTTGAACGATACTGTCTGGGAAACTCCGCCAGTGTAAGGTCCGCCCGGAACTGAGACCGGCGGTTGATCGCCGAGACCACCGCCGCCACCTCCTCCTCCACCGTCATCACAGGTTCCGTCCATCTCAATAATGCAATTGGCGTGTATCCGACCTGGAACGTGTGGGTCTGTAGCAGGAGCAGTTCGCGCCGCGTCCAAATTCGGCAGAGTAGGATCGCCTTCTCCGCTTCCCACAGGACCTGTCGGCGTTGTCTGGCCACTACCGCTTCCGGATTGACTGCCGTCGCCTGTTCCGGTTCCCGTGCCAGTGACACCACCACCGGCCGGCGAACTATTGCCGCCGGGTAACAAGTTCGGAGCCATCGTCGTAGCGGATTCAAGCGCACCCTCTGCGTTGACTACGCCGGATGAAGAGACTTTTCCGTCCAACCCCGACACAGCTCTGGCGCCTTTGACTATTGCCGCGTATATCAATCCGCCCTGAATCCCTGGCAGATAGGAATAGACGAGACCTGCGACACCGCTGACAAATGGCACGGCGGCAGATGTGCCGCTCACCGATCCATAACCTCCGCCGATCCTGGTTGTGAGGACGTCGACACCAGGCGCGGCAACAGCCACACGCGTCGGACCCCAACTTGCCCAGGATGGAAGATTGTCCAGATGATCTGTTGCGGTTACAGCAATCAGATTCGGAAGACGATACGAAGCCGGATAATAAGGAGTATCGTCGATACTGTTTGCATTATTTCCCGCCGAAGCTACAACAAGCGCGCCCTGCCTGCCCGCTCTGACGATTGCGTCATACAACGCCTGTGACGGCTGGTCCGTACCCCATGAACAGTTAATAATCCGAGCGCCATGCGCAACGGCGTAATCGATTGCTTCTACCGCATCGGATATGCTGCCTGATCCTGTTTCATCCAGTACCCGCAAGCTCATCAAACTGGCCTGCCACATAACGCCTGAAATGCCTAAGCCGTTATTTCCCTGGGCGGCAATGATTCCGGCAACGGCCGTTCCGTGACCTTCGACGTCTTTGATCTCGTTCAGTCCCGTGACCCAGTCCCATCCGTGCAGGTCGTCGATGAGACCGTCGCTGTCATCGTCAACGCCGTTTTCCGTCTCGCCGTAATTCGTCCATTCGTTGTTTTTCAGATCAGGATGGGAGAAATCTATGCCGCTGTCGATTACCGCTATGACGGCATGAGTCGAACCTGTCGTCTTATCCCAGGCAGGCGTTACGTTAATATCTGATCCGGCCGCTCCACCGTTACCGCCAGTGTTGTGCAAACCCCACTGCGCACTAAATTGCGGATCATTCGGTGCCATATCGTCTTTGTTGATCAGATAATTAGGCTCGACCAGTTCGACGGATGGATCGGCTTTCAAGGCTGATGCTACGGCTTCCGGATCCTGTCCTGCCGATAGATGGATTCTCTCTATTCTCGAACGACCGTGCAGGCGATTGCCTCTGAAGGCACCATTCGACGTGATAATGCTGTTGATTTCATCTTCTGACGCAGTCCATCTAAAACGAACGAGGAGCTCTCTATCGCGTTTGCCGCCTTTCTTTGCCCGATGCGGCGTGTTTCGAGTTGCCTGTGGCGAGCTAGCTGCTCTAACTCTTCTAACAACAAGCGAACCCGAGGAAATTACCAACGTGTAGGTGAGTACCAAACAGATAAAGCGGGTTAGACGAGTGGGAATGAAGTTGTGGTGACGCATCTTAAGAGCTCCTCATAAGGTTGTGCTCTGCCGCCGTTTGCGTTAAGATGCGTCTTGTTGAGGGATGCATTCTTAGCGCTTAACAGCGGCTGAGTTTGTGTTTACAACGAGGCCTCGCCAGCGATGTGAGAGTTGCGGCGGGGTCTTGTTGTCTTAGATTTTTAACTTCCTTAACCTCTACGGCAGACCATAGAACTTTTTGCGTGGAGGTTTGTGGTTCTTCTTTCGCAGTTTAAACTAGCGCAAAAACCCTTTGCAGACGGATTTCAGTATTTCGTTTCGAGCGCCCCTCGAAATGCTACGTACTTCCAAGACAAGCGGCCTGAGTCGCGGAAGGTAACTTTGATATTCCTTGATGAGCAAATCGGCACCACGCCGATTCGGTTCCTGGCTCGCCTCGTTGGAGTTTAGGGCGATTGTTTGATTTTGTTTACCTCTCCTTTTTGGAAACCTCGGGAGGCAACATTTGCGAACCAGCAGAACACGCGTATGAAAACACAGGTCAAAAATATAGTCAATGCTTTTTTGAGTTTTGTTCCAATAATTTTATTTTTTGCCGGCCAAGTGCAGCCATACAACCGGTGATAATAATATGTTGGGAAAATCACATTAGATGCATCTAACGAACCGGTGACTGAGCTCACCAAAACGGCCAGAACGGAGGACACAACTGATCGATGTGTTAAAAATTTAGCATTTGGCCAGTCGGTGTCACACCTGACACAGTGTCAGGAGCCAGAGATCGGTAGGCGGGAAAAAGGTTTTGCTCCTAATGGCTGGCCGATACCCCCTGAGCGAATTTGGCCAACTGGTGTCACACCCGTCACACTAGAGTTAAGCTCTTTATTTTCTGTAGGTAACACGGTGACACCCTTGATGTCACACAACAAACGTGACCAACAGGTGTCACGCGATTGATCATTGAAACTGTCGTGGACTTCAAACCGTAGTCAATGGCGGCCATCGAGTTTGGCCAACTGGTGTCACACCTGTCACGATGCACCTAAACTCTTTGTTACTCATAAGTAGGAGTGTGACACCTGAACGTCACAGCTTGAAAAATGTGGTACCCTGGTGTCACAGAACGGCTAGTTAGAATTGTCATGAGTATGTGTGATGATTGAGTCTCTTGAGGCTATTCTATCGAATTCTTCCGGGTATAACCGTTTAGCGCAATCCGGGCAGATTCCGTGGCTGAAGACAGCGTCACTATGCTCGCTAACATAGTCTTCGATAGTGTTCCAGTAACCACTGTCATCGCGTATGCTCTTGCAGCTGGCACATATTGGAAGCATTCCTTCCAGTTGCTTTACTTTAGCAAGGGCTGCTTCCAGCTCAATGACTCTGGCTGACAGCGCCTGTTGCAGAGTTACCATCTGAACACCGACTTGAACTCGCGCAAGTAATTCTTCGCGGACAAACGGTTTTGTAATATAGTCGTTAGCGCCGGCTTGTAGTCCGGCTACTATTTCGTCTTTGGCGCTTTTTGCTGTGAGTAAGATCACGTAAGTAGACACGGATGATTCACGAGCACGAAGCTTCACGCAGATTTCCTGGCCGTCCATTTCTGGCATCATCCAGTCGAGGACTGCTATTTTGGGCGCGTCTTCCTGTTGAAGCATCCGCCAGGCTTCGCCGCCATTGGTTGCCGCGATCACCTCATAGCCTTTTCGCACCAGAACGGTTTTCAGCAATAGCCTGGAAGTGGGGTCGTCTTCTGCAATCAGTATTCTCATAACGCTTCGACTCCTAACAGCCCCTCCAGTGCGACTTTAAGCTTCTCGATTTCCGTTTGGAGAGCTTCGAAATGCTTTGTGACGGCAGACATATCCCCTTTAGCTCCGGAAGCCTCCAGTCTTCCCGCCGCCTCGAAAGCAGGTCTCGCAGCGAAGTTGCCCACAGCTCCCTTGAGTGCATGAGCGGCTTTCATCAGCTCTTCATTGTTATTATCGGCGATTGCCGCTTTGATCTCAGAAATCTTCTGAGGAAAATTGTCCATAAAAAGCGCAATAATCTCCCTCAGCAGCTCTTCATCGTGGTCGACCATGCTCATGAGCTTTGCTTTATCAAAGGTCGCTCTGGCGGCAGGGCCGCCAGACGAAAACGCCTTTGTTTCAGGCTGTTTCATCTGCGCGGATCGTATTGCCGAATACAGTTCCTCGGCCCGAATCGGCTTTGAAATGTAGCCATCCATGCCGGCATTCAGGCACTTTTCACGGTCGCCCTTCATCGCATGGGCGGTCATTGCATAGATGGGAATGTGTTTGCCGGTTACCGTTTCCAGCTCGCGTATCCTTGCAGTAGCTTCAAATCCATCCATTTCGGGCATTTGGACGTCCATGAGGATCAGATCGAAGTCGCTATTGGCCAAGGCCTTCAACGCTTCGGTGCCGGTGCTTGCCAGCGTCAATGAATATCCTTGTCGTTCTATAATACGTCTGGCCAATAGCTGGTTTACTGGGTTGTCCTCAACTAACAATATTTTAGTAAGTGAGTTAACTTGCCTGGGAAGCGAGCCAGGATCTTCTCCTATCTTTTCGAAGGCTTCGACTTCATCACTAACAAAAGCAAGCATGGAGTCAAGCAAATCCGATGGTTTAACTGGTTTGGTTAAATATCCTGTTATCTTCAGTGCGGTCAGTCTGGACGGGTCAATAGGACGGCCGTGCTGTCCAAGTAGCAAAATTCCCACCTCGCGAGAACTACTAATTTCTCTTATTTGCTGTGCGAGCTCGAATCCATCTATCTGGGACAACTCTGTCTCTGCGATAACCAGCCCACGCGCGTCTTCCCGTATACCGATAATTTCTAGTTTGTCCAGGGCTGATTCTGCTGTATCGGCAGTTGCTGGAATTATTCCCCAGGTACCGAGTATTTCGGTCAATCTGGATCGGCGCGATTGGTTGTTGTCGACCACTAAAACATTCAAATTTCTTAGCTTTGCTATCTCCGTGCTCGGCTCACGAGCTTCGACACCTTCTGGCAAATTGAATTGGAGCGTAAAATGGAAAGTGCTTCCCTCACCTTCCTGGCTTTCAACCCAAATACTTCCGCCGAGCAAATCTACTAATTGCGATGAGATTGTCAGACCCAAACCGGTTCCACCGTAACGACGAGTAGCGGAACCGTCCCCCTGCTTAAACGCAGCAAAGATTTCATTTAACTTCGACTTAGGGATCCCGATCCCTGTATCAGCAACCGCAAAATGCAAGTCAATGGCATCCGAACGGCGGTCTGCAATATTTACTTGTATTATTACCTCACCGCTGTCCGTAAATTTGATGGCATTACCTATCAGATTAATTAATATTTGTCGAAGGCGGCCGCAGTCACCGACCAGCGAATCTGGAACCTCGGGTAGTACACGATACTCCAGATCGAGTCCCTTTTCGTGAGCTCTCATCGTCAAAGTCTTGAGAGTATCGCTAATAATATCTCGAAGTTTAAACTCTGACGGCTCCAAATGGATATTGCCATGCTCGATGCCCGAAAAGTCCAGAATATCGTTAATAATCGAAAGGAGCGACTTCGACGATGACAAAGCAAGCTGCAGGTATGTCCTCTGCTCGCTAGTTAAATTAGTATCAAGCACGAGCTCTGTCATACCTATTACGCCGTTCATTGGCGTCCTGATTTCGTGACTCATATTTGCCAGGAATTCACTTTTGGCTTTATTCGCAGCCTCTGCGGCCTCTTTGGCGAGCTGCAATTCTACCAGAGCTGTCTTCCTAGTAGTAATATCCTGGATCTGCCCAATGAAGAATTGCGGCCGCCCATCCGCATATCGAACCACCGAAACATTAAGCAATACCCAAACGATGCGTCCTTCTTTATGGATATACCGTTTCTCCCGTTGGTAGGTTGCCAGCTCGCCCGAAAGCAGCTTCTTCATACTGTCGACATCGGTCGATAAATCGTCTGGATGAGTAAGGCTTTGGAAATCAGTCTTGAGCAGCTCTTCCGCTGAATAACCCACAATTTCGCAAAGGGCTCGATTGACTTTTATCCAGCGGCCGGATGTATCAACCTGAGCCATGCCGATCGAAGCAAAATCGAAAGTATTTCTAAAAGCCTCTTCATTCCGCCGCAAATCCTCTTCGACTCGCTTGCGCTCTATGAATTGTCCGACTTGCGTCGCAATCGCTTCTAAAGTGTTAACCAGCGCATCGTCTGGTTCTACAGTTGTTTGACTATATAGTACGATTACTCCAAGGATATTGCCGTTGAGAGCAATCGGAAAAGCGAGTGCGGACGTGATCCCAGCCTCTCGGGCAGCGTCAGTAATCAAGAAATCGTCATCAACCGAAACATCTCGAATAAAAATTGCGTTTCCGGATTGCCAGACGTGCCCCGGGAGGCCGCAGCCACGTGGGTACATTATGCTTCGCGATAACGCTCGAAAGGACTCGAGGCCCGCTTGATCCATCGGCCAGTCTTCCAGGCAGAAGAGAGCGCTGTCAGAAGCACTGATGGTCCAAAGCTCTGCCCTATCCCAGTTTAGATGTATGCAAATCGCTTTCAGGATCCTTGGCGCGACAGTCAACGACGGCGCACCAGCAAGAATTTGAGCAACTGAATGCTGAACTTGGGTCCGGAGTTCCGACTGCCTTTGCTCGGTAATGTCGCGAACGATTCCTACCCGTACTCTCCGACCCTCGAAAAATACGTCTTTGCAATGAAGCTCCTTTATAAATGTCGACTTATCTTTCCGGACGCCGACCGCTTCGATTAGCTCTGTAGAATCAATCGTTGTCGCGCGAATAGCCTCCCATGACTGCGGCATCGTCAGGCCCTGAAGAGACATTCCAATGACTTCACGCAGGTCATAACCAAAGAGATCGGCAAAACGCTGGTTTGCATCCAGGATCCTGCCGCGTTCGTGGAATACGATTCCTTCTTGCGTTACCTGCGATAACTGACGAAACCGATCTTCACTGTTTTTCAGATCGCTCAGCGCGCGCTCCAGGTCTTGTTTGGAAGCGATCATTTCCTGGATAGCTTTCTCGGCCAGACGCAGCGCATATTCCAGATCTGCTTTGCGTTTCACCTCGAATTCGTTCAACTCTGCCATTCGCTGGTATGTCTTTAGCCGGACGGAGTGAATAACAAACGATAGAATCCCCGCGCATCCAAACAGGAATCCGTAGTGCCTCCATTGCGGAGAAAGTCCTCCGACTGAATACGCAACGAAGCCCCACAACAAGAGAGCCGCCGCAACTGAGGCTACCATCCATCTGGTTGATAGAAACACGCAAGCGGCCGTTAATACTATCAGCGAGAAGTTACCTGAAAGTTGTGGATCGTTTGCCAGGTACAAACGGACAGCCCCGTTAACCGTGGCCAGCAGCAGGAGACCGAACCCTATCGGCTGAGCCCATTCGGCCGGAAAACTCCGCCGGCGCAGTATTAGCCAAGCAATGAAGTAGATCGTGGATGTCGTGAAAGCGACGCCTATCTGCTCTGACGTATCAGTTCCTGGCAGAAACAGAAAGTGAGCTATGGCAAAGAACCCATAGATTACAGACAGGCCGATTAGAGCATTCGGCAGGTTATCCCTTACTGCCAGGTTCAGCGTTGATCGAATACCGTCACCATCTGCGCTCAACCGCAGATGTCCGTCGAGATTCTGATCGTCCTTGCCAGATGAATTGAGTGCCTGTCCCATTGTTCGATCTAATCCATCGTGTTGAATCCTGATCTCTTCCCGCGTTCCGGTCGGCTCATAGCTTCCTAGACGCAAGTCGGTTAACCCAACTCGTCGTGCGGTGAACACTCCCGTCGCAGGATCAATACTCCCCAAATCTTTATCGACCGATTTGATAACATGTGTTACAGAAATCACAATTTCATCGATTAGTGATTCCTGGATATGCAGTTTGGCGTGTCGTATTGGGCAAGGCGCTATAAATTAGAAGTTAAGGAAACTAATTCAGGATATTAACAAGCGGGAAATCTATTAGGTTACTAGCGCGAACCCCATTCCCATATTCCGTAAGCAATCTTCTTGTCGAGCGTGTGTCCGCTTTGTTTGAGTGAAAGAGCAACCTGCCCTCGATGATGAGATTCGTGAGAGATCAAATATCCAAGAAACGCAATAGCATGAGGCTTGAACCCCTTTATCTTACCTCCTGCGGCAACGCTGTTCTTGAAGAGTGTCGCGATAGCCGCTCCTGACTTCTCCAGCGCCGAATGAAGCAGCTCTTTCGTAATGTTTTCCTTCTCTATCTTTTCCAGACCTTTCAGCAGATCCGGAGCCGCCGCCTTTAACCACATAAGCCTCACGTTGTGCAGATGCGCGATCTGCTCACCGACGGTTCTCCCTTTAGATGCCGATATGTCGCCGAGGTACTTTGGATCAATAGCGTTTAGTAAATAGAGATTGATGCGATTGTTAATATTCCAGGTATCGATTACTTGATCTTCCATTTAGCTCGCCCTACCAATCCTCAGGTTTTCTATCGAAAAAGAAGCCGCCGGTTGGACCTCCGTCAGGCAGCGTCGCCAGCCACACCGGCGTGTCCGCTCCTTCTTCAACTGATCTGGGAGCGGCGCTGCTTCCCATGTCGGTTCGCACCCAACCCGGATCGGCCGAGTTTACCAGAATGTTAGTCCCCTTTAACTCCACTGCCATCATCCGCGTCAGTGAATTCATCGCGGTCTTTGACATTCGATAAGCCGGCGTTCCACCATCTAATGACTGAAACTGCCCCATCCCGCTTGAGACATTCACGATCCGTCCGTAACCGCCTTGCTTCATCATTGGGATCAATGCTTTCGCCATCCGCCACGCACCGAACAGATTAGTCTCGAAAGTCTTTTGAACGATCGCAAGATCAGCGTTCGTCACTCTCTGCTGGCCGTCGATATAGATGCCAGCATTGTTTACCAATATGTCAACGCGCCCCAATTCGTTTCTGATGAAGTCGGCCAGTGCGTCAACACTCGCCTGATCTGCTACATCCAATTCGTGGCAGATCACCTTGCCTCCGGCTATATCTTTCGTTGCCTTTCTTGCATCCTCGATGTTTCGGGCCGTCCCAACAACGGTCAAGCCCTTTTTTGCCAGTTGCCGCGCTATCTCCAATCCTATTCCGCGATTGGCACCCGTCACCACGGCAACCTTTGAACTATCTGCCATTGGGATACTCCTTAAGCAGTCTGCCCAACCGTCGTTTTGCAGAACTTGTCGAAGGCCGAAGTGAGAAGCCCGGCGATCTCCGGTGCGGTCCGACCTTCGATTTGATGCCGTTCAAGTATATAAAGCAGCTCGCCATTTTTCAGCAAACCGATCGACGGAGAAGAGGGAGGATAACCTTTGAAGTAACTGCGCGCTCGGTCTGTAGCTTCGATGTCGGCACCTGCAAATACCGTTATGGAAGCATCGGGAACGATTTCGTGTCGGAGCGCCATCGCTACTCCCGGTCGAGCCTTCCCCGCC
>DASRDY010000227.1:0-21944 GCA_035652355.1 Blastocatellia bacterium
GCTGCGACGCAAACAGTCTTCGCTGGCATAGTCACGAATTCGCCAGAGGCGCGCCATTTGCCGTTTTCATCCTGTTTCATTCGCTCGAACTTGATTGCCGCGACGGCGCCGAATTCGTCGTGTTCGGCTTCGACTGGATTCATCTGTTCGACAAAATAGATACCTTCTTCAAGGGCCTTAATGATCTCTTCGTGATTCAGTCGATAGGCAGGAGCGTCGTTCATGCTCTTGCGATAAACCAGAGACACGCCGCCCCATTTTCGAACCAGATCAACGAAGTTTGGCTCGCGATCTTCCATTCGAGCGTGTTCGCGCTCGGCTCTCACCGCGCGGCCATGTTCAATGAAGGTCTGCATGATCTTGCGTTCTTCTTCATCGTACATTTTCCAGATATGGTCTTCGCAATATTCTTTTGCCAGAATCTCGTAACGCTCCAGCATCTTCTCAACCTGCACCGGATAATAGGCCATCATCTCCGTTGCCGTGTCGATACCCGTCAAACCACCGCCTATTACCACTGCAGGCAGTTGAACCTGAAGATTGGCCATTGCAGATTGTTTGAAAGCGCCGGTAAGCTGCAACGCCATCAGGAAGTCGCTGGCTTTGCGAATGCCGCGGATCAGGTTGTTCTTCATATCTATGACGGTCGGTTTGCCTGCTCCGGTTGCGATCGCGATGTGATCAAAACCGAGCTTCCACGCGTCTTCGATAGTCATCGTTCCACCAAATCGCACGCCGCCAAAAGCTCTGAACTTGTCGCGGCGTCGCAAGGTCAGATGAATCATTGTCAGGAAGTTCTTATCCCACCGAACGGTGATACCGTATTCAGAAACGCCGCCGAAACCCGATAACACACGTTTATCAAGATCGGTTTCGATTTCCCGAATGTCGCGGATTGGCTTTGGCGGATTGTTTTCGTCGCCTGCCAGTTCAGGTGAGAGCGGTTCGATCTTTAGCCCGTCAATTCCAATTACGCCGAAACCTTCGTTCAGGAGATAATGTGCCAGCGTATAACCGGCCGGTCCTAATCCGACAACAAGTACGTTCTTTCCATTGTAAGGAAGAGCATGAGGTCGCTTAACGTTCAGCGGATTCCAGCGTGTAAGCAGACTGTAAATCTCGAATCCATAAGGAAGGTTTAGAACATCAGTAAGAATACCGGTTTCCGCCTGTGGAATATTTACCGGATCCTGTTTCTGGAATATGCAGCCCTTCATGCAATCGTTGCAGATGCGATGACCTGTGCCAGGAACCATCGGATTATCAATGATGGCTGTTGCAATCGCGGCGATTGAATCACCGTCTCGCTTCAGGGAATGCATTTCAGAGATCTTTTCATCCAGCGGACAGCCGTTTAGGGGAATGCCAAGCGGGTTGCGGCGAAATGTTCCGTCTTTCTCAATAAAGCCTTTCGAGCAAGAATCTTTGTCGCGCTCGTGACAGTAGAGACAATAATCAACCTCGTTCAGAACTTCGCGGTCGTTATACCGTCTGTCCGTCAGCTTGAATCCATCACGAAGTCGCAGGCGTGAATCCGGACCGGCGATCAGCTCAGGCAGGTCCGGTCGCGGTCGCTGAATTTGAACTAAATGGCTGTAATCGAGCGCGTGTGGCTCGCGATATGACACCCAGTTTTTAACCCTCTCATACTTCAGATTGTATTGCGCAAATGCCCAAAGCTCGAAAATTTCCAGCAGATATGCGATGACGTTTTGTTCGTTTGCTTCGGCTGACAGATTTTCGTCGACGGCGGGAAGCACGAAATCCGCGTGGCCAGTGATCGCAGCTATCAGATTTTGCACAGACTGTCTTGCGGCGTCGGTTAAGGGTTCGTGTCTCTGTCCCAGGTGGAGCGAGTATTCTTTGGCAAGGTTCATCAGCCTGACGACTATTCTTGCCGTTGCCAACTCGTCATCCAAACCAATCGTGTCGGTGAAAACTGTCTGCTGGAGATGCGATACTGCCCGATCCAGTTTATCGAAATCTATGTTCGCGAGGGCATCTTCCGGGCGTTTTTTGAAGACTCTTCGCTGCACAAAGTTTTTCTTAAAGTCGAATATCTCCATCTGACCCAGTGTCGCATCGCGCAACTCGTCGCGTTCGGCCGCGATATTGAAAAGACGGGCTATGAACTTGCTCAGATGCGGAGCCATTTTGACGATCAGGTTCGACTCTGTTTTGTCGGCGTATCCGACGCCTCGAGCACTGGCATAATCAGCGAATTCCTTTGCCAGTTCCGGATCAGCCGTTGCCACTTCCTCGTAAAAAAGGTTCGTTAATTCTTCTAATTTTCGGGGGGTATATAAATCCGGGTATGTAAAGCCGTTAATTCCAAGTATAAGTTCATCTTGCATAACCTTCTCATCGGCCTCAATGAGCTGGTCATCCGCGGTCATTTCAATCATTTCCTGTTCCTTCTGTTTAATGCGCTGCCCAATATGACTCTCAGGGCAACCTGCAAATATACCATATGAAACCTGCTATGGCATTGTGAGCCAATTTAGCCTTTAAAAGGGCGCGTGTATGTGACGATGGTCACGCGCATTTGTGCGATTTGACAGTCAAGGTGGGAACCGTTAGCATTCCGTCCCGTTCGCTAGAGGCAGTTATGAAGATTTACGACGTCTCAGTTCAACTCTCCGCGGACTTGCCGACTTATCCGGGCGATCCGAAAATCTCGTTTGAACAGTCTTCCAGTATCTCGAAAGGCGATCCTGCTAACGTAACTCGGATCGATATGGGTTCGCACACAGGAACGCACATCGACGCGCCCTATCATTTCATAGACGATGGGCCGAAACTCGATCAATTAAAGCTGGAAATCATGATGGGGCGAACGCACGTCCTGCAGGTCACCGCGCCGGTAATAAACGAAAGCGTTCTAGAGGAATTCGATTTCACCGATAAGACAAGAGTGTTGTTTAAAACGCGGAATTCGTATTTGTGGGATCGCGGGCCTGAATTCGTGAAGGATTACGTCTACATCGAACCGAGCGCTGCAGAGCTGCTGGTTCGCGAAGGGATAAAGCTGGTCGGTATCGATTATCTTTCGGTCGAGAAATTCGGATCGACAAAGTTCGAGACTCATCTTGAGTTTTTGAGAAACGATATCGTAATTTTAGAGGGTCTGAATCTAAAAGAAGTAGAGCCGGGTGATTACGATATGGTCTGTTTGCCGATGAGACTGGCAAGCGGTGACGGAGCGCCGGCTCGCGTGATTTTGCGAAAATAATTTTGAGCGCTGAAACTATTTTTTTATGGCGCAAAACAATCTATTAGCGATACTGCTGGCAGGCGGGATGGGAGAGCGGCTGATGCCGCTGACGGTGCAGCGAGCTAAACCGGCAGTTCCGTTTGGCGGCATTTATCGAATCATCGATGTTACCCTGTCGAATTGTTTTAACTCTGCGGTTCGACGCATATTCGTTTTAACACAATACAAATCTCAATCGTTGAACCGGCATGTGCGCCTGGGCTGGGACATTGTTTCACACGAGCTGGGTGAGTTCATCGAGGTAGTCCCGCCACAGATGAGAGTCGGCAGCGACTGGTATACGGGCACGGCCGACGCTGTTTATCAGAATCTATATTCCATCGATCTGGAACCTGCAGAGCATATTCTGATCCTGTCGGGCGATCACATCTATAAGATGGATTATTCGCTGATGCTGGATTTTCATAAGAGAAATAATGCCGACTTAACCGTGGCGGCCATACAGGTAGATCGTAAAGACGCATCGCGATTCGGCATCATCGAGACAGATACGGACCAAAGAATACAGGGCTTTCAGGAGAAACCGGCGGATCCAAAACCCATGCCCGGGCAGCCTGAGCAATCGTTCGCTTCGATGGGTATTTACCTGTTCAACCGCGATGTGTTATTCCAGGCGCTGCACGATGACGCACCGCGACACGATTCCAGTCACGATTTCGGTCGAGACATCATCCCAGCGCTGATAGGTTCGCACCGGGTGTTTAGTTACGATTTCCGAGACGAAAACAAAAAAGAAGCTCAGTACTGGCGCGACATTGGTACGCTCGACGCATATTACGAAGCGAACATGGACCTGGTTTCTGTCGAGCCTATATTTAACCTTTATGATCAGACGTGGCCGCTCAGGACGCTTGTGCCGCAAACGCCTCCGGCCAAGTTCGTTTTCGCGGATGAAGGTTCGCGTATGGGTGTGGCCGTTGATTCAATTGTCTCTCCGGGATGCATTATCAGCGGAGGTCGTATTGCCAACTCCATTTTAAGCACCGATGTTCGCGTACACAGTTACAGTCGCGTTAATAACTCGATATTGTTTCCCGGAGTCCAGATCGGCCGCCATGCGAAAGTCTTCCGGGCAATAATCGATAAGGATGTCTACGTCCCGGAAAACGAAACGATAGGTTACGATCTGGATCGTGACCGTGAGCGTTTTACGGTTACTGAATCCGGCGTCGTGGTAGTTCCAAGGGGTGCATTCGGATCGGCTGCACCGGTAGGAGTAGGGCACGTCAGAGCGGCAGATTAATATTTAATTCTGCGAATCGCCTATCCTTCCAATTACTGATAAGAGCCTGCCAACTGCACCTCGATTTTTCTCTTTTCTGTAAGAGAAGAACAGGTCGGTTCGACACATCGTGCAAAGGTTACTTTTGTATATGTGCTCAGGACTTAGTCCGGAATCAATCAATTGATGAACATTTGCTAACGGTACGTCGAGATTTGCTTTGTCTCCGTTGTGATGGGAGAAAAGCTCATCCGCATAACTGAACGAAGACTTGAATTGAGAAATTACATCCTGCCCAACTTCATAACAACAGCTTCCGGCCGCGGGACCGATTGCGGCCCTGCAATCACCTGGATTTGCGCTGTATTCTGATTTCAGCGTAGCGACAGCGCGCTCGACAATTCGTGAAGCCGTTCCACGCCAGCCAGCGTGTACGGCGGCAAACGCTCCGGTAACGGGATCGGCGATCAACACCGGCGTGCAATCTGCTGTTTGCGCTACCGCAAGAATTCCCGGCAATCGCGACAGTACTCCATCACAAGATGGAGAGGGAGATAGGCTCTCGCATTGTTTCCTGATAATCCATAGATCGGCTGAATGAACCTGCTTGCCTGTGACAATTGGCCAGCTTTCCGCGCCGATTGCCTGCAGAAACATTCGACGATTTTCCAGCACGTTTTCAGGATTATCGCCGCTAAAAAAGCCGAGATTAAGGTCGGAATCTGGCAGCGAGCTCACGCCGACGCGCCGAGTACTGAAAGCGTTCTTGAACCCTGCCTCTTCCAGCCGTTCACAAACCAAAAATGTGATGTTATTCTCAGTTCGAAGTTTGAAATCGGTTTCAGTCTGGTTTGTTGTCTCAATGATAGTGTCCATCGGTATTGATATTATGGATGTTGAGCGCATTGCGCAATCGCTGGAGAGAACGGCGCGGTTGCGTGATCGGCTTTTCACGCCAGCAGAGATTGCCTATTGCGAACAGCACGCTTCCAAGTATGAACATTACGCGGGTCGTTTTGCAGCTAAAGAAGCAGTATTGAAAGCGCTGCAAACCGGCTGGAGCGGCGGCATCGGCTGGCAAGATGTCGAAATATTACCGAGCGATGAAGGCCCACCGAGATTGCTGATTACAGGACTGGCTCGAAAACGCCTGGAAGAGATGGGCGTGAACAGATGGCACATCTCGCTATCACATACAAAGTCTTATGCGGTTGCGCAGGTGGTTCTTGAGAAACTATAGCTAGACTGCGTCTAAGGCTGTTCGTGTTGCTCTATCAGTCTTGTCGCCAGCTTATTTCGTCTCGAAAACTCCAGGAATATTCCGATTCCCAGCGACAGCGCACCCAGTGCGATAAAGAACAGCGATTTCGATAGCGTATTCCAGAAATGTTCAAAGAAGCGCGTGTAAACGTCTATGCAAAGAAAAACCACCCCATACCCCAGCAGCATCCGGTCGTGCAGCTTGATTCCGTAATAAATAATAATTGCCGCTACCGCCGTAAAAAAGAAAATGAAGAAGAAGCGCGTCAGTGGATCGCTTGCGTGAAACTGATCCGGATCGGGTGAGTCGCCAACTATTGAAGTTAACCAGAGCGAAACCAGCGTGCATAGCAAGCCAATCGAAACGTAAATACGACTATAGTAACGCTCGATCTCTGCACCGGTCCTGTTCGCTCGCTGATTGTGAAACCACCCTATGGGTAAAAACAACAATCCAAAAAAAACGAACCTGAGAGGGTAGTTCATACCTAACCAGTATGTTCCCCAGCCGGACAGGTATCCCGTTTCAGTGCCGAGCCAGATCAAGGTGGCAATGACTCCAAAGACCAGAACAAGCAGATCCTGGAGCAAATATCCGACAACGAAATATGTCGCGGCCGCAACTGCGACCATCAGCGACCAGTGATTACCGGCAAGCCCGAAAACTCTGCCTGCCCAAATCAGGTCGACAACAGTCGTTATCGTTCCGACAAACACCAGCGCCTTTCCTGAATAAACCAGCGAACGCCGATGACGTGCAGCCAGACGATGACCACCATAATAAAATGCCGCAGTTACCGCCGTCAGCATCACTACAATAAGTACATCCGGTATGTTCTTGAAAACGTCAAAGAAGAGCAGCGCTATTCCGCCGCCCAGAACGATTGCCCCAAAGACAAGGATCCATTTGATGATGGTGGCGAAATCAATCCCCGGCGTGGTGTATCTCTGACGGAGCTGTTGATACAACTCATCATCGATGACGTTTTCCTGACGCCACCGGTCCAGCTCCTCAAGAATGATAATGTTTCGTTGTGACGACATGTTTTTCGCTGCGACCTATTACACAGCAAATTGTGGGGATAAACAATTGAAGCAAAGCTAAACTTGTGGCGCAACGCGCGACTGTGACGATTGCGTTACATCTGTCTGCAATAATTATTGGAATTCGGTTTCGGGCACGATTAAGGTAAAATTATGTCGGAGACACCCCCTGAAATGAGTAACCCCCAATTACGATGTATCGAACCAAGCTGTTCGCATGGTTACGATATCAACGAAAAGATCTATACGTGTCCAGCCTGCAATGGACTGCTTGACGTCGCATATTGCTTTAATGATCTCGACCCCGAAGAAATCAAGGATGTTTGGCGACTCCGCAGGCTCAGCAATGCGCCAATCGATGCGAGCGGAGTCTGGCGGTACAGGGAACTGATCCCGTTCGTTTCTGATTATTCCCAGGTCGTTACTCTTAAGGAAGGCAATACTCCTCTTTTCGACGGTCCGCGTTCTGCCAGCTATGCCGGTTTGCGGAATCTCACTTTCAAACATCAGGGAATGAATCCTACCGGATCATTCAAAGACAACGGGATGACAACCGGAGCAACGCAAGCTCGCGTTTTGCAAGCTCGGACAGTCGCCTGTGCGAGCACAGGTAACACGTCAGCGTCGATGGCTGCTTACGCTGCTGCTGCCGGAATTACGGCGGCGGTATTTGTCCCGGGCGGACAAATCGCTCTTGGAAAGTTGTCTCAAAGTCTTGAATACGGAGCTGTGACCCTGCAAATCGACGGTGATTTCGATACCGCCATGAAACTGGTGATCGAGTTGTCGCGGGAAACAGACCTGTACCTGTTAAATTCGATCAATCCTTTTCGCTTGGAAGGTCAAAAGACAATAGCTATAGAGATGCTGGACCAGCTTGATTGGATAGTACCCGATCGCGTTGTTGTTCCAGGAGGAAACCTGGGTAATGTGTCCGCCATCGGCAAAGCATTCAAAGAGCTGTTCAATGCAGGGTTTATCCGACGGATGCCGCGACTCACCGTTATTCAGGCAAAGGGAGCAAATCCCTTTGTTGAGATGCTGGAAAACAAACAGGATCATTTAACTCCGGTAACGGCTAACACACTGGCGACTGCAATCAAGATCGGCAATCCAGTTTCCTGGAAAAAGGCGCTGAGGGCTCTTGCCTGGACGAATGGCGATTTCGCTGAAGTTACAGAAGAGGAAATAGCCGACGCCAAAGCGATGATTGGCCGCGATGGAATTGGTTGCGAGCCAGCTTCGGCTGCGACGCTGGCCGGAATCAAAAAACTGGTCGATTCGGGAAAAATCGACAAAGATGAGACTGTTGTAGCTGTTTTGACGGGAAATCTGCTTAAAGATCCTGCCTATACAATCGATTATCACAGCGGAGAGCTGATTGACCCAACTAATAATCAGAAGATTTCAAGTCAATTTGCCAATCCACCACGGAAAGTGCCTGCAAACAAAGAACAACTAAAAGCGATACTTAGCTTGTAAATATCCTTCAAAAGCTTGAATGCCATTTTTATACCATTATCGTGATGCAACCTGCCCACCATATCCGACATCATGCTTACATCGACGGCTCTATCACTAATTGAACAAGGTATAAGGCATGAAGTTCGAAGCCTTGCGGTTACCTAACCGTTCGCGCAAGCTTACTATTATCTTTTGTATTTGTGCGCTGCTTCTGACGGGAGCGGTATTTTCCATACGTTATGTCTCGCCTCGCGCGTTAAAGCGCGAGCTGGCTCACTTCACCAAAGGTGGTGAGGCGCGAACCACGGAATCGGCCGACGACACACACGATAAGACGTTGCGTCGGCTATGCGAAGAGGGCTCGCAAGCTGCAGAACCTCAGTTCGATGACAGCGATCTTGAAAGCAATAATCCAAAGGCCTGGAAACAGGTCGACAGCGGCATAAAACGAGCTCAGCGATTGCTTCCTATCGCAAAGCGACTCGTGATTGATTCCCTCAAGTCAATGCCCGAGAACTTTAATCTGAGCGCTGATCAGATTGTTCAGGCTCAGAAGAACATTCAGATTGTTAATACGATTGTACTCGACAAAGAACTCGGCGGCACTGCCGAAGTTAAAGACGACGATCCGGAAGTGATCCACATCGGCGCCGGCTACGCTCTGTATCTGAATACCGATGAAGAGACCATTCTTTTGCTCGGTCACGAATTAACTCACGTCGCGGATTTTGACGGTAATTTACGCAGCTTTGTTCATACGGTCGCACAGATAGCTGAGGATAATGCGGGTGTGCATCCGGGCAGATCTCAAAGGGCAGATTTGACTTGTGATTTCATTGGCGAGCAAGTAGTTAAGCGATATATTCGATTACATCCGACAAAAGAAACTGTGTCGGTACGATTCTCACATGCTTTGGATTACAACTGCGGCTACAACATCGATGATAGCGATGACGAGCATATGAGCCAGGATGACACACTGAAAGCTTTGCTGGTTTTGGACTCAGAACTCGGTAGCTTGATACTGAGCCCTGCTCGATAACGTCATTTCAGGGCGCAATTGTCCGAGATTGCGCCTATCAAACAACAGGTAAATCTGACCGATAGGCTGCTTTTCCGGCGGTCTAATTGACCAGTTTGCGGTAAGCCGTATCGCTTCAGGTTCATCGACCCCAGAACTTACCCTCCCTGTAAATTAAGAAAACATTGCAGCTTATAGACTTCTTTTTTTGCTGATTTGCGGCCGGCCCGCCATACTGGACCAAAGGCACCTCCATTGCCATTCAGACGCCGACGGAGACGGTTCTCAGTGTGGAAGATTGTCTCACAAAGTCTGTGGGGTAGGTGGCCAATGAAGCGGTTAACGATAATCTCTGGATGGGTCTTTTTGATCCTCGTCCTTGGCAGTTTCGACAAGCCAGTTTTTGCCGACATTAACTCGTGGGAACGTGGAGTCGCGGTTGTCTCGTTTTCCCGAGATAACCTGGGAACTGCAACCAGCGACGCCTCGCTGGAACAATTGGCCGCAACAGGGGCAAACTACGTCAGTCTCGTTCCCGGATGGGTTTCGAACTCGCGGTTTGACTCAAATATCTTTCCGGATCCCAATACCACACCTTCAGACGCCGCGCTCGTGCACGCAATCCAGAAAGCGCACCAGTTAGGTCTCCGCGTGATGATTCTGCCGCATCTTGATCCTTACGATGGATCGTGGGCAGGAGCCATTCAACCGAACGATGTGAATGCCTGGTTCGTCAGCTATACCAACTTCATAATGCATTACGCCCAGATTGCGCAGGCAAATGGAGTCGAGCAATTCGGAATCGGCCGCGAGCTGGTCATACTCACAACAGATCCAAATAACACAACGAAGTGGCGAGCGCTGCTCGCAAATGTCAGAAGCGTCTTCAGCGGCAAAATCACCTATCAGGCAAATTGGGGAAGCGGAACCAACGAGGAATTTACAAGAATTCCCTTCTGGGATGATCCAAATATCGACCTGATCGGTATCTCTGGCTTTTTCCCTCTATCTCAAATGGGCACTGTTAACCCATCGGTGAGCGATCTGGTTGCTGGATGGCAGCCCTGGATCAGCAAGATGGCGAATTTTTACAATACCGTGGGCAAGCCGATCGTTTTCGGTGAAGTCGGCTATCGCAGCATTGGCGGCGCAGCGGCACAGCCGTTCGCATGGGATATCGGTGGAAGCTATGACGCGCTGGAACAGCAGAATTGCTACGAAGCATTTTTCGAAGCTCTGCAAAACGAAGCCTGGTTCGCCGGCGGTTTTTGGTGGAACTGGCAGACTAATCCCGATGCTGGCGGCCAAGGAGACACCGATTACACTCCGCAGAACAAGCCGGCAGAGAATGTTCTGAACAATTGGTTTCACGGCGGCAATATCGCTCCTTCACCTTTGACCGGAGATATTGCTTTAACAGCGAGGGCGACGGCCTCGTCGGAAAACACCGTTACCCAGCAATTGGCAATTAAAGCTATCGACGGCGTCATCGATGGTTATCCTTCGGACTTTACCAAGGAGTGGGCAGCCGATGGTGAGCTGGCCGGAGCCTGGCTGCGTTTGGACTGGAATCAATCTCAGAGCGTCAACAAAGTTATCCTTCATGACCGCATTAATTTGGATGATCAAATTACGGCCGGGCACATTGTCTTCAGCGACGGCAGCACAATTAGTGTTGGAACATTGCCGAATAATGGCGATGGGCTTGTGCTGACGTTCAGTGATCGCACTGTCACCTCGTTAACCTTCTATGTTGACGATGCTATGGGCAACAATACCGGACTAGCTGAGATCGAAGTTTACGGATCTTCGCAGAGTAACAATCATCCACCATCGATTACGTCAGGTCCCACCGTCGTGCCATCGATTGTGAATCCAGGACAAACCGCCAGCTTGAAAGTAACCGCGACCGACGCCGACGGCGATCTAATGAGCTTCACATGGTCCGCCACGGCCGGATCCATTTCCGGCAGCGGTCCCAACGTCACCTTCACAGCGCCATCAAGCGGTGGTTCAAACTCGATCGTCACTGTGACGGTTACTGATGGAAGAGGCGCGAGCACCAAGGCAACGACAACAATCGTAATCAAGCAGCCAGGACGACCGATCCTGATGATGAACACGTCGAATGTGGATTTCGGGAATGTTCCCGCAGGCGTCACATCAATAAGACAAATTACAGTGCGTAACGTCGGTGATACCGGGCTGTCAATAAATAGTCTCGGTGCGACTTCCGGATTCGGCGTTTCTAACCCCGCGCCTATGGCGATCCAGCCGAACGGTCAGGCGACCGTAGTTGTGACTTACACTCCGACCGGCAGCGCTCCGCAAGTCGGTCAATTGACGATTGCATCCAACGCACCGGATACGCCACAAGTAATTGTTGGTTTAAGCGGCACAGGCGCTTCAGCGACTTCGCCGACCGCGAGTACAGCCGTTTTATCCAGTGTCACCCCGAACAGAGTGCTTGCCGGCATAGGTGATTTCACGGTCAATCTGACCGGCAGGCTGTTCGCGTCAGGATTGCAGGCAACGGCGATAATCAACAACGTCGAGCAGAATATTCCGACCGTTATTCTCTCTGACACTCAAGCCAAAGTGACCGTGCCCGCTGCCGCACATGCAGCCGAAGGCATATTCTATATCCGCGTTCACAATGTCGGCGGAGCAGCTTCCGCAACAGTTATGGTCTTTGTTGCTCCGGGACAGCCGATTTTGAACTCGATCAGTCCTAACACGGTTGCGGCAGGCGCTGGCGACGTGCAGGTCGCATTCACCGGGATGTTCTTCTCGTCGCAATCCAGAGTTGTCGTAAAGAGTGGCAACACCGAATTAATGGTGCTCCCTGCAAGCTCATTAACACGCTCCGTGACCCATCTGGATGCTGTGATTCCGGCTTCGGTGACGGCAGCCAGCGGGGTCTATTCCCTGTTTGTTCGCACTTCGTCGGACCAGGTTCTTGATTCCTCTCCATTCTCATTTACGGTAGGGCAGCAGGCGACACAGGTTGTTCGAAACATAAATTTTGGCAGTTCGAGCATGTTAATGCCCGCGGGATTCAACGGTCAGGATTCGGGGCAAGTTTTCAACGCCAGCCGCGGTTACGGATGGTCGACCAGTCTTGCTTCGCGTGCGGTAGGTCCGACAGTCTCGACCACGAGAGTTGCTCGAACCATAGGTGTGCCGACGTCGATTACAAACACGTCATCAACCGGCGGCGTCGCTCCGCAGCTTGCCAGTTACATCTCCAATCTGGCGCCCGCAACCTGGTTCATTAATTTGCCGAACGGTACCTATAACGTCGAAGTTTCCGTCGGTTGCCAGGACAAAACTGCTCCTCATCAGAGCGTCTCTGTGCAAGGCGTATCGTTCTTCAGTGATTCGACGACCTCGGCAGGCCAGTTTAAATCATTCACTGCAACGGTGACCGTGCAAAACGGAATGCTTTCGATGAATATAGGCAACGGCGTCGGAATCACTTATGTGAACTACATAAAGATAGCGTCTGTTCAGTTGTTTTCTGCTCAGACTCCGACCAGTGTCCAATCTTCGGTCAGCGCCCAACCTTCGGCAGTTTCGGCGCCAGCTCCGACTTCTCGAGGCAATCAAAAGGTCACTGTCAGGGGGAATCGATAGGCGCGAAAACAGCAGAAAAGCCATTACGGATTCCCTTTATGGGTCGAACGATTTCATTTCGGCCTGATTTAGTTCTTGAACAGAGGTTTAACTTTCTGTTCGAATTCTTCAGGTGTTATAAAACCTTCGATGCGATCTCGGACTACTCCTTTCTGATCGATTATGACAGTCACCGGCAATAAACTGCCGACATTAAACTGCCGCGCAAAACTAGTTGTGCCCAGCAGGATTTCGTAATTGATATTCTGATCTTTAATTATTCGGCGCACGCGCACAAGGGGAGATGTTTGTGTAACACCAATTATCTCAATTCCTTTATCCCGATACTCTCCTTGGTAATTAACCAGATCGGGCATTTCGGCCAGGCACGGCGGACACCAGGTCGCCCAGAAGTTGAGCAGCACAATTTTACCTCTGTAATCGCTGAGTCGATGTGTCTCACCCGTTGTATCCTTCAGTGGCAGATCAGACCATTTCGGCCGCTGCGCGGCCGTTATTGGGACAAATGACAACAACATTACCAGGCACAGGAACCGCTTCATAATCATTCCTCAATATAACAGCCGCAAGCCCACGAGCAAACTTCGGTCAGTCCGTAGGGCGAGCGGTGAATTGGTCCGAACGACAGGAATTTCATAGCTGGATTCAATGACTACTCGCGGCGAAACTGTGAACTGGAGCCCTGGTGAGAGGTAATAAACGGTTTGATCGCTGCCTGTGACAGGCTGTCCATTCAGATGGCCTCTGCCGCGATGAACCAGGGATGACTCCAGCAGTGCAAAAAGCTCGTGTCCTGGATGCTGGTATTTGATTGGCAAGATCACATATTCAAGGTCGGTGTTGGCTCGCACTTCATGTCCGAGCCGATAACCATTCCTTTCGCCTCGCAACATACCTGCGAGTTCAACTCCATATATCAGCCGTCCCTTTGCATGAGAATATGCAAGCTCGCTGTGGGCCGCGAACCCGTTGTTGATTGCAGAAAGTTGCTGTTGCACAAAGAGTGGTGTTCCAGGGTCCGGAACAAACGGCGTTTGACTTTGCCCCGTCGGCAGTTCGACTCCGAACCGCACGGCCGCCTGTCGATCGCCCCATTCTCCCACTTTGCGATAAAAACGATACTTGCCGGCCAGCGCGAGATTACCAACGCGACTCTGTGCCGCATTGGGTGTTGTGGCAAATCCAGCAGCGCGCGTTGAAATATGCTCAATCGGCAACTCAGCTTCTAATTGAAGATGTGATGTTGGCGTGTAAGAAGCCTCAATCAGTACATCATATCGTTGTGCTTTTAGATTGCCCAAATGCTGGTTGGTATAAGAGAAGCGCGTCGTTATTGCACCTCCCTTGTACACAGTCAATCCCGGGCTCGTAGTGCGGATTGGAGCAAAGCTTCCGACACTGCCATTTTTAATAATATGCGGATCGGTGCTGATCCAACCCTGAAACGGAGTAAGTCTCTGAACACTGGCAGTTTGAATCTTTGCTGACTTTGCGGTAACAGCCTCGATGGATTTGCCGCTTTTCTCTGCGGTATGCCAACCCCCGTCTATTTTAATTTGGGTTCCCTCAGTAGCACCTTTCAGAATGTTAACGAGATCGGCGCCTTCGAGGACAAAACGCTGCGTTGAAGTATCAACTACCCAGGTATCAGCCTCTTTAGACAACTTACCGGAAACGACAATTTCGGCAGAGCCAAGTGTATAACCTGCTTTCTTCAGAGCCTCTCGGAGTTTCGCGAATGACACGACTGTTCCGAGCTTTGGCGTGAAACTGCCCAATCCATGCTTAATATCTGTAACTTTGATATCATCGATCTTGGGTGCAAATTCTAGACGGCTCACGGCCTTCTTAATGTTGAATACTCAATTGCCACAAAGATAACCGTCGATCTTCATTTGAATATTCCTGACCTGTCCGAAGACATTTCCAGAACTCAGTCCAAACAGTACCAACAATGCAAAGCATCTGATGAAAATGTGTTTCATTTTCTTAATCTCCTAGTCCAAACACGACGTGACAATACAACGGCCCAGCGACACAGGTCACTCGCTCGCTAAAAACAGCAAAGGGGAAAGAGGTCAAATCAGGAATGTACAGTGACGCAGGTAAGTGCTGTTTCTATCAGGTACTCGTATTCGGCGAAGCGGCAAACCAGAATCGGTAGTTATGACTTGCTGAAAAATTGTCAGTGGTTGCGCTGATTGAACGGCCGCAGACTCAGGGATCTGCTGTTTACTGGTGAAGATGCATTTTTGTCCCGCTAGAGGACAACAACTCATTGCATTCAATGATCCGGAGATGCTGTCCGGCGTCGTCTCCTTCTTTTGCCGCGCTTGATGACAACAGGCGTGGGAATTACTCAGCGCGATGTTAGACTCCAGCAGCACCCGGGCGCACCCTGCCAGGCAGCCGATTCCTCCAAGCCACAGCGAAAAAATTAGGCTCAGGAGCCGAACCGGAATGCTTCTTGGTGACGGCAGCAAGTTCATCTGCGGCCATAATACAGGTTAGGACAGCGAACAACAATCGGATAGATTGTGGACCGCGAATAAAGATATCTGTCCGCTAGCGTCTAATGATGAGCTTTCCTCGATCCGTATCCATTCCGCAGGCAAACTTAAATTCTCCGGTATGACGAGGCGTAAACTCGACCACAACAGGTTGATTAAGCGGCAGCTTCTGGTTGATCAAGAATTCCGGAATAATTACCTCAGTCGCCCAAGAGTTGTCAGCCTTGCGAATAAAGGTAATGCGAGCAGGCACATTCACTTTTGAGTTTGAGATTATTTGGCCGGTAATCTCTCTTTGTGACGGTAACTCTCACGGCACTCCTCACAGCTTTTTCATTCTCTTCAACCTTCTGTGAATTATGGCCTGTGTGGCGTTAATGATAGCAATATCCCATTGCTCAACTTCCCTGATTAAAAGCCCGAGACGTTAGGCAATAATGTTATCCGACCCATATCGTTAGATTATGAACTTGTTACCGTAATCGTCGTGGCTTAACGATGTTATTTGATCGGGAAGCTACAATGCTGAAATTATGAATGCCCCGTTTCTAGATTTGTTGAAAACAGATTCCTGGCGGTGTTAGCATTTATGAACTTCTCCGTCGTGATCTAAAGGCCTAAATGAATTTAAGACACCGTACACCGCCTACGGGAAAGGGAGCGT
Source organism: Blastocatellia bacterium (assembly GCA_035652355.1). GTDB lineage: Bacteria > Acidobacteriota > Blastocatellia > DASRDY01 > DASRDY01 > DASRDY01. Next base: position 16,096 of record DASRDY010000227.1, read on the forward strand.
CTCGGATTGGTGGGTCGGTTATTCAAGCGAACAAGCCGAGGCGGAGAACACATCGATTTCGTTATGATCCAGGACGATCTTACGTCCGAAGGCCAGCGAGTATTAGCAAAACCCCGGAGAATGATTGACCGCCTGATAATTCCCTGCTATAGAAAGCCTCGATTCTGATCAAGCCGAACCGGTGACTGTAACATTCCTTATGAAGATTGAATTGTCGGGTCAGGTCTAACCGGGTACTCGAAGTCAGATTGTCGTCCATTCTTGAGAAAATCAGCCACCGTCGAGTCCACTAAGAGCGTAGGTGGGCCAGACTTGTTTTTTAGGAATTGCTCCACTCCTTGGTAATCGATACCAGTGCCGGCCGCCATTTCTATTTCTGGGGTCGCTTCCAGGTTACCGAGTGCTTGCAGTCGCGTCGCAGTGTCGAGCATCAAGCTATCGAATAATTCCAGTTCTTGCTTCGACCAGGTATCTTCATACTCAAGCCGAAACAATTGCAGACCCTGTTGCATGTTGCCCACGATGTCTTGCACTGTCAGCATTGTTGCCTTCAGCACGCGCAGCCGATGTGCTGATATTTCCATCTGCTGCCGCTGAAGTTCCGACCTTTTAGCTATTTTTCGCTCTCGACTTTGGGCGGAGAAATCAATAATCAACGTCGCTAGAATAAATACGCCAGGAACTATGAAGTGATCTGTCTCGACTGTTAACGTGCGTTCAACAAAACTGACCAACCAGGCAAAAAAATCGGACCCAATTGCCAGGTCGAGGCAAACAAGAGAGATCGTCGCTATCACGGCGAAACTGGTGTATTGAAATTGTCGCAGGAACTTCATCAGCAACTCCATTTTCTTGATCTGGGAATAGCTCCCTGTCCATCCTTAATAATCGGCTTAACATCGATAAAAAATTGTGACGACCGTCACCACAGGCGATGGGGTCGCTTCACGACATCGCCGAAGGATCTGTTGAATACCTCTGGTCACATTTTCTCTTTACAGATCTTTTTAAGCTTGCTTCTCTGTTCTAAGTGCACAATCGTCACAGAACGATTTATTTTATAAAGGCAAATTTACCAGTATCGGTATATAAAGACGGGCTTATGGAACTGACCGAAAACAATCGGAAGTTGCTCCGTTCGTACCTTAAAAGATTCAATACTTTTATCGAAGATTCGAAGGAGCACAGTTTCCGCTTCCTGTCATCGTTTCCGCTCTCTTAGGGATTTTCCTTATTGGCAGCTGCATAGCGGGGAGAGTAAAATTGACTTGCTCTTCTCATCTCTTTCAGGCAGGCAGCATGAAAACAACCCTCGACATCCTAGCGGTGGACGACCATTTCGATTATCTAGCACCGATGAAGCTCCTGCTTCAGTCAGATGGCCACAGCACGATTGGAGTGACTTCGGCAAACGAGGCGCTTGAACAATTGAGGCAGACCAATTTCGACTTGATGATAATTGACATACATCTGGCGGATATGGATGGCATAGAACTTTGCAGGCAGGCGCGGCAGCTAAATCCGAAAGCGACGATTGTAATTCATTCCGCCTGCATTCAAAACCAGGATCGGCAAAGAGGATACGATGCAGGTGCTACGATGTACCTTCCGAAGCCCGAAGGAATGGAAACAATTCTCTCAGTCGCAAATATGATGCGCAATTCGTCGGGGTAGGTCGATTAATTTCCGCAAATTCTGACATCGCCCTTGTGATTCAGGAAGACTAACGTGAGAACAGGTTTAGACATCCTGTACATGGATGATCATTGCGATACCGCCTAGTTAATGAGAGAAGCTCTTCAGAGCGGGGGGTCATAACGCAGTCAATGCTTTAACATCCAATCAGGCGAGATTTAATACAGCAGCGTGAATTCGGCTTATATGTCCTGGACTTGCATTTAGCTGAGATTGGTGGGCTAGAGCTTTGTCGCCGTATCTGAGCGCTTCACCCACAAAAAATAGTCATCATCTTTTCTGCCCTGGATTATGAGGATTACAGGAAGCCGCTTATGATGCAGGAGCGACGATGTACATCGGAAAGCATCACGGTTTTGAGCTAATCCTGTCTATATCGAATTAAATGGGCAAAGCGTCAGTGTCACCCTGACTCTCCGACCAACGTTGCCTTTGTTGCGATTCCTGCTTCTGCTAAACTCTTACCGTTCGTTTCCCCAGTAAATTATTTAGCAACGCTTACCTGTCCTTCCCCGCTTAGGAAGTCGAGAACGATGATGTTTAACCCCGTTGTTCTGATCGCGGAGGATGATACAGATACACGCGAGACTCTTCGACAGTTACTTCATGTCGAAGGATTCGAAGTCATAGGCGCTGAGGATTCGATTTTGGCCTATAGCACTCTTGCAGCAACGCGACCTGACGTTATAGTTGTGGATGTGATGATGCCAAAGGTAGATGGCATAGGGCTGATCTGTTGAATAAAAAACACTGAAGAGTATCGCTCGATTCCCATTATAGCGATGACCGCACACGGCGAAAAGCACCTTCAGAGTGCCCAAAATGCCGGAGCGAATGCAACCCTGAAGAAACCGGAACAGGTACCGGACCTGCCAATGGTGATACGCCGATTACTCAGAAAACCGAGCAGTCTGGCAGCACACGATTAAAAATAATCAGACGCTATTCTGGCAAATTAGGACACTGCCCGGGTTACTGACCTTTACGCCGAAATATTCGTCGGTAACCCCAAGCCGCATTACCGGTGGTGTGGTTTGTGCGATCGCGAACGAGATAAGTGCCAGGAGCAGGAAAAGTAAAACGTCCGCTGTTTGAAGCCGGCATCAATTTGTCGGTTTGGTAGCACTGATCCAAAGCAAGGTGAACATCCCTTCTTGATAAGTTACAATCATCGATGCTATGAATTCATCTTTTCTTGAGCTGCTTAAACAAGTAGCAGGTGGCGTTGTCATATTTGAGCCGTTTCGGCGCGATTCCGAAGGGCTGCGCGAATTCCAGGATAAGGTAGCCCGTCTTCAGGAAATGGAACATTACGGCTTGATTGGTCGACTATTCATTGAGAAACGAACCCGAAACGGCTCAGAGTATATCGATTTTGTAATGATTCAGGGCGGCATTACCGCGGAAGGACAACACCTGCTGGAAAACTTGCCTCAAACCTGAGCCAATACACTTATCCTTTCAGATAATGGCTTTCTTATCACATCGGATACTATTCCGTGTTAAACCCGCCGGAATTGGCCATTGATTCAGTTGAAGGAGAGCGTTAAGCCATTCGCACTTCAGCAGTTAGATCAAAATCTCTCCGACGCCTGGCTTTGATTTAATCGTGGTACAAAACGTGCTCTTGCTTTAATCCGAGGTCCAGACTCTCTTTCCATTATCAAAAATCAGGTTTATTTCAGAGGATTCTTTCAAACAGGACGCTGTATGCACATTATCCCGATCTTACCCAAAGGGAGCGATCAGACTTCCGAAGCAATATCGCTCTTTCAAATGCTTGGCTGCAAGATCTATCAGGATCGAGGCGGGCAATTGTACGCGACTGCGAACTCAATTGGTTGCTTGTTTCGAGACTCGCCAATGGTATTTGAGACCGACAATTTGCCGCCGCACTGGGTTCTCATCCAAGACGGACTGGCTGCGTAAATTAAGCGACTTTCATGCTACCCAGATAATCGGACTTTCCTTCCGAGACTCTCTATTATCTTTTGACCAGATTTGCCAGCGTTGACGACAGTGTCGCAGGATCGACAGGCTTTGCTAAATGCGCCTGGTATCCGTTTGACAACGCAAGCTCACGATCCTCAATTCTGGCATAGCCACTCAGTGCGACGGCCGGGATTGTGCCACCCTCTTCCGAAGATAAAACTCTGAGTTTGCGGATGAGTGCCACGCCGTCTTCACCTGGCATTCCCAAATCTGAAACCAGCAGATCAGGATGCCATTGTTTTATTACATCAAGAGCTTCTGCGGCAGATCCGGCCATGCGAACTTCAGCTCCACAGTCCGTCAATACCATTGCCGCTGTGAGGCGGGCATCCTCTTCATCGTCAACAACCAGTACACGTAATCCGCTTAGAGCCGACTTTTCTTTTGCCTCACTCGTCAGATCGTCTGATTTTTCCAGTGCTGACGCTGAATCAACGGTTGACGATGGCATCAGTCCTAATTCAGCGGCAAGCGGTATTCGCACTGTAAAGGTGGAGCCCTGACCCTCACCGGAACTCTCGACTGAAACGGTTCCGCCGTGTAATTCGACAAGATGACGCACTATGGCAAGCCCTAAACCGAGCCCGCCATATATTCTGGCCATCGAAGTATCAGCCTGACGAAACCGCTCAAAAATATAAGGCAGAAAGTTCTGGCTGATGCCCTTGCCGGTGTCGCTGACGATTATCTCTACCTCAGAATCTATTCTTTGCAACCGAACCTCTATCCGACCTCCTTTTGGAGTGAATTTCACTGCATTTGAAAGCAAATTCCAAACAACTTGTCTCAGCCGTTGAGGATCGCCAAAGACGAGACCAGCATCTGGGTTATAGGAGGTAATGAGATTAAGTTCCTTTCCCTGCGCCGCTAGGCGAACTGTATCAACTGCTTCATCTATGATTGGCGCAAGATCGATGCGTTCTATGTTTAAGTGCAGCTTACCTGTAATAATTCGCGAAACATCCAGGATATCGTTAACAATTTGCGCCTGAGCCTTGGCATTGCGCTCGATCACTTCGATAGCGTTTGGAATAGCCTCGGGGACCAAGGAGCCCTTTCTGAGCAGGGCGGCCCATCCGAGAATAGAACTTAATGGTGTGCGCAGTTCGTGAGAGACTGTAGCCAGGAATTCATCCTTCAGGCGGTTGGCGGCTTCTGCCTCAGACCTGGTTTCCTGTTCACGTCGCAGCAGCTCTTCGCGCTCCTTTTCGTTCTGTTTGTAGCGACTGATATCGCGGACTATCTTTGAGGCTCCGATTATTTCCCCGTTCGCATCCTTAATTGGAGAGATGGTTACTGACACATCGACAGGCTGCCCATCCTTCCTAAGGCGCACCGTCTCAAAAGGCTCGACGCGTTCCCCACGTTTGAGATGTTCAAGAATCTTGTCTTCTTCCTGAGTTCTGTCTGGGGGAAACAGTACTGTGATTTGCCGACCTATAACTTCCTTCGCGGCATAACCGAAGAGACGTTCGGCGCCTTTGTTCCAGCTTGTGATTGTCCCATTTAGGTTCTTTGCAATAATTGCGTCATCAGCCATTTCAACAATTGCAGCCAGCTCTGCCTGCGCTAGTTCTCCCAATCGGCGCTCGGTGATATCATGAAAAACCAGAATGGCTCCGATAAACTTTCCCGCAGGGTCTCGGATAGGCGCAGCGCTGTCTTCGATGAAGAACTCGCGACCGTCCTCCGCTACAAGAATCGTGTGGTTTGCAAGCCCCACAATTCGTCCTTCTTCTATGACTTTGGAGATCGGATTTTCAACTGCTTTCCTGGTGTACTCATTGACAAGCGCAAAGTGCTCCGTCAAAGGATGACCAATTAACTGCTCCTGTCGCCAGCCAAGCAGGTTTTCGGCTATTGGATTAACGAAAGTAATCTTACCTGAGGCATCAGTAGCAACCACAGCGTCACCAATGCTGTTTAGCGTGACTTCAAACCATTCCCGCTGCTGGCGCTCTTCAAATTGAATTTCCTGTAACGCTCGATTAGCTTCGACAGTCCTTTCTCGGGATCGATGCCAGGGCAACCGCATCATAAAGCTGGAGCCGGAAAGGGGTTTATGGCATAGTAAAGGAACGAGGCAGGCAAAGAATCTGGTTCACGGAGCTGTTTACAATGCCATCAGAGACCTCTCGAAGCCTGATTGATTGCTTTTCGGA
>DASRDY010000228.1:0-3917 GCA_035652355.1 Blastocatellia bacterium
CTGGCTGCAGAATATCCGGATGACAAAGGCTTTGGCGTAACCCTGATTCCGATGAGAGAAGCTGTGGCCGGGAGTTTCCGCACGCCATTGCTGGCGTTGGCAGGAGCGCTGGCCTTTGTGCTGTTGCTCACCTGCACGAACATTGCCAATCTGCAATTGGTGAGACTGGAAGGTCGAAGAAAAGAACTCGCGTTACGAACAGCGCTGGGCGCAGAGCAGTTTGATCTAATCCGACAAATACTTGCGGAAGTTTTGATGCTGGTTATTGTCGCAGGTGTGCTGGGCATAATGCTGGCTCCAACAGGAGTGCGATTGCTGTTATCGCTGGTACCACCGGATGCGGACTCCTGGTTGTCGATAAAGACAGACAAGACGGTGCTGATGGTCTCAATGGTGATCACGTTGCTGACCGCGTTGGTTTCAGGATTGATACCGGCACTGAAAATATCTCGCGCGAGTCTGAAAGGTGCGTTATCGGCCGGATGGGGTGCGGTTGGCACAGGCGGAGTCAACGGTAAATTGCGAAGCGGTTTCCTTATTGCTCAACTTGCATTGGCAGTGATTCCATTGACAGGAGCGGGACTTCTGGTCAGCAGCCTGATGAACCTGGAAAAAGTCGATCCCGGGTTTCAGTCGGATCATCGACTGACAATGTCGTTTTATGCCCCAAGGGCCAGGTACAAGGATCACGACAAGCTTGCGCAACTGGCAGAGCAGGTCGCGGATCAGTCTCGACATATTCCCGGCGTGAAAGATGCCGGTGTTTCGCAGTACCTGCCGTTTACACCCTCGCTCAGTTGGGTGCAGGCGATTAGTCTGACAGATCCGAAACAGAATCAGCATCTGGCAGAGCTGCCGCACATCAAATACGCGCCGGCAAGCACCGATTTTTTTGAGGCGATGGGTATTCCGATTAAGAGCGGACGAGTTTTTCAGCAGTCGGATGATCAGAACGCCGCGCCAGTGGCGGTGATAAATGAAGCGCTGGCTAAAAAGTATTTTCCGAACGAAGATCCTATAGGAAAACAGGTCTGGTTAGGGCACGCGCAATTGCTGCCGACATTGCCGCCACGAACAATCATCGGAGTCGTCGGCGACATCGTGATTAACAGTCTGGATGAATCACCGCGCACGGCAGCATGGGTGCCGATTACTCAGCAAACATTCTTCGAGGACGTTTGGAGAAGTCTCTATATTGTAGTCCATACGAACGGCGAACCTCAGACTGCTACATCTGCGATTAGAGAAGAAATGGCCAGGATCGATCCCGATCTTGCCTTAGCGGACATCGCTACAATGGACGAGAGGATGAGCCAGTCGCTCTGGCGAAATCGACTGACGGCAGTGACTATGGGATCGCTGGGCATTATCGCGGTGTTTATTGCGATGCTGGGAGTTTTCGGTGTTACCAGTTATCTGGTCACTCAGCGCAGCCACGAGATCGGCGTGCGAATTGCCATCGGGGCACAGCGACATCACATCTATCAATTGATTATGGGTCAGGGTCTGGTGCTGATCGCTTCCGGAATTGTGATCGGCATTGTTGGATCGCTGTTGCTGACGCAATGGCTGGCGAGTCTGCTATATGAAGTGGGCACGAAAGATCCGGTGACGCTTACTGCAGTGTCGTTGCTGTTGGCCGGAGCGGGCTTGTTGGCCTGCTATATTCCTGCGAGACGCGCGACAAGGGTTGACCCGCTTATCACGTTGCGAACCGAGTAATCGGAAAGCAAAGGAAGAATTAGACCGCGGATGACGCGGATACGGCGGATTTTCAAGGATACGAAAATTAAAAAATTAGTTGTTGACAAATAGTCGCTATTTTCTCTATTTTGTAGAATGCGATGTGAGCGCCGCGAAAAATCTTAAACGAGCAAGAGAAGTTTCTGAAAACGACATCTAAAAAGATTAAAGTTCCGGCACCGCCATCGCTTGCCAATCTCCTGCTTTATCTAACGCTGCCAGCAAAGTCCTATAACTGTATTCGGGGCGACCTGATCGAAGAGTTCAATAAAATTATCCTGCCGGTGTTCGGTCATCGAAGAGCTGCGATCTGGTATTGGAAACAGGTGGTTCGGTCGATCGGTCCCGCGCTTCGCGGCGAGATTGCCTGCGCCAGAATTCTGTCGAAACGGAGAGAGAAGATGAGCGAGAGTTTATTGCACGATATTCGTTATGGTTTGCGAACCTTTATCAAACAGCCAGCCTTTACTATTGTTGCGGTGCTGGCTCTCGCCCTTGGAATTGGCGCAAACACTGCGATCTTCAGCGTTGTAAATAACGTCTTGTTGAGACCTCTGCCGTATCGCGATGCTGATCGGCTGGTGACAATCTGGGAAAATAAGCTGAGCGGCGATCCTTCACTGAGACAGGATTCGCCCGTTCAATTTAACGATTGGCGACAGCAAACGCAGATATTCGACAAGGTCGCTGGTTGGTGGTATCCGCAACTTAATCTTACCAATCCAGGCAGAGAGCCTCAGCGAGTTCACGCTGTCGATGTGACCGACGATTTCTTTAATGTAATGGGCGCGCAGCCTGTGATGGGACGGACGTTCTTGTCCGGGGAAGAGAAGCCAAACACGCCTTTTCTGGCCGTGATCAGCTACGATCTGTGGAAGACGGAGTTTAATTCCGATCCCAAGGTACTTGAGAAAACGATCACCTTAGATGGACAACCGCACAGCATAATCGGAGTGATGCCTGCCGGATTCGAATACCCCAAGGACACACAGATTTGGCGAAATCTCGGCTGGGATGTCGCACTGCATTCTCGGTCCGCGCACTTCTTTGAAGTGACGGCGCGTTTGAAACCGGGAATCACGCTCGAACGCGCTCAAGCCGATTTGAGCGCGCTTGCTGTTCGAATAGCTCGCGAAAACCCCAGATCAAATACAGATTGGGGAGTGACAATTGTTCCGCTGCGCAATCAGCTGTTAGGTAATTTCCGACCGGCATTGCTGGTGTTGGTCGGAGCGGTCGTTTTCGTGTTGTTGATCGCCTGTGCGAACGTGACAAATCTGTTGCTGGCTCGCGCGGCCGCGCGCGAGAAAGAGATCAGCATCAGGCTGGCGCTTGGCGCGAGTCGATCAAGACTGGTTAGACAGCTTTTAACAGAGAGCGTTCTGCTGTCACTGCTCGGGGCAGGTCTGGGTTTGGTTCTGGCATCAGTTGGCGGAAATTTATTGATGGCGGTCAATCCTTTTCAAATTCCGTTGATGGATAACAAACTGACGATCAATTTGCCTGTGCTTGGTTTCACAATGGCTGTTGCCGTGTTGACCAGTTTGATATTCGGATTGATTCCCGCGCTTCAGGCATCAAAGCAGGACTTGAATGGCGCTTTGAAAGAAGGCGGTCGCGATTCTTCGGGTGGTGCAAAAGGGCACAACATACGCAACGGCTTAGTAGTTGCAGAAGTGGCAATCACGCTTGTTCTGCTGATTGGCGCTGGCCTTTTGCTGAAGAGTTTTCTTGCGCTTCAGAAGATTGATCCCGGGTTTAATGCCAGCAATGTCCTGACGTTCGATGTGCAGCTTCCCGAGGCGAAATACAAGGAATGGTCGCAGGTTTCCGGTTTCTATTCGCAATTGGTCGAACATCTGAAAACGATTCCAGGAGTTCGATCAGCCGCTGCAACAGCCTATCTGCCGCTGGACCGGGCACACAGCATAATCTTCACAATAGTGGGAAGACCAGTAGCAAGCGATTCCGAACAGATGATGGCCCAATATCGTATGGTCACGCCTGACTATTTTGAAACGATGTCCATCCCGATTGAAAGAGGTCGCACGTTCGAGGCTCGCGAGAATGCCGATGCAACAGGCGTGGTCATAATCAACCAGGCCGCGGCAAAGCGTTATTGGGGCGATGAAGATCCTATTGGCAAGCACATCAACAGCACGTCGCGTAACATC
>DASRDY010000229.1:0-14002 GCA_035652355.1 Blastocatellia bacterium
CAGTAAAACGCCATAGAAGCGGCCTCCTTTGTTTTAAAGATATTTCTCGCGGGCGATTATACGCCCGTGAGGCCGCCTCTATTGAGTATCAACGGGTACTACACCAGCCAGGGTCTTCCCGTTGTAGGCGTGATGAGTGTGATCGATGTAGACGTAGCGAACCTGAAGAGATTTTTAAGCGGAACGTTTGACGGCCAATTCGCCAACGGACTTGCCAGCACTTCCATTGATACAAATGGTGGCGAGGGCTGGATTATGTATCTTTCCGACAGACGCGGTGATTTCAACAACAACGGCTCGTACGATATGACCAATATCTTCGTCACCAATCCCGCGACTGACACGTCGCTGCAGTCCGGCGAAGACATCAACGGCGACGGTGTGTTGTTGATGGACTATACTCACGAATCGGCCCGCTATAGCGTGGGCGAGGCAACTGACTACGCGGCGTTCTGGGATCACAGTTATTTCCGCCGCAGCGCTCGATTGATCAATGGCACGACCCTGCCTGGGAACACAAACGAAGGGTTCACATTTGCATCGGAAAATCCAGTTTACATTCTAGGCAATTACAACGCGACGGGTGTGTCGAGCGGAGCGAGCTCCAGCGGTCCGACTCCGTACAGCGGGTACACGGGCTCTAATGTGCCGGCCTCTGTCGTTGGCGATGTGATCACATTCCTGTCCAGCAATTGGGCAGATGGAGAAAGCTTCCGTTATCCATATTCAAACGGCCCGTCAAGCGATGCAAATGCGAGATACGCTGCTCAAACTACTGTTCGCGCGGCGATGATAGCAGGGCAGAGCAAGAGTTGGATACTGGGTACGCCCAATCAGGGCGGCAGCAACCCTTGTCTCGGTGGCGGTGTTCACAACTTTATGCGGTTGCTGGAAAACTGGAGCGGCGTCAGCCTTAACTACTGTGGCTCGCTGATCAGTCTGTATTACAGTCACCAGGCTACTGGCTCGCGAAAGTACGGCGGATCGGTGGGAGTGACATACGTGGCTCCGGACCGCAACTGGGTTTTTGACGCCACTTTCTTAAACGCGACGCAGGTACCTCCGGGAACGCCGTATTTCCAGTATGTTAATATGACGGGTTTCAGGCAGACGTTGAGGTAACTTCTAAAGCAAAAGCGCTCTATTAGATTTTAATAGAGCGTTTTTGCAGGCCAACAACACAATATAAATCGAGTCACTAAGAGAGAGTTGTCAACGAAAGAACAACACTCAATTAGTGCGTTCAGCGTCCAAATCGTTGCCTGAGAGAGCAGGGCTGCATTGAGGGAGGCGGGCCCGGAATCAACTCGGAAGATGCACCTTTACGCGAGTTCTAAATTGCGGGAATAACGTTCTCAACCGAACCCACGGATCACTTCTTCTTCATCAGCGCGTCCCAGTCGATTGGTCTTTTGACGAATCTATATTAAGCAGCTGCGCGTTGCTCTTTGCCAGATATTCGAATGCTTTATCCCATTCTTCGCCGCTCTTCCATCCGATTTGAGTAAGATGTACCACCGAAGATTTGCCATCGTCTGAAGGCTGGATCTCGAATGTTGCTGTTGTCCGCTCTTTACATGAGTCGGCGCGCGCAAAGATTGCAGCGAACTTCAGCGCGTGGACAGACGTTATCCATGGTTGTCTGGAAAAGGTTGTCTGGAAAAGGTTGTCTGGAAAGTTGCAAAGACCGTTTGGGTGAAGATGTGAACCTGCGCGAATTGTCCCAGTTTACATTAACGGTTATGGAAGGGGCTGTGATGCAATCGCGCATGTTTGCTTCGATTGAACCGTTCGACGCATCGGTTCGACAGTTGAGGAATTATCTCGACAGACTAATGACATTAAACGGGCATAATTGAAGGCATTCCTCACGAAGCCAAAGACGTTGTGTGATAAGATAATAGTGTATGTCGGTTCGACGATTACATCAAAACCTGGGTTCCACATTAGCTCTCGGACTCATTATGTTTGCGGGGGCACTGCCTGGTTTTGCGAATACTCGAGTCGTTCCGGTATTTCATAATAGCGTTGCAGATTCCAGCGTAGCTGTCGTTAGCGCAGTTACTGATGCTCTCGATCAGAACGAGCGATACCCACTATTTAATCGATCGAACCCGTTAGAACAATCGCAGGTATCCTCTACAAAAAGGTATTCATCATCACAATTCATATCGCGAGGTTCGGCTCTCACTGGCTCACAACAGATCGCGACGCTTCATGCAGGGCGTTTCAATCAACCGCAGTCGCTACACTACTCTGATTCATGCTGGTCAGATCGATCAGTACCGCGAGCTCCTCCGTCGCTCACTAACAGCTAAGTTTCAGAAACGTTCAGGCAAAAACTCGTTTGTCTCGATCTGCGATTTTTTGCGTGAGCAAGATAAATGTCTATTGATTCCTGCAGATCGGCCACTGGTTTGATCACAGCCGATTTCCAGGCGGAGGTGTATCCAAATGAATCCTGAAGATTATTTTGTAATCGCATTGTTAGCGACGATCGTAGGTTTCATCTGGTGGGTGAAACGCAACGAACGAGCTAAAGAGCAATAGCCTGCCACAGGCATCGGCTCGATCATATCGGGCCGATGTCTATCAAGAATTATCGCCTCGCTTCTCGTCCCCGCTCCATAAAACGCTTAGAGCAGTGCTTGCACTTGTAAAACTGGCCGGGATGTTTTTCAATGTATTTGAGTGTTTTTCCGCAATGAGGACATTTCTTATCTGTTTCTCGAATTGCGTTAATAATTGCGGATGCATAGAGAGGGTTCACGCTTTCCTCCATTCAAAGCCTTAACAGGATTCTATATTATGGAAGTTAACCAGTCACAGCGAGCCGCGTCCATTTTCAAGTGGATGACCAGTAAAACTATTTCGCACAGATACGCGAAGCTTGAGTCTCTTTCCGAAGAAATTGATCGGATGACTGACCTGGAACAACTCGATTTGACGGGGAACTGGCTTTGTTCATTGCCAGAATCAATCGGAAACCTGACGAAGCTGACGCGGTTGTTCATTGATGATAATCGGTTAGAATCGCTGCCCGATTCGATTGGAAAACTCGCAAATCTTGAAGAGCTTCACGCGGACGTGAACCAACTATCCTCATTGCCCGAGAGCATAGGGAATCTCATAAATCTGAAAAGGCTGAATCTTTATAATAATAAGCTGACTTCAATACCCGATGATCTTGAGAGGATGATCTCTTTGGAAGATATAAGTCTCGGAGGCAATCAACTCTCGTCAATTCCTGATTCATTTTGGGAATTAAAGAACCTTCAAGTCTTGAATCTGGCGGCCAATCAATTTAAATCTATTCCGAAACCTATTGGCGATCTGACGAATCTTCGGATGCTGGATATTGCTCATAACCAGCTTGATTCGCTTCCGGAATCGCTTGGCAATTTAACAAGCCTTGAGGATTTTTTATATGTCGGCGACAACAGGTTGAGTGAGCTCCCGTCGTCGTTGCGAAATTTGAAGAAGCTTAGATATCTGAATATAACCGACAATCGATTTACCACGTTGCCGGATTGGATCGGCGAGTTGAAAAACCTTGAGGAATTCAGGCTCTATAACAACTCGCTGACTCGTCTGCCTGAATCTGTCGGCAATCTCTCAAATCTGAAAGAACTGCACGCGATGAAGAATAAACTTGAGGCTCTTCCAGAATCGATTGGCAATTTGAAAAGTCTATTGGAGCTACGCTTGAGCGATAACAATCTGAATACGCTGCCTGAATCAATAGGGAATCTGACAAATCTTCGGATTCTCGATCTCAGAAACAACAAAGTAACATCGATTCCGGAATCTATCGGAAATCTGAGAAATCTTTCATTTCTGGATTTGAGGGCCAATCGATTCGTATCACTGCCTGAAAACATCGGAGATCTCCCGAAACTTGAGAAACTCGATCTGAGATGGACGAAGCTATACAAGATACCGGCGTGGATTCGAGAACTCGAAGAACGCGGCTGCGCTGTTTATAGATAGTCAGCGACTAGTTGTTCGTCGGCAGGTTCGGAACCCAGAACACCTGCGAGCCCATTGTGACAGGAACCAATCCGAGTCGCGGTAAGTCACTTTCCTCGACACCAATGTAGGTGAAGTGAGTAACGTCGCCTTTGACGGTTTGGAACCATCCATGTTTAGCCATGATCGCGCGGATTCGCGGATTGTTATATTGGACAACATCAAACGCGAGCATCGAAATGTGCTGGGAAGCTCCAGGCGCGGAAGCTGAGTAGAGGATCGATTTCGAAAAATCCTGACTGAAAAAAATACCTTCTTTTTCCAGATCGAGCACCTTGGCGACCTGATCGTGAATCGAGAGATTACGTAATTTTTCAACGTCGTTGTCAGAGAGTCGTCCGCGATCTCTCCAATGAATCAAGGCGCGTTCAAATCTTGTTTTCCAAAGCCTGACAGTATCCGCGTAGCTTCTGCGACCAGCTTCTGTGCCGCTGAGCGGAGTTATTTTCAGTGCGATCTGTCTTGCATCTTCTATAGCCGCATCAAGAGCCTGCATTGCCAGTGGCTGGAGCTCAACCGTTGCGCCACCGATAACCTTGGAATTATATGTGGCATCGTTTTGAAACCTGGACACTTCATCTTCACTGGAAAAAAGGCAGACGGAAGGGGTCACAACGTTTCTGGCCACAAAGACTGCGCCGTAATCCTGCAATACTCTCTGCGCAACAGGATCGTCTTTAGGACAGCCAATACTTCGTCCAAGCTGATCGAGCGCGACGAAGAAAGGGGCAGAGCTTACCCCGCTTCCGGGATTCTTGTCAGGAAGGGAATCTTTCAGAAAAGGAGTTGAAGTGAAGTCACGAACAATTGGGAAAACCATAGGCGCGATTATTATTACGGCGAGGAACAACAGAAGCAGGCTACGAAACCTGTTCTTTCGATAAATCGCTCGTGCGCTTTCGTAAAGACGCGATGATTTCGTGATCACTTGATAACGTCAGGGACCGAACGTCCGCTGAGCTTGCCCTCCCCAGTATTAATAACCGCTTCGAGGCTATTTCAGCCCTCTGAAAAACGACCTTCCTATCCAGCTTCGCGAATGCTGGTGTTGATGAGATCCGGATAGAGAGAAATAGGGCCGATATGCAACAGGAACAGTATACGGCCGGCGTCCGGCCAAAATCCATGATTTTGTGATAAGGGTCACAAATTCGGCGGCCTGGCGGATGGTATTGTGCGTTTGACGGGAATCAAAAGTCGCAGGCCAGGCTCAAGCTGGCAGCTTGAGCTACGGCTTTCCTGGACGAAGGAACTGCGGTATCAGCTCTCCTTTTGCTGAGAGCTCGATAAGTTGATCCAGGCGTTTTATTCGGGTTTCTTCCTTTTTGGCGCTCACGATCCACCAGAAAACAGCCCGTCGATAGGACGGCGACTGAGCGTAAAAAAAATTCCAGGCAGCCTTGTTTTGTCGGAGCTTTTTCTCGTAAGGCTCGTCGAGTTTATCCCGTCGCTGCTCGTATGAGTATACGCCCGATTTGTTTTCCTGCCTCGACTGGAACGCCTGCTCTCCAGCCGGTTTCATCAGCCCGGCAGCGATAAGCTCCTTTGCTCGTTTTATGTTGACCGAGCTCCAAATGCTTTGCGGCTTGCGAGGAGAAAACCGAATCTTATAACTGATTTCGTCGATGTTCTTCCTCAGGCCATCGATCCAGCCGAAGCAGAGAGCCTGATCGACCGATTCTGGCCAGGTGATGCTCGGTTTTCCTGAAGCTTTTTTATAGAAGCCAACCCAGAGCTCATCTGCGGTAGCGTGGTTTTTCTCGAGCCACTTGCGAAATTTATCTGGGGACTCAAAAAATACGATTTTCATCTAATCGGTGTCCTGCTTGTCATTTTTTTGAATCAATTTCTGCCAGGCATCTATGTGCCTTACGGGCCTCGCCCTCAATGACGTGCATTCTTGTCGAGGTTTCTTGCTTATATATAAACCGGTAACTGCAGTCAAACAATCAGTTTTGAAGCTTGTTCGATCCTGAACGACATGGCTTTAGTTGAAACCGTCTTGAGGTTCCAATCGTCCTGTTATATATCAGCGTTCTGAGCATTTCGTCTATCGTTCAATTCATCCCAAAGAGGATCAGGCATGCATACCAAACGGATTCGTCTATCACTGCAAGTTTTAATTCTGATTCTGCTGACGGCAGCGGCGACACTCGGTCAAACCAAAGTCACCAGTCCCATGCAGCAGTTCGGTCACAACATCGGCGATGATTACTTCCTGGTCAATTACACACAATACGTCGAGTATTTGAAGAAACTCGCTCAGGAATCGCCGCGAATGAAGCTGGTTGAAATCGGTCACAGCGCCGAAGGTCGAACCATGTATACGGCGATCATCACTTCGCCTGAGAATCAGAAGAAACTGGATCATTATAAGGATATATCCAGGAAACTTGCGCTTGCAGAAGGATTGAACGATGAACAAGCACGCGCGCTTGCCATCGAAGGCAAGTCTGTCGTCTGGATTGATGGTGGTCTGCATGCGACTGAAGTGTTAGGCGCTCAGCAGTTGATCGAAACCGAATATCAGATGGTCAGCATGGACGATCCGGAAACGAAGAGGATCCTGGATAATGTGATCATTCTCTGCACTCTCGTAAATCCCGACGGTATGGAATTGGTGTCAAACTGGTATATGCGCAATCCCGACCCGACGAAACGCACGATGGGCGGATTGCCGGTCCTATATCAGAAATACATTGGACATGATGATAACCGCGACTTTTATATGGTCACGCAGCCAGAGACTGAAGCGATCAACAAGGTCTTTTATCAGGATTGGTTTCCGCAGATCATCTATAATCATCACCAGACCGGTCCTGCTGGCACCGTGATGTTCTCTCCACCGTTTCGCGATCCCTTCAACTATTACTTTGATCCGATTATTCC
This sequence comes from Blastocatellia bacterium, assembly GCA_035652355.1. Taxonomy (GTDB): domain Bacteria; phylum Acidobacteriota; class Blastocatellia; order DASRDY01; family DASRDY01; genus DASRDY01. The sequence continues at coordinate 6,919 of DASRDY010000229.1, forward strand.
AATGGAAGTCGATCTGATTGGTGCTGCGATGCACACACGTTTTGCGGCGGAAGGGAAACCAGGCGTGACGATGCGCTCCGGCTCCTCGTATTCGACCTGGTGGAATGGCGGACTGCGCACAACAGGTTATTTTCACAATATGATCGGTCTATTGACTGAGACCATAGGTAATCCGACGCCGATGAACATCCCGTTCCTACCGGCTCGTCAGTTGCCAAAAGGCGATTTGCCATACCCGATCGCGCCGCAACAATGGCATTTCCGACAGTCAATCGATTATTCGATTACCGCGAATCGATCCGTTCTGGATCTGGCCGCGAAAATGAAGGAAGACTTCCTCTTCAATATTTATAAGATGGGCAAGAACTCAATCGATAGGGGAAGCAAAGACACCTGGACTATACATCCTCGTTTGGTCGAGCAAATTGAAGAAGAGGTCGCAAAGGATTCAGGTCAAGCTCAGCAGGGAAGTCGTCGAGCTGGTGGAGGCGATTTGCCAGTATCGAACGATGCCGCGCCGGGGGGAGGCGGTGGAGGGGGAAATTTCCGCAATACGCCCATCAAATATTTTGACGAAATGCATAAACCGGAACTTCGCGACCCGCGAGGTTACATTATTCCGTCGGATCAACCCGATTTTCCGACAGCGACGAAATTTGTGAACACTCTGATAAAAAATGGAATCGTTATTGATCGAGCAACAAGAGAATTTCAAGTTAACGGAAAGACTTATCCCGCCGGATCGTATGTCGTGAAAACCGCACAAGCATTTCGACCGCATATTTTGGATATGTTCGAGCCACAGGACCATCCGGACGATTTCGCTTACCCAGGAGGACCGCCGATTCCGCCTTACGATAACGCGGGTTGGACGCTGGCTTTTCAGATGGGGGTTGTTTTCGACCGCATACTGGATGGATTCGATGGGCCGTTTGAAGCGATTCAGGGGTTGGCTAAAGCGCCGGCCGGAAATGTGGCGGCCAGCAAGGGTCCAATAGCCGGATACCTGTTAAGTCACCAAACCAACGATTCATTCATTGCGACGAATCGACTGCTAGCGGCAAACGAGGAGGTTTATTGGCTATCAAAGAAATTCGACGCCAATGGCAGGACGTATGCGCCGGGAACTATTTTCATCCCGGCGAAGGCGACTACTCTGGGAAAACTGCAAAAAATCGCGACTGATCTCGGTTTGAGCTTCGATGCGGTAACGAACAAACCGACAGGCGACGCATTGAAACTGCGGCCACTTCGGGTTGCGCTGTGGGATCGTTACGGCGGATCGATGCCGTCCGGCTGGACGCGTTGGATACTTGAACAATATGAATTTCCGTTCACCGTTGTTTATCCGCCAACTCTGGATGAAGGCGATTTGTCGAAGAAATACGATGTGATCATATTCGTCGATGGCGCTATTCCAGGAACGGAGACCGGCAGAAGAGGTGGCGGAGGCGGCGGAAATTTCGGTGGTGGAAACAATGCTGAGAATATTCCAGAAGAATACCGAAGCCGTATGGGAAGTGTGACTGCGGCCAAGACCATTCCGCAATTGAAACGCTTTATGGAACAGGGTGGGACCGTAATCACGATAGGTACGTCGAATAACCTGGCCTATCATCTTGGGTTGCCGATAACCAGCGCTCTGACAGAAAAGAACGCTGAAGGCGTTGATCGTCCGCTTCCGAGAGATAAATTCTACGTGCCTGGCTCCGTTCTTCAGGTGCATGTCGATAATACAAATCCGCTGGCATTCGGAATGAACGAGAAGACCGATGTTTTCTTTGATAACAGCCCATCGTTCAGACTTCGAACCGATGCGGGACTGCATGGGATCAAACCCGTAGCCTGGTTTGACACCGATCATCCGCTGCGCAGTGGCTGGGCCTGGGGACAGAAATATCTTCAGGACAGCGCGGCGGTAATCGATGCAAACGTCGGATCAGGAAAGCTTTTGATGTTCGGACCGGAGATTCTGTTCAGAGGCCAGCCCCACGGAACATTCAAGTTTCTGTTTAACGGCATTTATTACGGGCGCTCGGAACCTGTTAACCTGCAATAAATAAAGGGAAAACTGTGGCGCAGACATTCAGTCTGCGCCCGTTCATCAATTTGCAAGAAGGTTTTTATCCAACTGCCAGTTTAAGCAATGTGCGCAGACTGAATGTCTGCGCCACTTTTGCGTATAAGTGATTACGATCACAAGAATAATTCAAAAATAAGCCAAAAAAGACTTGCGGAGCGCATTTATTTGTCTTATTGTAAGCCGTGTCTCTCCTGATGGGCCGTTTATAATAATCAAAGTTAGTAGGGTTGAGTTCGGGCTGCTGTTCTATTGTAGTGCCTGTTTTGTTAAGCCTGCAATGGCCCAGGTGGATCAATCAACTCGAACATCTATTATTCTTAATCCGGCAACTTTTCGCCGTGCCAAGCTGTATTTGATCAATAACTCTGTTCCGGCCCGATTCATAAATCGTTTCCAAAAAGGTTTGCGCCGAGTTTTTATCGGCTGAGTTAAATGTAACTGACTGATTCCCGAGAATCTTTTCAGGCTGAAGAGTTTGGCCTGGAGACTTGATTCGGAGTTTCTAGTATGGATGAAGCACAGAATCCCGATGCTGGCAGTCCTGAAAAGCCGGAAAAGCCAGCTCCTGCTCCTAAACCGCCGGCCGCAAAAGCTGACGCGCCAGCAAAGCCTGCTGCCACAGCGACGCCGGCAGCCAAACCGGCCGCTGCAAGACCAACCGGTCCTACAATTAGCCAGCGCGTGGCCCCGGTCAACAAGACTCGTCGTCGAGTTGTCTGGATCAGTGTGTGGGGCTTTTTGGTGGCCAATGTTTTGATGATTCTGCGCTTCTTTCTTCCGCGCGCGATATTTGAGCCCAGCACAGTGTTTCGCGTTGGATTTCCTTCGGATTACGGACTTGGTGTCGAAACAAAGTGGCAACAACAGTACCGTATCTGGGTTGTGAAGAACACCGAGCGGTTGTTCGTTATTTACGCGCGCTGCACGCACCTGGGCTGCACGCCTGACTGGAACGCCAGCGAAAACAAATTCAAGTGCCCGTGTCATGGCAGCGGATACACGCCGGAGGGAATCAACTTTGAAGGACCGGCCCCGAGACCCATGGACCGCGCTCACGTGGAGCTGGATCCTTCAGGTCAAATCCTTGTTGACACCAGCCGGTTGTTTAAATGGCCAAAGGGCGAAAAGGACGAATTCAACGATCCGGGCGCATTTATTCAGGTTTAGTTTTGGTTAGAGCTTTGGAGTGGAATCGCAATGGACGAACCCAAGAGTAAGACCGACCTTGAGAAAAAATCGGACGCTTCTGTTAGCGCGACGCCGTCTACGCCGAGCGGGATGGATGCGCTGAAGGCGAAGCTCAAGGAAGATATCGAGAACCTAAAGCAGCCGGAAAAGACTCAACTGTATAAGTCGATTTTCCGCGTGAAGCACGACGAGACTCCGCGAAGCCGTAGTCTTGGTGTGCTGTCGAACGTCTTCCTGCACCTGCATCCGGCCAAGATCAATCGTGATGCAGTCCGTTACGACTTTACCTGGGGAATGGGCGGCATAACGTTTTATCTCTATTTGGTTCTTACGTTTACCGGCGTTCTATTGATGTTTTACTATCACCCTACAAAAGTCCAGGCTTTCCGCGACATCCTTTACCTGGAACATGACGTCCCCTTTGGTAAATTGCTGAGAAATATGCATCGCTGGGCGGCTCACTTGATGGTTATTGCGGTGTGGCTGCACATGTTCAGGGTCTTCCTCACGGGGTCGTATAAAACCCCTAGAGAGTTCAATTGGTGCGTCGGCGTCTTGCTGCTCGTTTTGACGCTGTTGCTGTCATTTACCGGATATTTGTTGCCGGACGATCAGCTCGGATTCTGGGCTGTGACGGTGGGAACGAACATGGCGCGAGCGACACCCGGTTTAGGCCACGAAGGCCCGTTCGGCGCTCAACTGGGTATGACGCCTTACAACGATATTCGATTTGGATTATTGGGCGGATCGATTGTCGACGCCAGCGCTTTGCTCAGGTCATACATCTGGCATTGTATCGGCATTCCGCTGGTGGCATCGGTCTTTATGGGTGTTCACTTCTGGCGCGTTCGCAAGGACGGCGGAATCTCAGGTCCAGCGCCAGTGATGTTAGAAGCAGAAGCGAAACTGGATAAGAAGAGGTAGCTAGTTCAGAGTACGGCCTTCAGGCTGCTTTTTATGAAAAAGCAAAGCTAAAGCTGCACTCTGAACACTGATACGTGGGAGAGTAGCTATGGATTGGGGCCAACTTTGGTCAATTGCATCGGCTCCGGACAACGTTCCGATTGTGGCTATGTTGTTTCTGGTGCCGTTCTTTACCTGGTACGGGATGCGGCAGGCGGTAAAAAGCGACAAGCTGATTGCTCAGCTTGAGGGAGATCCGCAGCTAGCCAAAACCCATCACCGGAAAATATTTCCGTGGAAACCGGGTTGGGCAAAAGAAATACATGTGTGGCCATTCCTGCTGCGCGTGGAGTTTTTGGCCGCGATCATCGTAACTGTGCTGCTGATTGTCTGGTCAATTACGCTGAATGCGCCCCTGGAAGAGCCAGCGAATCCGAACCTGACGATGAATCCGTCAAAAGCGCCGTGGTACTTCCTTGGCCTTCAGGAAATGCTGGTCTACTTCGATCCGTGGATCGCTGGCGTGATGATGCCTGGGCTTATCATCGTGGGATTAATGGCGATTCCGTATATCGACACGAATCCGCTGGGTTCTGGCTATTACACCTGGAATCAAAGGAAGTTTGCCATCTCCGGTTTCTGTTTCGGCTTTCTGGTTTTGTGGCTGTTGATGATTGTGATTGGCACGTTCATTCGAGGACCGGGATGGATGTGGTTCTGGCCCGGAATGACCTGGGATCACAGTAGGGTTATTTACGAAAGCAACCGCGACTTGCCTGACATCTTAGGCATCACCAGCAGGTGGGGTAAGGTGATCTTCGGGGGACTTGTGGTCGGCGCGTATACAGTGGCCGCCGGGTGGCTGATCATTAAGATAATGAACTGGAATCCGTTCAATCGGAAAGTTTTTGCGCGGATGAGCCTTTTGCAGATCGGCATTACGCTGTTTTTCGGAATCTGTATGTTGAGTCTTCCGATCAAGATCATTTTGCGATTGGTGTTCCGCATTAAGTACATCTGGGTAACGCCGTGGTTCAACATATGATGTATGGCGTAGCGCAAGATGCCAGCTTGCGCCTCGTCGCTTGGTTGTGAATTATTCGATATCTAATTCTTATTGATAGACGCAAGCTGGCAGCTTGCGCTACATAAAAAAGAGAGGGACTAGATGGCTGAGAATCTAGACCGCGATCAGGCGCTTGAGAAAGTGACAGAGCCCGTTCCTGATCCGATTACTGATAAGTCTTTAAGCGCACCGATATTAATTTTCACGCTTCTGCTGATGGTCACCCTGGCCTGGGCGTTATACGACGAATTGTTCGGTCTGCGTCCGTGGAAGGGTATGCAGAACGAATTCGCAGATCGTTACGTCAGCTTTCTTCAAAAGAAGGTATTGCCGGCAGCCAGAGCGAACGTGAAAGATATCCAGGACTCGGCCGATTATCAGGATCTGCAAGGGAAGATCGAGACCGCAAAAGCGGCCGCCAAGCCAGAGCTTGATAGAATAGCTGGGCAGCTTCAGATTATTAATGATCAGTTGGCGGCCATTCAGGATCCTTTTCAGGATGACCGCGCTCAGATTTCCGCCATCAAATATAAGTCCGATCAAACTGATTCGGCGAGTGAAAAGGCGTCCTATCAAAGTGAGATTGACAAGATCCAGAACACCAAGCGAAGCGTACGCGATTATCCAAGCGATGATGGTAAGTCAAAGAGCAGCTTTGACATGAATTTCAGCGAGCTGCAGCAACGCTTCAACGATCTCACTGCTAAGAAAACACAGTTGACCGCCGACCAGGCGGCTGCCCTCAAACCACAAAAGGATTTGCAGGATAAACAGGATAAATATGTTCAGGATCATCTCAACGGCTTGAACGAAACGCAGGTCAAGGGACTGATCAACAAATACCAAAATTTCGATGTTAAGATCCAGCAGATCAATATCCCCGACGCTAATATTGTAGACCGCTGCGAATCCTGTCACGTTGGGATACGCGAGCCTATTCAGATTACTGCGCAGGATATGAAAGGTCCGCACGCCGGGGCATTCACCAGCCATCCAAATAAAGATCTGCTTGCGAAACATGATCCCGAAAAGTTCGGCTGCACTGCGTGTCACGGCGGTAATGGTCGCGCGACTACCAGCGAAGAGAAAGCTCACGGAAATTATGAGCACTGGCTGTGGCCGATGTATGCAAAAGAGAACATGCAATCCGGTTGCAATCAGTGTCACAACAAAGATGTCGTTCTTGCTGGCGCCGATGTTCTGAATCGCGGCAAAGAGCTTTTCATGGAACGCGGCTGCGTGGGCTGCCACAAGTATGAAGGGTTCGACCGCGAGACAGGCGGACTCGCAAAGGCTACACAGCAGATCAAGCAGTTCGAGATGGACAAGGAGAATGCCTTCCATCAGATCGAGATCAACAAGAACAAGGCCAACGATCCAAATATTACCGATGCCGACGCTCGGCAACTGCTGGCCGATAACAGCAATATCAATCAGCGTATCAGCCAGATCGACGGAAGAATCCAGCAACTTGAGGTTCAGACAAAATACCTGCTTCGCGATCAGAAAAAGGTCGGTCCAAACCTGAAGGAAGTGAAGTTCAAGTTAAAGAAGGAATTCATTCCCGAATGGCTGCGAGATCCGCAGGCGTTTCGTCCTGGCACGAAGATGCCGACGTTCCGCTTAAGTGAAGAAGAACGAAAGAATGTAGCCGCATTCATCTGGCAATCCGGCTGGGATGGCGTCTCGTTACCACAACAGCAACAAGGTGACGCTGGACACGGCAAAGAATTGTTGGAAACGAGAGGATGTTTGGCCTGCCACTCAATCGGTGAAGGACCAAACAGGGTCGGCGGAGACTTCTCGGCTAATCTTTCTCGCGTAGGTGATAAAGACAACTACGA
>DASRDY010000230.1:0-18577 GCA_035652355.1 Blastocatellia bacterium
TTGAAGGTGGCGTGAGGCCACATAGCCTTCGCTGCGGACTGCTGTCAAGGATAAACCCTTCGGGCGCGCTCTCGCGCGTCCTTGACAGAGTCCTCGCTTCGGCTATGGATCAACTAAGGGGAGCTGACGCTCCCCTCTTCAAGCAAGTGAAGCTGCTGCCATTGTTGAATTGCATGCAATTTCAGTGGTAGCTTTGCTGTTAACAACCGGACATTTCATTTGCTACGAAAAGCGGTCATTTTAATTTGCTACGGACATACTTTATTGGCCGGAATGACGGAAGTTATGATTTTTCAGCAGGACTTTCGCGTCGCTCAGTGAAAAAAAGACCAAGCGAACTTCTTTCAACGTGTCGTCGGCCAACAGATAATTGTTGATGGCCTCTGATGAAATTCTGGCCGCGTCCTCGCGAGGATAATGAAATGCACCGGTTGATATTGACGGAAATGCAATCGATTGCAAATTATTTTCCACCGCCAAAGAAAGCGAATTCCTGTAGCAGGCGGCCAAGAGCTCTGGCGATTCCTGTTGCCGTACGCCGTAAACTGGCCCGACTGTATGAATCACGTATTTTGCAGGAAGATTGCCGCCGGTTGTAATTACGGCGAGGCCGGTGGGAAGTCCTTTTGGAAACTTAGTACGGCGAATCTCGCGGCATTCCTCGAGAATCTGTGGACCCGCTGCCCGATGAATCGCGCCATCTACACCACCACCGCCCATCAGTCCAGAATTGGCCGCGTTCACGATGACGTCGACGTCCTGCTCGACGATATTGCCAACCAACACTTTTATTCGGCCATCCAGGAATGTTTCGAGCAGATCAGGATTCTGGTTATCAATCATACATAAAGTCTATTGACCTGGCTTTGCGAGCGAACGTATATACGTAATTAATCCGTTTATTTGAGTCTCATCCAGTATCTGGCCGTAAGCTGGCATCTCGCCTTTGCCGTCACTGATAGATTGCTTCAGGTCTTCATCTTTTCGGCTCGACTGCCATTTAGCATCCGTGAAATCTGGAATCGTGTCCCGTTTCGGCTTGCCGTCGACGCCGTGGCATCTGGAACAGCGATTTTTGTACACGCCGGCCGAATCGGTGCTTTGGGGCGGACTGGCGCCGAAGCGGTTGCTGAAACCCAGCGCGAGACCACTGGCTGTTAATAAAGCGAACGCCGCTATCAGTTGAATGCGCCTTCGAGTTAGGAGTCCCATATCAGTCCCTTCATCTGTCACCACCAGGCGATGTGGAATGAATAAATATGATGAACAGCGCAAACCAGCAGGTTGCGTTTGCCATTAAAGCAAACGCCCGCAGTGATCTCAACTTATAACTATAACAACTGGGGAATTTAAAATCAGATTTGAACCGGTTGACTCTAAAATGCGATTACCGCGGCGTCGATACAATCGCGGCGCTGGTCGTTAGCGCAGATGTAGTACGTGCCACCAGAATCGTTCGGATCTCGGTTGCGACATCGGGATAATTCTTTGCAACTTCGCCTTTATCTTTGTCGCGCCAGCCCATCACCTGTTCGTTCTGCATGTGGAATTGTCCGTATTGATAATTCAACGTGTGGTAAAAAGTGATCTCTCTGACCAGGAAAACGAGCAGTTCGTCGTTCACCGCATAACTGTCATTTGCGCAGGGAACTCGTGTTTGAGCCCAAACCTTGATCTCTTTATCCTTCAGAGCGGTGTCGCCATCGATTACTTCGCTGACTTTCAAGGTCGCCAGTTGATCATAAAGACCCTGATAAGTCGCCCGATCAACGCGGGTTACTTTTGCCCGAACAATCAGTTCGGCCTCTTTTGTCAGCTCTTCAGATGACATTATTCGAATGCACTTGCTTTGGCGAGCGGCGTAGGTGCTGGCAAACAGAGTTTGCCCGACCAGAATTATCGGAAGAAGGAAAAAAATCAGCTTTTTCATGACCTGCAAAAAATAAAAACGGTACTAGTACAGATTATTTATCGACCACAAGAACCGCGAGCAGTACAGTTTCTTCATTTCGAACGCTTTTCGTCTCTATAAGTTGCAATAAATTCGCCCAGCGGCAATTCGTTCAGTGGAACCTGCTCTTTGACCTATATTCGCCCCGGATTTTGGGTCATCAGTGCTTGTCGGCGGCGCTTTATCATCGTATATAATAACAGAAAACCGATTAATGCTAAGGCTAAGCCGAGACCAATTTTCGGATAATGCTGCTTAAAGATCGCCTCTGCCTGTTGACCGTATTTAAACGCGAAAATTGCGAGTAATCCGTATCGAAACGCTCGTCCTGCGAGAATTGCAATAACAAAGCGCTCGATCCTTAGACGGAAAACACCCGCGGAAATAACAAAAATCTTGAATGGAAACGGCGGCGGCAATATAGCCGAGATCAGTACAGCTAAAACGTCGTATTTATCCAGCAGGCGCTTCGCCCGATCCCGTTTGCTTGAACTGAATTTACCCAGCGCAGCTTCGCCAGCGGCCCTGGAAATGTAGTAAAGAACAATGCAACCTGCTGTTGATCCAATAATTGCAGCGACCGCAGCCAGAAAAGCCTGTCCGTTCGCCGCCAATATCAGCAACAAGGCATCTGGTGCTCCTGCCGTTGGAACGAACGCTGAATCGAGCAGCGTCAAAACGAATACGCCTCCGACGCCGAACGTCTGAACCCAGTTTAAGAATACCTGTAATTTTTGTTGCAGGGGAAAAAGCGCCAAATAAGCGCCAGTCAGTCGTAGCATTCAGTTAGTCCGTATTTCCCTTTTGTGATGCTGCGGGGTCCACTTTGGATAAACAGGAAGTATAGCATTAAACAGTAATTCATGTGTCGATTTATGACTTATCAGCGCTAACCCCTCTATTTCAGTGACTTAATCAGACCTTGGGCATTCGCCATTGCCGTTATGTCAGCGTGCGGAAAGTAATAAGCGAGAATCGAGCGCCAACTTCGGCCCGTTTCAGATTGTCGCAAGGCGCCTTCTATGCAGAGTCCCACGTTATGTCCGAAGCCTCGACCGTGTATCACGAATTCGCTGCCGCGCCGCTCCATCGTAAAGGCATTGCTGATTACGGTGTTCCAGCCCAGAATTCGTCCAAGGTCGCTACGGAATTTTGAGATAGATACTAATGCCACTTGTGGTCCGTCTATAATCCTGATTGCCTGCACAAAGCCGTTGTCTGCCTCGACAGTTTCGAACCTGGCCTGTGATGTAAGTTTTAGGCCAGCTATTTTCGAAGCGGCATCAAATAACTTCCCGGCATCGACATGACGTTCCCACCGGTAAAAATGCGAAGCGCGACACCACTTGCACCTTACGGTGTAATAGCTATACGCGCCAGACGGAACTGTTCCCCACGCTACTTGAGGCGTCGTAGTGATTCCGCCACATGCGGCGGTAAAATATGCCTCGATCGGTTTGCCCTCAAATGACAGAATGTTTCCGCGAGTTTCACTAGTAGCCTGTTTTGCCAGTCGACCTGCAATCCGACTGGTGAAATCCTCACCTTGATAATGCTGGCAATGAGTGCTGTCGCAATAATCGAAGCCTTCTTCCGAATGGCGATGCGGATGACCGATCATGAATGTCCTGATGACAACCGACAATGATTGCAACGATTGAAGATCGGCTTTCCCGGCACGAACAGGCATTTCGGATGCGGCTATCGCAGCGATAGCGTTTTCGCGATCAGTTTCCAGAACGACTCTTATCTCGGTTTTCGGCGCTGATGCGAGATTTGCTGCGGGTTTTATCATTACCACTCCTCGAAAAGCTCGAGTGATTTTGCCTGGTATAGACAGACTGGTCGTGCCTGAAAGATCGCCTTCATTAAGAGAAATGCTGGAACCGCGCCACTGATCTACCGTTTGTCCAGAATTATCGGTGACGTTGCATAGAAGACCATCGCTGTCGCGCTGGACAATCAGCTTCCGCCCGACAGTGAGCAAGTAATCTTGTCTGCCATTGTCGCGAGAAATTGTGATTGGTTTATTAACGGGTGTCGCCTGGATTACTCTAATATCGTATAGCCAGAACACCCCGATTCGGACGTTGTCGGCTGCTACTGCGACTTGTGAGCAAATCGCCAGAAGGATTAAGGAAAGACAGTACTTCATTAGTGTACAACAGGCTGCCAGCCTGTTGCTGTAGTTTCGGCACCTCAAATCTAATGTCCAGCTCTCCTGCTTTGGCACACCACCAATTTGCCCGAAGGGCAAACAGTTAATAGCCGGTGGCACCGCCAAAGGAACGGTTCCCCACAGATTCGCAGCCTGAAGGGCTGCAACTTCCCTTCGTTTGAACGAAGTCGAATATACTGTTAGTCCTTCAGACTAAGAAAAGCCAACGAATGCTTCCGTGGGCGTCGCTTCGCTTTGCCCACGGCTATTCACTGTTCGCCCTTCAGGTGATTTAAAAGCCCAGACCTGCTCAACAGGCTGTCAGCCGGTTGTGCATTAACTCAAGTGATATGTTATCACTTCGATCATCAGGTCGCCTGTAATCGATGATTGATAAGTTGCTTCATCAACACCATCGATAACATCCAGCAGACTCTTTACATTTTGGCCAAAGAACGTAACCGGTCCACTGTCGTTGTCTGCGCCAGCACTTGCATCCTGCGAGCTGCCTTCTTCGGTATCGCCTTCTGAAGGTGTATCTGATGCCCCCGAAGCATCTGCACTCTTTGCGGGTTGATTCGCATCCAGGACCTTTGCAAGTTTCGCAAAAATAGGCTTGATCGCTCCAGGTCTGACGATTGCGTAACGCTGCAGCTTCCCGGCCAGGGATGCCTTGTAGGTAGTAGTTGTCGCGGCCTGCGCTACAACCGCCGCGCAGTATTCTTTGTTGCTGGCGATGATAAGACTCTTTCCGCTGATGGCGTACGCACCACCTTGTTCCAGCAGCGCCTGTTTCAAGTAATGAACCGACCCTTCAACCTGCCATCCTAAACGTTGTCCCGCATTACCGACAACGAAGCGTTGCTGCATCTCGTCGGCGACTGCAGATTCCAGTCGTTGAGTACTCAGCGCAGTTGAATCGCCAAGATTGATCACCACCGCACGATTGAAATGGACAAAGAGTTTGTTGCCGCTCAACTCTGGCGTTTCGATCATTACGTATGCGTCTGGTTTCGCAGGCGCAATGACTGTCGCGAGAGACGCAGAGAATCTCGCATTCGCGTTTGCCCGTTCATTTTGGGTGTCGGTAAGTTTCACAGCTGCTTCGTCATCGATGTCTCGGTCGTATCGCGAGTCGAGATGCCGATAGCGGCCGGGAGAATCGTTGTCATTGCTGCGAGAGCTTGTATCGGATACGGGAACGCTCCGCGCGGTGCCTTGCGTATCCGGCAATTGCCCGAACAATGTCGCAGCCAGAGACGAAACTAATTTTGGATCGTTGCTGTCAGATCCTCGCGCCTCAATAAACTGAGCATCCGATGGAGCGAACCTTAGAAGATTCGACATCAACTGACCACCAGCGCCTGCATTAGTCGTCGCGACCGGTCGAGATGGTGTTTTCGTAATTCCCTTTGCGTTTCGCGCCGCGGGTCTGGTTTGGGCCGTTAAATCCAATGTGAACCAGCGTCGCTCCTTTAATTCGCCGGTTGTGATTTCCAAATCGATCAGGCCAGCCTGTATGCGATTAAGATCATCGACATTATGGTGAACCCAGTAATTATCGAAATAGCGATTGGCATTTAGTTTCGATTGATTCACCCACAATGTAATATTGTGAGCGGAAAAATCTGTCGCCTTTGCCAGAACGGGCGAGATTTCGTCGATTAACCTGTCGTTGCTCTGTTTGTCGGGAATGTTTTCCAGCGTTCGCTGCAATAACCCTTCGTTCGAAGCCAGTACCAGATTTCCACCTGCATACGCGAAAGCAACGCGCTGCTGCGATCGCCCGCCGTCTGAAACAAACTCTCGCATATAGTAAACGGTGCCGCCCCCGGTTGTTCGCTCATCAAACGATTTCGCGTTGGCAAACAAAACTGTCGCGAATGCCTTCGGTCGCGGCATCTCTGAGATAACTACCATCTCGAGCTTTCCCAGATCGTAAACGCCAATAGCACTGGCTCCGCCTACAAGCGAAGCTATAGTGTCTTCGGTGAATTCCAGCCCGAGCGCGGTTTCAAACTCCTTCGAGCGCGATTGCAGTTTCAGAAACAGTCGCGATTCCTGAAATGAGTCGTAATTCTTGCTGGAAAAATACCGGTCATGCAAAGGCGACGCTTGCCACATTTTGAACTGAGCGCCCAAATTGCTGGACTGCGCGTAAAGAAGCGCGCCTTTTGGCATGAACTTGCTCAGCTTTAACTGGCTGGCCGCGTCTTTTTGCGGAGCGCTGTCAGATACCATCGCTAATGCTGCGGTAATAAATACAGCTGCCAGAATCGCCTTTGTTATTCGTTTCATTCTGTCGACCTTCATAGTTGACTCCGTTCTGTTCGCTCGCAACTAATAAACCGCGTTTCTTTCTTATTGCTCAGGCGGTTGTGCTTCGGCCGGCTCGTCCGTGAGCTTCTGGTCAATGTGTGCGCGCGCGATCAACCGTTTCTCTGATTCGTGCTGTTTCCCGATCAACGTGATCAGGTAATTGTTGCTCTCGGTGATTGACTGGCTTGTAACCAGCAACGGCCGCCTGGCTCTTTCGAAATCGATAGCCGCCGCAAAATTGCCATCGCGCGCAGACATATCGGAAAGAAGTCTCAGCGTCGAACGTCTTCCCTGCAAAGCTGCTTCCAGATTTAACTCCGCAATCGTGTGGAATTTCGCTGAAGATGAATCATCGATCTGCGTTGCGGATTGATCAGTCCCCAGCGGTCCATGACCCGGTGGTATTCTGAACAGACTGCTGGACGGTCTTGAATAGAGCGGGTAGAGATAGATCTCCAGGAACCACGCGCTGGACTGGCTATCGAGAATCGACCCTTCGCTGCCAGCCGAATAGACCAATCCGCCTTCATCGTCTCCGCGCCCGCTCGCTCGCCTATAATCGCTTGACTGATTTGCCAGTACAAGAGCGGCAGCCTGTCGTCCGCTGGTCGAATATAGTTTGATTAACTGCTCGCGAGGCAATCCCGCGGCAAATGTCACCGTCTGACTGACGAGGGCGTCAGGATCTTGATAGAGATCCGCCTCGAACGCTGGCATGGCCGCTCCGGCATTTCCGTGTTTCAGTTCAAAGCTGCCCAGCACCAGGTTAGCGATACCGCTGTAAGGCTGACTTGCACCGGTCTTCAACATGTTCTCAGCTTCAGAAGTCTGCCCGGACGCATCAAGAAGCTCTGCCAGAACCAGCCGAGCATAAAGATTTCCGCTCGATGCCTTTTGGCGGTACACATCCATTACGTGAGTCAGCGCTGCTGAATCGCCTTTAACTGCCTCCGGCATCAGGAACGCCGCCGCAGCTCGCGCTGTATTCGGCGAGCTGTGATTGTCGATTATTGTGGCCAGCACATCAGCAGCTTCGGTTCGACGATTCATCGCCGCAAGAACGCGAGCGGTCTCCAGTTGATTTTCCGAGTCCTCAACATTCAGCGTCTGCGCTTTATGTCGCCAATCGAGCGCGGCGTTGAACGACTGATACCTGGCCGCTATGGTCGCTGCCAGTTCGAGGGTGTTCTCGTCACCAATGTGAGCGTCGACCATCTGCTTTAACAGCGTCAGTGCTCGATCAGTGCTCCCAACCTTGAATTCCAGTTCAGCAAGACCAGCGTAGTTCGCGCTGTCCAGTTGCCGCGCGGCAATCAGTTGCGAATAAACGTCACGCATCAGTTGGTCAGCTTCCGTGAACTTGCCTTCGTTTCTGAGCATCAGGTACGCGGCGACGGCCCGATCTTTATCGGGAATGTATGCAATACCCGACTGAGTTGACGCCACACCGACCGCAGCGTAATTACGAAGGGACTTAAGTGCTTCGGCGCTCTTTCCTTCGCGAATATTCAATCTGGCTTCTGCCAAAACCATCCAATCCTGTTTTGCAGACTGATCGTCGCTAGTATCAGAGTTATCCGAGGAAGAGCTGTTCTTATAGTTGTCCTTTTGCCTTGCTGCATCCAGCGCGCGGTACTGCTGGAGCTCAGTGCGAGCCTGCGCATAAGACTTATGATCGGTCAGGTAATTAACATACTGCTCGCGCCATTTATTCATTGAGTCGAGCGGGCTGACATATTCGTTGCCATTCCACTCGCTGTATTTGTCAGCGTTCTCTCCCGACGCAATAAGGGCGAGTACCTTGTTAGCTTGTCGGGAAATGACAGTGCGGTAGAAATCCGCGCGATCCGCGTCAGAGACCAGTTGTTCGTTCAGGACCATCTCTGGCAGCAAGAGATTATCTTGCAATCGATTAGTAACATTGCGGAACATGGTTGTAATAGCGGACCCTAACTGGGTGTCGTAATTGGTTGATACCTGTTGAGGTGATCCAATCGCCTGCGCGACCTGATAAATCTTCTCTGAATCGTCGGCGTAGGCAGAGTAAGCGACCTCGCGAATAAACGGCTTTAACACTTCAAATGCATCAGCCTTGTTGACGTGGCTTACCAGGAAATTTTCAATCTGCGGCAGAGCTTGTCTTGCCAGTTTGTGATCGCGCATGACTTTGAAATAAGTTTCAATGTCCGCGATTGTCGCGCCCTTTCGCGCAGGAATTGAATTCCACAACGCCAGAGCGTCATTCTGTTTGCCATCCGCGAAAAGAATCGATCCTTTTACGGCAAGAACACGAGTGTCGTTCGGCGCCATTTCCTGAGCCAGCGTTGCATGATCCGCTGCGCGCTTGGTCTGCTTCGCGCCAAGATAGTAGCTGGCTAGTTGCAGTTGAGCACCCGGATCGTGAGGGCGACGCTCAATCAAGCCTGTGATATACCGGTGAACTTCATTGGAGCGTTTGTCATTCAGGCCCAACCACATTCCGTATGATCTTGCAGTCCATAACCAATCGTGCTGCGACAATCCATCGGTAGCAGACTTCGGGTTCTTGATAAAGTCACCAATCGTCTTTATATCAAGCGCGACACGGAAATAACCTTCGGCCTTTGATGATTGATCTTTGAAGTAAAGTGCTACTTGTGCGCTGCGTGACGCAACCCAGGCAGCCGACAGGTTTGTGTGGGTTATCGCTTCCTGTGCCAGAGCCTCTTCGCCGTGGTCGATGAAGAAATTGATTACCTGCAACTGGTACGGATTGAACTTTGACGCGATCTGGCGCAGCTCATCGCTAGCAGTCCGGGACGCCGCATTTGTTGAGATCGGTTTGCTCTCGACGTGACTGGTGTTGTATAGCAGCTCCAGATAACGTTCTATAGCAGCATCGTTATTAGAAGTCAGATCGCCGGCTCTGGAATTGTAATACTGACGGAGAGCCGCCATCTCGCGATCGGGCTGCCCAAGCATCTCGTATCGCCACGCAATCTCTTCGAAATAATTGAACTTGTCCTTGATCGGATCCTGTTGATATACGGCTTCCAGCAATTGCGCCCCTTTATCGAACGAGGCGCGACTGTCATAAAAACTCAGCAGACGCCGGAGCTCCATATAATAATGCTGAGCCTCAACCGTGTAGCTCGTCGGTTGAACAGGAGCAGGCGTCGCCGCTTGCCGTCCCCGTCGCGGGGTTGTCGTGGCAGGAGCAGGCGTTGTCTGAGCCGTCGCGTTATTGCTTCCGGCATTGCCGCCGTTTTTGTAAACCGTGTAAGAAGCATCTTTCAAACGAATCAGCGAATTTTCCTCCACATCCGGCAACAATGCGTTGTGGCCAATGGTTGCAAAGTGGCGCAACTGTTTTTGTGAGTCATCACTGTAATCGTTGTACCCGGCAATCTGTCGTTTGTAATAATCCGCCAGCGGTCTGATCTCTTCCGGATTACCATACGCAGCCACATCTTTTGCGAACACCTGCTCTATAGACTCAGCGACGATCCGCTGTGCCGATTCGATCTTGTATTTTTCGTAGTTGCTCTCTTTATTTATCTGCTCCTGCAGAGTTTTGTTGAGCGATTCCAGCCGATTGGCTGTGGCGACCGGAGATTCGTTTTTAAGCGAAGCTTCGATAAAGCTGGCAAGCGTCTTACCGTCCAGCGACTGCTGATAGGGGTCTTTCAAATAACGGGTCAGTCCTTCGTTATAGAAATCAAGCGCCTCTTTCGACAGGCCCCATTGCTTCAATTTGTCTGCATAAATAAAAATGGTCGCGGCAAGCGTATTCTTGCTGGATTTCATTGCGGTTCTCAGTGTTGCAACCGCGTCGGCGCGTTTGCCCTGCTGAACTTGTATCATCGCAATCCGCGTGAGCCAGTCCGGATTCCCGCTGTCCAGATCATGCGCCTTGTGCAATTCAGCAATTGCATCGTCAAGCTGACCTGTTCGAATCAACGAATCAGCGAGAACTGAATGAAAATCCAGTCGCTGTGGTTCGTTCAGTACCGCATTCTTGTATTGCGCTGCCGCAGTAGTATTATCGCCACGGTATTCGGCGATTCGTGCCAGTACTATGTTCCAACGATAATCCTTAAAACTTTTCTGCGAAGTATCCTGATAATATTTGACCAGACGGTCGAGCTGGTTGTTACGTTCTGAAAAAGCGACAGCATTGTTAAGAAGATCAGAGTCTTCCGGCTGTCGATTTATCGCCTCGATATACTGATCGACGGCCTCCGACGGACGCTGTAATCTGGCCAGCGTCTCGACCATGCCAAGGCGGAGCTCTCTCAACCGCTGCGTCGCAGTATCGTGATCGAGATCGGCGTTCTTGATATTTTCAAGCCCGGTCTTGTACAACTCTACCAGAGCATCGTTCTTGTTCTCATCGCCCAGTACTTTGACCAGCCTGCCGAATGTATCGGTATCCAGAGGATCCTGTGCGTACAAGCCGCGAAGCGTCGCTTCGGCGTCAGCAAGCTTGTTTGCACTTACCTGACGATCGGCAAGCCCCAGAATAAAGTCGCGTTTATACTGGCCCTGCGCCCGTCCGACCGCATCTTTGTAAAGACCAATCGATTTGTCGATCAGTCCAGCTCGTGAGTAATAGGACGTGGCTTCCTGAATTACTCCAAGATTCGTCGGAAAATCGGTGACGATTTTATCGAATGTCTGCGCGGCGTCTGCGGGTTTGCCGGTTGCTTCAAAAAAAGCAGCCATCTGCAATCGATACTGCAACTGTTCGCGAACATCGCGCGACGAATCGATCAACCTGGCAATTACTTTTTGTTCGTCGGTAGTCAACTGATTCGCGTGGAAAACATCACGAGCGCTCTCCAGAAACGCAATATCGGTTCGCCTGGCCACTTCATTGCGAAGCAATGTATACGCCTCTTCACTTCTATTCGTGTCTTGCAAATAACCGGCATAGGTAAGTATCAGTCCACTGTTATCAGGTTGTGCGCTGCGACGCTGCTCGAATGCGCGCGCGATTACCTCCTTGTAATTCTTTCGCGGTGTCAGTTGTTCCAACCGCTTGACGGATTTGCTTTGGTCGGCGTCACCATCGCCCAGTGTTGCGACGTATTCGTTGATGGCTTTTTCCCACTCATTCTTTCCTTCATACAGGGCGCCCATTTGATACGCATAAGCAGTTGTGTCGCCTGATGTTCGTCGCAATTCATTTATTGTTCGAATGGCGTCGTCCCACTGATAGTAATCCCAGAATATACTGGCGACATCCAGGTAGGCTTTGCTGTTGCCTTGTTCCTTGTTTAAAAGCTTTTCCCACTCTGCGCGAGCTCCGGGGAAATCACCCATCTCCGCAAGAGTTTCACCTGCTTTTGTTCGAAAGTCCGGAACCGAAGGATAGATATCTGCAAGCGAGGCCCAGGCCTTTGATGATTCAGCATAAAGCTTGTCGTCGGAATGACCAAGCGATCTGGTCAGATCTGCCAGGCGCTCGACATATGCGGTCTCTCCGGGATAATCCCTGGCAAGCTGGCGGTAAGTGTCCAATGCGTCATTGAAATGCGATAGCCACATCGCCGCATCTGCATAGAACTGTCGATAGCTGAGTTTGTCACGATTCTTTTGAGCCTGGTCGAACTTTGCGCGCAACTCGTTATAGCGGGAATATCGGGCGATCAGACTGTTTCTAATATCTTTGTCAGCGAAATAATACTGAGTAGCCAGTTTCTCCCACTCCGCAGGCTGATTGGTGTTGCTGTAATATGTCAGCAGTCCCTTTACGAATTGAATGTTGTGCGGGAACCGATCATGAGCCAAACGATAAACGTTGAATGCGATCGTCCGATCACCGTCTATTGAGCTGTCGCCTACGTTCTGCATATAGGCGCTTGCTTCTTCGTCTTCGAAAACGTCCAAAAGCTGCCTAGAGTATGCAACAAATGCCTGCGCGCGCTTCTGTTTGACATACCATCTGGCAAGCCGATCATACCATGTCTGACTGTTGTACTGGTTGATGGCAGCGGTGTAGGCTTTTAACTGCTCGTCGATTAAATCGGTCTGTTCAAGCCATTTCAGGAAACGTTCGTACAGCCCTTCTTCCTTCGGATGCTTTTTGACCTCAGCCCAAAAGAACTTCAGTGCGTCGGCATCTTTCTGGCTGGCGGAATACGACGCAACCATTCGTTCAAGGACTTCGCTATAGGTTATCTTGTGCGCGGCGGGTACTTCATTCCCGCGATAATCGTATTCTGTGCCGGTGTATGTTGGCCCGTTGTTTCCTTCCCCTTCATCGGGATCGAATACCTCAGCTGATTGCTTTTCATAATCGTCACCGAGAAGCTCGGTGTTTTCGTCACTTGACGGCACGTATTGCCAGCGTTTGGATGATACCGGTAAAAGCAAAGTTCCGGCCGGCCGATTAGCCGCCAGAAAATCGAGAACTCCTTGCAGCGTTGTCCGCTCCGCCACGCGTTGTTTCAATGCAACCAGCGAATCGGCCATCTTTAAGCCGACCGCAGCGTATTCCGGAGCTTTCGGATACTTTGTTTGAAACTCTTTACCCAGATTGACGGCAAGCTGGTTTTCGCCGAATCCGGCGAATGCATCGATCATATCCAGGTACATCTGCGGCAACCGTTTTGAGGTTGCGTACTCAGTCTTGAAAGATGTGAATATTCGATACGCGAACGCACGATTGAAATATCCTGCCGCCTTTTGCTCTTCGGCCTTGAATTCCCTGGCGGGATCGTCGCCGTTGAGGATCAGCGACAGGACACCGTTCAATAAACCGGGATTCTGATCGACAGTCGCAACGTCCTGATAAAACTTCAGGTCGCCCGCACCTACGCGAGTCGGAATGTCGCCAGCGTCGATCAAGGCTTTGAACAGGTTATAGAGCGCGTCTTCACGCGCCTGAGATTGCTGCGTCAATGTTCCAGTCAGGTAAAGCGTATAAAGATAGCGCGAAGCCTGATCGTAATAGCCGATGCTGGCATACATATCTGCTATTGTGCCCAGTTCATGCGCAGAGATGCTCAAACCTTGAATGTTTCCGCCGCCGGTCTTTCGCTGTTCATATTCCGCCAGAACATGCGCTGCATACGGAATATTTGATTCGTAGGCATAAACATTGAAAAGCCGAGATACGCTGTCAAAATCGGTTGAGCCGCTCTTTATCTTCGCCTGCAAATCGCGACGATAATCGCGGTATTTGCCATAACGGCGCAGCAATTCGTAATAATCGGACGCGAGGGCTCTTGGCCAGGTAGGAGCGAACCGCTGACTATAGACAGCAATCGCGCCGGCTCGATTATTCTGATCTTCAAGAATTTCGGCATGAGTCTTAAGGAAATACTGTTGCTGATCGTTAAATTTGGATTCGTAAGCGTTGATGACTTCCAACGCCTTCTGATACCGCTTGTCGTTCATCAGAGTTTGCAAGTAACTTTTTATTACAGTGAAACTCTCCGGGTTGCCTGCAATCATCTCGCCATAAAATTGGTCAGGCGTAAACTCTGTCAGTTTGTGTTCTTCGACCAGAGCAATCGCGCGTTTATAAATCGGCTCGCGCTGGGAAACGGGGGACGCTTTCGCCAGCGTTTGTAACGTGCGCACTTCGTCAGTATATAAAGCTCGCCGGTGGTAAAACGCAGCCTGTCTGCGCAATGCGTCCTCAGAAGAATTCTTCAGCCGAACGTATTCCTGCATCTGTGCGACGGATTTGTCGAACTGGCTTGTTCTTTCGTCAAGTCGAACAGCCTGCAAACGCAGGTCGGAATCCTTTGGAAATTGCGCGATCAAAGATTCGACGTTCGTCGCAGCTTCTGCGTACGGACGCGGCAAGTTTACCGTAGCGCCAAAAAACTCCTGTTTTGTATACAGCGCATCATCGACCGCCTTCTGCGGCGCTCGATTAGGATCCGGCTGGCGAGTCACTACCTTGTCCGATGCCGGAGCTTTCTTCGTGGCCTGTTTTTTTGAAGGTGTCTGCCGTTGCGTCGGCTTACGAGTTTGCGTTGCCCACGCAAAGCCCAAAACCGACAACATCAGAACAACGACCGATGCGATAACGATGAGGCGAGATTTTTTCATGATCTTCTCACTTGCGCGTTTCATCTGCCTAATACCTGAACCTGCAGTTCCAAACTCGACGTGTTATGGGCGAAGTCTTCGGCTGAAAGGGTGATGGTGTAAGCGCCTGAAGGCAGTCCTTCAGGAATTCTGAGTTTGCCCACTGAAGCGTTAGCCTGCTTGCTCCATCGCAGATCAACTGGAACCGCGCCGAATACCCTGGCCTGAATGCGACGGGTGTCGCTGTCTGCCGTTGCGGTGATTGTTAACTCATCACCAGCTCTGACAGTCCCCTGATTGAGCTTGGCACTTATTTGCGGTGGGCGACTGTCGATAACGAACGACTTCTCTTCCTGATAACTGCGGTTACGATCATCCTGCAGTATCAGTCGAGCGCGATATGTGCCGTCCTGCATTTCGGGCGGGGCAAGGAATCTGGTCTCCCATATATCCTGATCGGCGAGGTAGACCATCTGTTTTGTTTCACCGAACGGCAAGACGGCGACTATTGATTTGATCGATTTATCGGCCCGCACACGCAGCACAGGATCGCCAGGTTTGATTACTCTTGGCCGCAACAGGCTTCGTGGTGCAGCCAGGAATGACGTGTACGGTGTTACGAACTTGTACTTCTTTGATAACGCGATAATTTCATTGATTAATTCCGGCGATTCACCATTCAGATCGATCAATCTGAGCAGTGCGTCGACACGCTGACGTGCCCACAATCTCGGCAAGTGGTCGTGGGTAGCATCAAGTTCTGGCAGGTTTACTTGCTCGCTTAGCTTGATTGGTTTGCCCTGGCTCGTGCTGCTGAATGTAACAGTACCGCCTTCAGGCTTTTTGTAACGACCGATGAAGGCGAATTCGGAACCGTCGTAAGAGGTCAGACCGACGTCAGGATAAACCTGATAGAAATTGCTCGCGTCGCTAAACGAAACCGACAATCCATCAATCGGCTGTTCTCCAACTTTTTCAAAGAATGTCTTCAGTTTGAAATCGATGTCGTCAGTTTCACGCGACCACTGGAACAAGCCACGACTTGCGCGAGCCAGTTCACCAAGGAGATTGAGATTCGTATCCGAACCGATACCGAAAACATAAACGCGAGAGGCCGACGTATTTGCTTTGGTAAAACCATCGACGATCTTTTTGGTTTGTGTCGTCGTCAGCGTCGAGTTACCGTCCGTCACCATCACGATCGAGCGTTCGCCTTTTGGAAGATCGTTGGCGGCCTTGTTCGCGGCAACCAGCGCATTCGATATATCCGTACCGCCGGTCATATATGCCGAGCGAATGAATTGGAGAGCCTGCTCAACGTTATCCGTTGTGGCTTTCTGCGGGCTGCTCTTAAACTGATTTATCTCGTCATTAAACAGAATGACGTTGAACGTATCGGCAGGCGTCATCGATTTCAGGAATAACTCCATCGCCTCGAATGACTTCTGCAACTTTTCCCACTGCATTGACAGTGATGTATCCAGCATCAGGATTACCGACCGTGGTTTCGCATTCAATGGAGCGCCCGGTTGACGATGAGCTTCGTTAAATATCGCGGCGGCCTCGAAATATCCGTCGGGATTCGGAGTAACTCGGGTAGGATCGCGAAGCTCTTCTGCTCTTACAACCTCTGGCGCCCGATAAGAGATGAAGCTGAGCATGCTCTGCGGGACATTTACGCCATAATTGAAGGCGAAGTCCTCGCCGAGATTCACGCCGTTGTTTTCATAATGGGCGATAACTTCGTGGTCGTCCTGCTTGTCGAAATTAACATTAAAGATTTGCCCTTCGACTTTGAAACCACTGAGAGGAAGCTGACTGGTCACATCAAGATTGATCTTCAAATAATCTACGGTTTGCGTGCCGTATTCTGACGGCTTGAACGGGAACGAGAATCTTGTTTGCAGGCTGTCGACCGGCAAGGCTTCGGTATATTCAAGCTCGAGCCTTTTCGTTCCGTAAGCGGCGATAGGAGTAATCTGAACTGTGAATGCAGTCGCGCCGCCTTGTTCATCTGCCTGTTTGGCGAGACCTGGATCAATTGATTGCCATTTCAACTGCTCGTAAATTTCATCAGCGCGACGGCGCTCCATAATTACGCCAGGAATGCGAACATCTCCATCCCAAACCGCGAAATCGGATATAGCGGCTGTTGTCGGGATCAGAAAAACGTATTTGCCCTCCTGAACCATGTCTGTGTGGTTCTGGAAGATCTGCATCACGCGAACGCGGCTGTACTGATTGTCGATCTTGATATCGACTGTCATTTCGGACAGAGAGAGTTTGCTTGGGTCGGGTTTATCCCCCCCCTGAGTCGGTATCAAAACACCCGCCTGCCCGAATCCAATCGCCGGTAATGCAAGAAACAGGACCGTTATCGCGATCCTGACCAGTGGGAGAAAACGCTTTTCGCGTCGCGTCATAAAATCTCCTAATTGAATATCCGCCGCTCTGCCTTTGTAATCCCGTTCGTAGTGCCGAAATAGATATGGTCCGCGTCAGCAACAATTGCCGTCACATTGTGTGATCCAAGACCGGTCGCGTATGTCGTCCACTGACGGGTGCGAGTATCGAATATCATTACTCCACGATCCAAAGTTCCAACGTAAAGTTTGCCGTGATCGTATAGCATCGCGTTGAAATTAACGTCGAAACGACCGATCTCGTCTTTGAAATCAACCCAGTCGCCGGCGGGGGTCAATGCCTGAACTCCGCCTCCGTTTGTTCCTATGAAAAGAGTCCCATCGATATCGGCAAGCGCGGTGATCCAATTGTTCTGAAGCTTTGAATTCGATGCCGTATAAGTTCTCGTCACTCGCATTCGCTCAATTTCCGACAAGCCGCCCAGCGTGCCCAGGTAAAGTCGCCCGTTCATTTGCAGCGATGTATAGACGTACGGACTTGTAAGTCCATTAAATGGCGAAAGCGACCGCGGCACGGCGCCCTGGACCATTGTCAACCCTTTGCCAGTGGACAATACAACCGTCTGACCTTTTGACCGCGTGGAATTGTCCGGCCCTATGCCATCTGCGAAAGAAATATGCATCACCGAATCGCTGATCAAGCCTTCTCGTTCACTTAGTCTTTGCGGTATTAATCTTGAATCGTACGTAACCAGGCCGGCCGAAGTGGCCACCAGCATTTTGCTATGGTCTTTGTCCGCGCGCAAGAAATTAACCTCGCGCAAGTTTGCATCTTCGAAATGTGAGAAGCGCTCGTTCGTTTCCGGTAACAGGACATCAATGCCGCCATCGAAATAGCCGACCCACAATCGGCCGTTCCAATCGAATGCCAGTGAAGTAACATGTCCGTGTCGAAGCTCGGTTTCGTTTGAAACAAGTGCTGTCGGTTTAAACGACAGATTGTCCAGTTTATAAAGACCGTTTTCCGTCAATGCCCACATACCGGCGGCGTCTAATGTCAATCTGACATCTACTGGCGAAGCCTGAACATCCGAAACAGTGCGGAATAATCCCGCGGAAGAATTCGTCTCCCATTTACCGAAAGAAATTGGTTGCTGATCGCGGCGAATCTGAACAACCCCTCCAGTAAACAGTCCGGCGTAGAGCTCCCCGCTGTAATTGACCAGCGAGGTAACATTCGGCTGTGAACTGTAATGTAGAATCTGATTATTATCGCCAAGTTCAGCTATCCCAAAATCTGTAGCGATTAAAACCTGATTATTGAGGTCTAATATTCCTGTAATGCGATCCGAAGGAAGTCCCTCGAGATGAGTAAAATGATCAATGTGCCCTTCGCGCCAGACGAAAAGTCCTTTGTCCTGTGTTCCGATGTAAACTCGCGAATCCTTCTTTGCTAACGCAGTGACCGATTTGAAATCCGCTCCTTTCGTTTTCTGGAAACGGCGCGTGAACGTTTGTCCGTCAAACTCAAACAAACCGCCATCGAATGTCCCGATCAGAAGCTCGCTCTCGGTTGGAACAAGCACATGCACGTTTGATGCAACCGGCTGTTTGAACTTGTATCGGACAAAATAACTACCGTCGAACGAAACCAATCCTTCATGTGGCGTGCCGATGTAGAGGTGGTTTTGATAGACGCCCAGCGATGTCAGATCGTTTTCCGGCAGACCGTCCAGAACCGTATAAACCTTCTCGACTTTG
>DASRDY010000231.1:0-15709 GCA_035652355.1 Blastocatellia bacterium
GACACAAAGAATTATGGATTCTCGAAGCGTCGCTATCGGATCGCCAAGGCGATGTCGCTATTGAAAAGAAAGAGCAGGTAGCTTAGAGTTGCAGTCATCGAACCGCTACCTGACCTTCTACTGAGTTCGGGGCAACTTCAATTTTTGCCGTGCCCATTGGTAATCTAAACGATATGTATTTAAGGAACACTGCCAATATATCAGGCAAGATTCTTTGCGCGTGGGGCAAACACGGAAAATATCTTAATCGGGATCGCGATGTAATCAGATTGATCCTGGAACATGAACTCTATTGTCTCGGCATGAATGAGGATGGGACGCCAAAGCATCCTCTGTATCTTTCAAAAGAAACAAAACCAATTCCATTTATTTTGTGCTAGGATTCGCAACCTACTACTGGAGATAACCCATGACCGGACAAATCATTAAGCATGTGGCAAAGGACAAGACCGTCACTTATAGGATACGTGTCTTTCTCGGTCGCGATGCCTCTGGCACAAGGCACTATCATCGAGAGACTGTTAAAGGGACAAAGGCTCAGGCAGAAGAACGTCTCACTGAAATTCTCAATAAGGTTAATCGGGGAAGCTATGTCAAACCTTGCAAATACACGGTTGATGAGTTCCTCGATCGCTGGCTTGAGCATGTGAAGCCGACTCTCCGCCAGAATACCTATATCTCCTATGAGAGTTACCTTAAATGGTATGTCCGGCCAGATCTCAAACTTCTTAAGCTGAGCAAGATCAAACTGATCGATATAGATAATCTCTATGTGAAACTCCAAGCGCGAGTCTCTGCCAGAACAATCAGATACGTTCACTCGATTCTTTCTTCAGCAATGAAGCAAGCAATCATCTGGCAACTTATAGAGAGTAATCCCTGTGATAATGCAACTCTCCCACGGAAGATTAAGAAAGAGATGCAGGCGCTTTCAGCAGATCAGATGATAGCTTTCCTGCAGCACGCTCAGAAAGATTGCTATGCATTAATCTTTGACATCGCTCTTGCCACTGGAATGCGCCCAAGTGAATACCTGGCTCTCCAATGGAAGGACATAGATTTTCAGGATGGATCGATCCAAGTAAGGCGAACTGTGTCCTGGGATAATATAAAGGATCCACAGCAAACCGCACCGGCTTGGCAGTTTGAAGAAACGAAATCAGATAATGGACGTCGGTCGATACCACTGCCAAAAACGCTCCTGAGAAAACTGCAACTCCATAAAACACAACAGGCAGCTTATAGGCTCAAAAAAGGTCAGAAATATGCGAATCACGATTTACTCTTCGCAACTCGATCGGGTAATCCAATTAGCGAATATAATATAAGGCGCAACTTCAAACTCATTCTAGATAAAGCAGGTCTTCCAAAGACGATCCGTCTTTATGATCTCCGGCACACCTGCGCAACGATTCTTTTGGCAAAAGGCGTTAACCCAAAGATCGTTAGTGAGCGGCTCGGTCATTCCTCCATCGTGCTAACCTTAGATACCTATAGCCACGTCCTCCCGACAATGCAGAAAGCCGCGGCTGAGGAGCTGGAAAAAGTTCTATTTGGAAATTGAAGGAGATATAAATGTCTTCAGTTATTAACGAACGACAACTTAACGATGAAGGTCAACCTATATTAGAGTGGGGTGAGACCGCTTGGGATAAGTTATCAAGAGAAGAACTCTTATTGGAAATTTGGCGAATGTACTCAGCACTGTCATCCGCAAAGACCGTAATCGAGTTTGCAAGAATACATGACCTATGGGATATACTCCCTTCAGGCACTGCACAAGAGAAAATTGATGAAACTCTTAACGAGATCGTAGAAAGAAATCCAAGGGCTAGCTATTGGTCGAAGGTTGGAACCGGTGGAAAGGCTCGGGAAGAAGTTAGGCAGGCAATGCTAACTGGTCAATCCGTCGACAGTGAAAGTTCATATCGTATGTTCTTTCGATACGCTACAACCCTTCTCTTTGATCGATCAGTCTTTCGGCTTGGTTTTGGATGGGCTATCTGTCCAAAATGTCAGATAATGATTGGTGAGCAACCAGATGGCACCTCTATGCTCGGAAAATCATGCAGTGAGAGAAATTTAGGCGATAAGAACTGTGATGGTGTCTTCAGAGCAATCACATGGAATGACCTACGCCGACAATCCGCTTAAAATCTTGGCACCCTTTTGGCGCCATCCTGGTTTTTCGACCGCTCAAAAATATCTCGTAAACATCTGAATCATTTGATGGGGCCTGTAGGATTCGAACCTACAACCAACAGATTATGAGTCTGCTGCTCTAACCGTTGAGCTAAGGCCCCTTGGCAATTTAACGGCCGAGCGCGCGGCTTCCGACCGAATGGAGCAGGCAATGTACCATAAACTCTTTTTACATCAAAGAGTCGCGTTACGTTTTCCCGTTCTCAAAATCCCCGAACGCATTTGCATCAACTCAATCATCCTATATTATTAGCCCCCATGGAACCAGAGCGCCCGAAAAGGCAGAACGTCCACTGGAACCGTCTGCAGGTTAAAGCTCGCCAGCTTTTTAATCGATTTCCGATACAGGAAAATCAAAAGATATTCGTACTCACGCTTTTGATCGGAGCATTGTGCGGGCTTGCCGCAGTCTGCTTTCACCTGCTGCTGGATTTCTTTCAAGAGCACATCATCTATGCCGCAGCAGGCATCCAGCATTGGTGGAAGATTCCTCTGGTCATCATTATTCCGGCAATTGGCGGCCTGGTTGCCGGAGCAGGACTCTATTTCTACGCTCCGGAAGCGCGCGGCAGCGGTATCCCACAAGTTAAGACAGCGTTCTATATTGAAGGCGGTCGAATTCCGTTTCGCGTGATTCCCGGCAAAATGTTTCTGGCGGCGTTGAATATCGGCACCGGCGCGAGCCTCGGCCGTGAAGGTCCTACTGTCCAGATTGCTGCCGGGATTGCGTCGCTTCTCGGTCGTCTGTTCGCAATATCACGCAAGAAGCTGCAAAGCCTGGTGCCAGTCGGCGCGGCGGCAGGACTGGCGGCGGCATTCAACACTCCAATTGCCGCTGTTACGTTTACTTTGGAAGAGATCATCGGAGATTCTGCGGGGAAACCATTGGGATCGATTGTTATCGCTGCCGTAATAGCAGCCGTTGTTGAGCGATCAATACTTGGCGCGCATTCGATTTTCTCCGTGCCAAGTTATCAGCTAAACAGCGCGATAGAATTGATTTTTTATGCGCTTCTCGGGTTGGTGGCTGGTTTGGCGTCTGTGGCATTTAATGAGGGTCTGCTCTTTCTTCGAAAAGAATTTCGCAAACAACAAGTCGTTCCGCAATGGGCAACACCAGCAGCAGGCGGATTGATTCTTGGAGTCGTTGGTTGTTTTGCGTTACTAACGACCGGGTCTAATAGCATCTTCGGCGTTGGTTATGGAGAGCTGGGAATCGAGCTGCAAACCGTTCTGACTCTCAAGTTTTTGATCATACTGGGTGTTTGTAAACTGATCGGAACAGTGGTGTCGTACGGTTCGGGCTCTTCCGGCGGCATTTTCGGGCCTTCGCTGTATATTGGCGGAATGTTTGGTGGAATTGTTGGGTTGCTGGCGCAGCTTTTGTTACATAACCCAAACACCCAGCCAGGAGCCTTTGCGCTTGTCGGAATGGGTGCGGTGTTCGCGGGCGTCGTTCGAGCGCCAGTCACTTCGATAGTAATGATCTTCGAGATGACGAACAGCTACTCGATTATTCTGCCGTTGATGATTGCAAATATAACCAGCTACGTATTGGCCAGCAAACTCAGTCCGACACCGATTTACGACGCACTGCTGTTACAGGACAATATTCATTTGCCTCACACAAATACTCATACTCTTCGACAGATTCCGGTTACCGTCGCAATGACAAGAGAACTTGTAACAATCAATGGATCAATGCCGGTCAGCGACGCTCTGAAATATGTCCAGGGACTGCCGTTGCACTACCATTCGTATCCTGTCGTGAATGGAGACAGTCGGCTGGTCGGACTAGTAACGTTTAACGATCTGAAACGGGCATTAGCTGAAGGAAAAAACACCGCACCGATCAGCGAGATAGCAAACAAAAATCTGGTCCACACGCACCCAGATCACACACTGGATGTTGTGATGTTAAAACTGGGTCGGAGAGGCATATCGCAACTTCCGGTTGTCAGCCGAAAGGATGCCAGCAAACTTTTGGGGATTATCACGATGCGCGATGTTGCGCGAGCACTGGCCCAGACGGACGAAACAGTCGAAACAACGCTAAATCCAGCAACCGAGATGCTCGAGCAATAGGTTATCCAGCACTACGGCTGTTCCGCTACTTTAGTAATGTGAACATCACCAGGACGCGTTTGATACAGCGCGCTTTGGATTTGAGCCTCTTTTTCCCTATCCACCAGGTCCGGTCTTTGCGCATCAAATCGCAATAGAATGGTCCGCTGCTTTCCGCAGCTATAGCATAATTGAATGAAATGGCCGTCAGACTCTTTTATAGGAACGCCCCAATAGTGTTTATGTCCTCGAAATATATCTAGAATGCTCATACGACAAACCCCTTGATCAACCGATCAGAAGACCCCGCCCCAAAATATGAACGGTGCTACAACAGAACAGCCGTTTCCCATAACCAGAAGTACGCAGTTAACGTGCCATTGACCATGCGTCGTCATTCACCAGAACTGGTTTTGATTACCGCTAAGAGCACTATGTTGAATATCGCTCTGTGAATAGTGTTTGAACCAGATTATTCACTGGGAAATAACGATTAGTGGTGGAGAAAATTTGCCGCCCTTACTCTTCAAATGTGAGGGGTTCATGCAGATTCTAAACGCAAATTAAGAGGAGAGATTGAGCTATTGCGACAGTCTTTAGCCTACTGTATTCTTACTGAATGATCACACCGCATTTTAGGGGTTCCCGCAGGGAGGGTCGATTGATCAAAAGAAACAGGCTGCCTTTCATATTAACTCTGGTATTCCTTCTGACAACTTCGCTGATTGCTTCATCGAGCAGCGCTCGCTCAAGTACGACCGAAGATCAGATCAAGCAAGCTTATATCGAGGCCGTTTCCGACGTTGAGCAACATTACGCTGGGACTTACGACTACAACGACCTGAACAAATCGGGAATTGATGGGATGCTGCACAGCCTGGATCCTCATTCGAATTATATGGATCCGAAAGAGTATGCGGACTTTCGCGAAAAGCAGCAGAGTCAGTATTCCGGTATCGGCGCAACGATCACCAATCGTGCGGGACAGACCTATATTTTGACTCCTTTTCCGAATGCGCCTGCCGAACGAGCCGGGCTTCATTATGGCGACCATGTGATCAATATTAACGGCGAATCCAGTTACGGCTGGAGCATGGCGCAGGTATCGGAGAAAATGCTGGGTCCGCGCGGAACTCAAGTTAAAGTTACAGTTGCGAGACCGGGAGAGAAAGAGCCGCTTACGTTTAATATCACGCGTGACGTGGTCCCGTTGCCTTCGATAACAGTTATTAAGATGGTGTCGCCGAATGTTGGCTACATCCACCTGGAGAAGGCTTTCAACTTCACAACCGCGGACGAGCTGCGAAATGCGCTTGATACTCTCAAGGCAAAGGGCGCGACGTCCTATATTTTGGATCTGCGCGAAAACCCGGGCGGCTTACTGAATGAAGCACTGGAGGTTCTGGACGATTTTCTGGGCAGAGGCAACAAACTGCTGTCGGTTCACGGTCGGCGATCTGAAGATCTGCCACCGCAGGACATATACGCACATAATAGTCGACCCGACCAGTCTCCGCTGATTGTGCTCATCAATCGCGATTCTGCATCAGCGTCAGAGATCGTTGCAGGCGCTTTGCAGGATCATGACAGGGCGTGGATCGTCGGTGAAAATAGTTTTGGTAAAGGTCTGGTCCAAACTCCATTCCAATTGCCTGGTGATGCCGGACTTTATCTAACGACCGGAAAATACCTGACTCCGTCTGGAAGACTGATTCAACGCGATTACAGCAAGATTCCTTTCTGGACATATATCCTGATGGAGCGAAATGGTGCGGCTCCGCCAACAGAGCAGGGACCGAGCTTCACAACCGATAACGGTCGCCAGGTTTATGGCGGCGGTGGAATCACGCCTGACACCGAAGTGAAGTCGCAATTACTAACTGATGCCCAAATCCGATTGCTGACGCCGCAGTTTATGTTCACTCGTCAGTTGATAAACGGACAGATAGCGGGATTGGAATCGTACAAGTATTCAGGACCGAAACACGAATCAATTGTTAATAAAGACGACTTGCCAGTTTCGGATGCTGTGCTCACGGCGTTCGAAGCGTTTGTGAAAGCTCACCCGGAATACGGCGTCAGCGTGAAGATGGCGCAGAATAATCGCGAGTACGTTCGTCAAAGGATCAGATTCGATCTGGCAAACGCCGTTTATGGGGTCGATGCCGCAGAGCAAATCCTAATGGAAAACGACCCTGTTATCGAAGCTGCCCTGAAGCAGATGCCACAGGCAGCTAAGCTCGCTAGCGCAATTGCTCAGCGTTCGGTAGGAATGAAGTAAGACAATTCAGGAGCGCGTCGATTCGGCGCGCTCCTGAATCATTTCGAAGATTTGGTCAGATCCGCTAAAGTAGCTCCCGTCGCTTTCTGCAAATCCGATCCACTCAAGTAGAGTTGTGCGCCGCGCATACCCGCGCTGATGCTGATATACGGAAAGTTCAGGATCGTTCGGTCGATGAACAGCGGATACTTCTTTTTGACGCCAAGCGGTGAAACACCGCCCCGGATATATCCGGTGAGTTTCTGAATTTCAGCAACTGGAACCAAATCCACGTGCTTTGCACCTGACACAGAAGCGAGCGCTTTCAAATCGAGTTCACCTGAAGATGGCACACAAGCCATAATTACACCGACCTTATCACCCCTCGCAACAAGAGTCTTGAATACTTGTGGCAATGGAAGACCGATCTTCTGAGCCACAGATTCGGCGCTCAGGTCGTTTTCATCCACTTCGTATTCGTGGATTTCATATTTGATCTTGAATTGGTCCAATATGCGCGCTGCGTTAGTTTTCATGACTGCCACTTCGATTTCATCTTTTAGGTTGCACGCATAAACTTATAGCGCTCTCTATTGAATATCAATCTGTAATTAGCGGGGATCAGATAATGGAGGAATTGATCGAATCCAAGAAGGTTTATACCGGACCTACGATAAGCGTTACTTGCGACAGGCTGCGTCTTGATACCGGCAGAGAGATCGAACGCGATATTGTGTCGTTTCCCGACAATGTCACGATTGTACCGATTCTTGATGATGGACGAATCGTGCTGACGCACCAGTACCGACATACAGTCAAGGCGTTAACGTGGGCTTTACCCGCAGGGAAAATGGATCCGGGCGAGACTCCATTGCAAACGGCGAAACGGGAATTACGCGAAGAAACAGGGTATACGGCTAAAAAATTGGTCCTGCTAAAATCACTTCAAGTTTCGGCTTCTTATGCGACGGAGATCGCTCATCTGGTGAAGGCAACCGGTTTGACGGCAGGCAAGCAAGAACTTGATATCGATGAACAGATCACTATTCGGATTTTTTCGGTGGAAGAAATTCGCCAGATGGTCAACGATGGCAGGCTAAATCAAATGAAGTCTGTGACTGCGTTGTTGTTGTGTGGAGTTCTTTAGGTTCGTAGTACCGCCTTTAGACGTAGGATCGAAAAGATTCAGGCTAAAGCCGGTACTACGAACTGAAGAATTACGTTCCGTGCTGCCAGGAGTGGATGTATTCCAGCATCTCTGGCGTCAAGCGATCGATCTCAACTCCCATTGCG
Source organism: Blastocatellia bacterium (assembly GCA_035652355.1). Taxonomy (GTDB): domain Bacteria; phylum Acidobacteriota; class Blastocatellia; order DASRDY01; family DASRDY01; genus DASRDY01. Next base: position 7,820 of record DASRDY010000231.1, read on the forward strand.
TCCAGCTTCAGCGAAGCGATCTCTGCATCGACTTCCTCTGGCAATTGATGGAGCCTCGGCTCTAACTTTCCTTTGTTCTTCACAAGGAATTCAGCCGAAAGGGCCTGATTAGCAAAGCTCATATCCATAACCGATGCAGGGTGACCTTCGGCAGCAGCCAGGTTGATCAGTCTGCCGTCGCCGAGGATGATGACGCGCTTGCCGCTTCCCTTCAGTTTGTAACCCTTCACGAAAGGTCGCAATTCGGTGACTTCGTCGCTCATTTCATTCAAAGCAACAAGGTTGATCTCCAGATCGAAGTGTCCGGAGTTCGCCAGGATCGCGCCATCTTTCATGTTCTTGAAGTGGTCTGCGTCGATCACGTGTCTGTTGCCTGTTACCGTAATAAAAATGTCGCCTTCGGCAGCAGCCTTTGCGATTGGCATCACTCGGAAACCGTCCATCACGGCTTCAACTGCTTTGACGGGATCAATCTCAGTTACGATCACGTTAGCGCCGAGTCCTCGACCACGCATCGCGACACCTTTGCCGCACCAGCCATAACCGATTACCACCAGATTTCGGCCTGCCAGCAAGGCATTCGTTGCTCGAATAACGCCATCAAGCGTCGACTGACCTGTGCCGTAACGATTATCGAAGAAATGCTTTGTCTGTGCGTCATTAACCGCAATCACAGGGAAGCTCAGAACACCTTCCTTGACCATTGCTCTCAGACGCTGGAGTCCAGTCGTAGTCTCTTCGGTCGATCCGATGATGTCGGGAATCTGCTCTTTTCGTTCCTGGTAAAGAGTCGCAATTACATCGCCGCCGTCATCAATGATCATGTTTGGTTTGTGGTCGAGAGCGATCCTGACGTGGCGATTGTATGTCTCGTTATCTTCGCCTTTCATCGCATAAACCGGTATTCCGTATTCAGCGACCAGTGCTGCGGCTACGTCGTCTTGCGTCGATAACGGGTTTGAAGCAATCAATACTGCGTCCGCGCCGCCAGCCTTGAGCGCGCGAGCGAGATTCGCTGTCTCGGTCGTAATGTGCGCGCAAGCAACCAGTCTTACACCCTGGAGCGGTTTCTCTTCCGCAAAGCGCTCGCGGATCAGCCGCAGAACGGGCATATCCCTTTCAGCCCATTCAATTCGCTTCTTACCCATCGGGGCAAGGTTGATGTCCTTTATGTCGTAGTTCGAAACTTTTGCAGTCGTACTCATATCTTTTCTTTGTCCTTTAGAAATTTCTATAAAACAAATTCACCACAGAGGCACAGAGACACAGAGTAAATAAAGCTCTGTGTCTCTGTGCCTCTGTGGTGAACGATTCTTAACCTCTTACAGTCCTGCCGCATTACGCAATGCATTTGCCTTGTCGGTCGATTCCCAGGTGAAATCGACTTCGTTGCGGCCGAAATGTCCGTATGCCGCCGTCTTTCGGTAAACGGGGCGACGCAGGTTGAGCGAGTTGATGATACCTGCTGGGGTCAACTGGAAATGCTCGCGAACCAGATTTTCGATCTTCTCTTCGTCGATCTTGGCTGTTCCAAATGTATCAACAAGCACAGAGACCGGATCGGCAACACCAATGGCGTATGCCAATTGAACCTGGCACTTTTCAGCAAGACCCGCCGCCACAATATTCTTGGCAATATAGCGAGCCATATATGTTGCCGAACGGTCAACCTTCGTCGGATCCTTTCCGGAGAAAGCGCCGCCGCCGTGCGGAGCGTATCCACCATACGAATCGACGATAATCTTGCGACCGGTCAGTCCGGTATCACCCTGCGGACCACCAACCACGAAACGTCCAGTCGGATTGATGTGGAACTTGGTGTTCGCATCCATGAATTCGCCGGGGACCACGGGTTTGATTACATGTTCGGCAACGTCGGCTCTCAGTTGTTCGGTGGAAACTTCGGCTCCGTGCTGCGTGGAAATGACAACGGCATCGACGCGCGACGGTTTACCGTTTTTGTACTCGATTGTAACCTGCGATTTTCCATCAGGTCTCAAATAATCCAGCAGTCCTTCCTTCCGAACTACTGCGAGTCTTCTAGTCAACTCGTGAGCCAGTTGTATCGGCATCGGCATCAGTTCCGGTGTGTCGTTACAGGCATAACCGAACATCAATCCCTGGTCGCCGGCTCCGCCTACGTCAACGCCCATCGCGATGTCAGGTGATTGGGTATCGATGGCAAGAATGACAGAGCAAGTGTCACAGTCAAAACCATATTTTGCGCGAGTATAACCAATGTCGCGAACGGTTTCGCGCGCCAGCCGCGCGTAATCGATGCGGGCTGAAGTTGTAATTTCGCCGGCGATAAAGATGATGCCTGTGGTCAGCATCGTTTCGCAGGCTACTCGGCCGATCGGATCTTCGCGAAGAATAGCATCAAGAATAGCATCAGAAACCTGATCGGCGATTTTGTCGGGGTGTCCTTCCGTGACAGACTCCGACGTAAACAGATAGTTACCTTTTTTGCTCACTAACAAAGCCTCCAGTTAGATATGATTGCAGAGCTGGATCAATCGAATCCTGCACCCTAGCATAGCCAAAAACCAGAGTCAAGCAAGGCCTTTTGTCCGGATTTGGTTCTAGTTTTTGGGATGAAAATTGTGATGCAGATTTCGATATTTGGGCACAAAGCGCTGACAGCCGGAAGCAATGCTCGCCGGGGGCGTTGTAAAGGATAAGCCAATTATTTAAGCACGGCAGATTGATCGGTAGAGGTGACTGTGTCGGTCGTCTCGGAGCTTTGTTTCTCGTGACGCCATTTGGCCGGTTTCGCGTTTGTATCGCCAAGTGTCACAGCGGAATCCATAGATACCAAAGCATTTGCGAGATCGTGACAGGTGTGACGGCAGTTGGCCGCAAATGCCTTGCATAAATACTACTCTTTGCCAGCACTGCCGATGTTTTAGCTGCCAGCGTCTTGACCTCATGGGAATCTGTTAGCCTGATCTAACCAAGGATTGCTTTTAGAAGCGGTGCGCTTCTTAATTTCTTGCATATCGTCGTTACCTTGCTTTTGATGCTGTCGGGATCCAGGTGGTAGCGACTACTGACTTCACGATTAATCTGTTCCAGCGGCAAATCCTCTAACAGATACTGAACAACGAGAAGATGCAAGTCATCAAAATCGGGTATACCCAGCAAGTTCGGTTCTGTTGAATTTAGAACGCTGGTATCGGCCAATTCCTCAATCCAGTTGACAACCGTAACTGCCGGCGGGTTGTCGGGGAACCGCTGCCTGACCAGGTCCAACAATTTAACTTTGTCAGGAACATTTAACAATAATGCCAGAAAGAACCTGTGATCTTTTTCCGTTACAAGACCGCGTTTGCGGATGATGTATTGCTGTCGCTGAATTTCTTCAAAAACAAGCGGGAGCAATCCTATATCCTCTCCGTGCTTCTTACGCGCGCTGTCTAACAGTTCCTGAAACTTTTCTTTGCCGTGTGCTTGAAAGGCGTCCACATTCTGGCTGCCATAGTAGAAGAAAGCCAGATGCAGCATCGTGTATGCGGTCTGGAAATCAGAATCGGCAATCAGTTCGCCGATCATGCTATGCGCGTTGGGGTGCTTCGCCTGTAAAAGCAAGTTGGCGGACTGTCCTTTCCTGGTCAATTGAGGATTTCTGTAAAACGGATTGAAAGCGATACAAGGAAGAAGATAGCTATACTGAATACCAGACTGCCGACTCGGACTTCCAGAGGTTCTGATTGTAATAGTTGCGGACGGCCGGTCCAGATGAAACAGTGAATGAATAAATCGCTCGCCAAATAAAATCTGCTTGATGTCGCCTTCATTCAGCAGCCTGATATTCTTCAACCGCACGTCGCCAAACAAAAGCTGATCATTGATCCTCCGTTTTGGCTCGAATGTATAGTGGCTGTGAATGCTTGATCCCATCAGGACCTGAAAGGCGCCGCAGAAACTGTGCATATGCACGGCTGTCGTCCCGTCCAGCCAAAAATAGATATCAATGCAAAACCGTGAATGACGGTATAGGGTTATCGGGGGATCGCCGAAAGTCGAATCAATATCCTGCAACGGCATAGGCTGATCGGAAAACACCCATCGGAGCGTGTCCCAAGCATCGACTTTCTGGCATAAATTGGCTTCTGACAAGGCCTGGGCCGCGATTGCAGGAAAGGCATCTTCGTCGTAGTTGGCATCCTTCCAGCGACTTTCTACGGTGTCTCCGAGTTCCTCAAATATTTTCATATGAATTATGTATGAGCGAAACGATCTTAAGAGATTCTGAGATACAGCAGCAAAACTTCAATATCTGTGCATCGAACTGATCTTATAACAAAACAACAGGCGTGGTTTCAATCTCAGTGTGCGGCGCACTGATCTACTTTTTGCTTCTCTTCATTTGAGAGAGCTCCGCTCTTTATCAGTGTTTCCGTGATACGACTGACACAGCCGATTGTTTGCCCTCGTTCGCTGGAACAGAGGGAAAGTCGATCATTTATTGTGCAGCCATCTTTGAGCAAATTATTCGGCACGCCGCTGTCGCAACTGCCGATCATTACTGTTGCCTTGCGATCAGAATGCGGGCAACTGTCGACATCATCACAGATGTTGTCTTCATCAGAGTCCAGACCTGACAGATATATCTTATTTATCTGCGACGGTGATAGATACTGGTCGTAAATCTGCAACTCGTCAATTTGACCTTCGAATCCCGAAAGCGCGTGATAACCAATTGGGTTTTCCTGAGCAAGAGGGCTGCTTCCCAGCATTAAATCTTTGCCATTTTGGATGTCAGTTATCCCATCGCCGACTCTATTTATAGTTTCGTTCCGACTGACCAGAATTCCATCCACAAAGAGTTCGCCGTTTGTGCCTTGTCTTCGCACCGCGATGTGGTGCCATATACCGTCTCTTATTCCGGTTTGGCTATGTAACGTTAGATAGTTGTGTCCGCTCGCGTCCTGGTCAAGCTCCACGGCTAATTTTCCACCCGGAAAAACGGCATTGTTAAATCGTATCGAAAAAAAATTTGCATGTGAGTAACTGTCTCGGTTGCTCAGCACCTCGCCAACCCCCCTTGTGGTTGTGGTCTTAAACCAGAAGGCAATCGTGAAGTCCTGTTTCCCGAACTGACCTACGGTCGGTCCCAAATTCACGAACGAGCCGTGTTCGCCCGATAATTCCAGAGCCATACCGCCGATGGTACAGCTGCCGGCTATTCTGCCGGAAGCATAGGTCTTAATGTCCGGGCCCTTTTGACCAATGACTGGACCGGAGCTAGCGCCAGAATCGAAAACATTGATATTAGCGATATCGAAATTCCACCAGTGGACAGGATGAACGATCACGGCAGAGTTAACATGCACCGAGGGTCTGAACCAGTAAATGAGTGCGATGATAAACAGCAAGGCGATAACAGCGGAACCGGCCAAAACCTTTCCATTGATCAGGTTGAACAGATGCCCCTTTTTCAAATCTGTTCTTTTTGAAGCTTTGAGATCGATTTCATCCCTGATTCGCCGCAGATCAAAAAGCAATTCATCGACGGTTTGATAGCGCTCTTCTTTATTTTTGCGGAGAGCTTTGTCAACCAGCCGCTGCAAGTCGGGCATTAATTCAGGAGATCGCCCTGTCAACGGTAGTGGTTCCTGGTCTACTATTGATGCTATTACCAGACTACTGTTCTGCCCGTCGAATGGTGCGCGGCCGGCGATCATTTCATAGATAATTATTCCCAGACTGAAAATATCGCTGCGCGTATCCACTTTCAGTCCCTGAGCCTGCTCAGGCGACATATAACGCGCAGTGCCCATCAGCAACCCGTGATGAGTCTGAGCGCCGCGCGGCAAAAGCCCCAGCGACGCTGATCCCGCAATATCCGCTGCCTCGGCGTGTTTGGCCAACCCAAAATCCAGAACCTTAACGTATCCGTCCGGCCGCACCATAATATTTTCCGGTTTGATATCGCGATGAACTATGCCGGCGGAATGGGCAGATTGAAGAGCGCTGGCGATCTGGATCGCAATATCAAGCACCCGATTTAGATCCATTTCACCGCGCGATATTATAGACCGCAGATTTTCGCCTTCGACAAATTCGGTCGCGATGAAACTGAGCCCCTCGACCTCGCCGACATCGTAAATAGCAATGATATTGGGGTGGGATAGCGAGGATACCGTATACGCTTCCTGTTCCAATCGCATCAGCCATTGCTTATCGCTGGCCAGGTATGGCGATAACAATTTAAGAGCGACGCGGCGACGCAACTTTGTGTCGCCCGCCAGATAGACTTCACCCATCCCTCCGCGACCTAATAGAGATAGAATCTCGTATTGCCCCAATTTTCTGCCGACCAGCGGCTCTGCGCTGAAACTGCGGTCTAATCCGGCAAACGACACCACTGCGGGCGTGTCCAGCAAATCATCCGGCTGTTCGTGAAGGGAAACGAGCGACCACACTTCTTCCAGTAATTGCTGATCATCGGAACAAGCTTTTGACAGAAAGACTCGGCGTTCACCGGGCTGAACTTCGAGTGCAGCCTGAAACAGTTCTTCGATTTGTCGTGCTCTATCTGGACACATAGAGAAGGTGATTCACCACAGAGAATATAAAAACTCTGTGTCTCGGTGGTGAAATCATAAGACTATCTTCCTAACTCGCGGCGGAGCCAGGCGCGGGCGAAATTCCACTGGCGCTCAACAGTCGCGTGCGACGAACACAAAGCTTCGGCGGTTTCTTCAATTGTGAGCCCACCGAAAAAACGCAATTCCACAATATTCGCGTGCTCTGGATAAATTTTTGACAGACTGTTCAATGCGTCGTCGATCGCGATTAGATCGCTTTCCTGTTTGTCGCATAAATCTGCGATATTGCCAAGCGATAATTGCTGAGCACGTCCTCCCCGCTTTTCCGCGGTCCGCGCCCGCGCATAATCGACCAGAATATTTCGCATAATTCCTGCGGCGAGGCCGAAGAATTGTATGCGGTTTTCAAAGCTCGAAGTTTTCTGATCGATTAATTGAAGATAAGCCTCGTTAACCAGCGCGGTAGGTTGCAGGGTATGATTGTCCCGCTCGTGCCGCAGATAACTCTGGGCGATTCTGTGAAGATGGACGTGAACCAGGGGAATTAACTCGTTGAGGGCAGCTTTCTCGCCGCTGCTCCATTTGATAAGCAGTCCCGTTATTTCAGCATCACCCTGCGCGGTTCCCATTATTTAGTGATCGCTCTGCTGGTAAATTGCAAAAATTTGAATTAATGAATTAAACAAGAGAAGAAGATTTTAGCAGAAAATTTGTACATTCTCATTTTTTTGCTTTAGGAGTGAGGGACTTTCTCGCCGAATTACGCTCGTAAATATATGGAGAGCTCCGGGAGTTTTCATTTAAGGAGAATGGATTGAGTTTACCAGTCGAAGCGACCCCCAAAGCCCGCAGTGAAGATTTGCTGATAACGGAGAAAGGTGACGAGCTGGTCATCTATGATCTGAAACGATTTAAGATTCATAATTTGAATTCAACTTCGGTTTTGGTCTGGAAAGCCTGCGATGGATCGCGCACCGTGCCGGAGATAGTTGCTTTTCTCGGCAATCAGTCCGGAACAGAAATCGACGAGCGAGTGGTCTGGTATACGCTAAAGCGATTGCAGGGAGCTTATTTGTTTGCGGAATCACTGGAACTGCCTGCTCAGGCCGGACGGATAACACGTCGTGATTTAATCGCGGTTGCAGGTTTGGCGGGCATAGTGGCTTTGCCGGTGATTACATCGATTATCGCTCCTACTCCTGCTCAGGCTCAAAGTGCCCCAGGCTCAGGTGAACCAACACCGCCGCCACCTGGCCAACCAGGCCCGCTACCACCTGGCTCAGGTAGTCCAACACCGCCACCACCTGGCTCAGGTAGTCCAACGCCGCCGCCACCT
>DASRDY010000232.1:0-9769 GCA_035652355.1 Blastocatellia bacterium
TCGGATACGGTCTTTTGCCAGCTCTCATCAATAGCCCAGAGATCATTCCAGACATGGAATTGCATCAGGTCAATGCTGTTTGTACCTAGATTGTCCAGCGATTTATGCACGTATTCGATAATGTAATCGGAGGGAAAGACCTCATCCAGTTTGAAGTGATCCCTCGCCGGCCAAGTTCTGTTCTTGGGAGGAATCTTGCTTGCGGCATAGAGCTTTTTGTCGGAGTGCTTTTTGATCGTCTGACCTAATAAACGCTCGCTGTGACCTTCACCGTACGCCCAGGCAGTATCAAAGAAATTGCAGCCGAGCTCTATAGCAAGGTCGAGTGATGACAACGATTCTTCATCATCAGAACCAGTCCAGCCTCCCATTCCCCACATACCGTAACCGATTTCGCTGACCTGCCATCCCGATCTGCCGAATGTTCTATATTGCACTGCCGAAACCTCCTTAGTGTCCTCGCCTTGCGCCGTAACTGTTACGGCAATAATATTCAAAATAGATAATTTGAAAAGACCGGAGCCGAATCGACAACAGGAGCCATAAAATGGAAAACGAGCGACTGGATGAAATACTGGGTAAGTTTCACGAGGAATTAAAACATGCAGAATCGCTGAGCGAAGACGAGAGACGCTCACTTAATCATATCGCCAGCGACATCCGGCAGTTGCTGAAAAGCGAAGGCGATAAGCGAGAAGGCGCTGAGCAGTATAATGGACAACTCCGCCAAATGATCCTGCAGTTCGAAGCAAACCATCCTGATCTGACCCTATCAATGGGCCGAATCGCAGATGCACTTGCGAAAATTGGCGTGTGACGATTCTAAGCACGGCCGATCAAGCGCGCTCTCACGCTCTCCGTGCTGGCAAGATCAATTGCCGTCCAGGCCAACGCAATCGCTCCATCCAATATGGACTCGTCAGCAGATTCCGTTATGCAATGTGCAGTGAATTCGGGTTGATGATTAACCGCAGGAAACGAATCGATTCCGATAAAAGGGTGGATCGACGGCATTGCAAACGAGACGTTCCCCATATCGGTCGAGGCGGCCGCTTTTTCAGCCATCACGCCCAGGTCGGGGAACGTGCGCCCGAGAGCCACAGCGTTTTGTCGATAAATCTCAGCGATCTCATAATCGTGGAGCATTTCGGTGTAAGGCTTGTCGCCACCGAGGATTTCAAGCTTTGATCCAGTAGCGATTGCACCTGCCTCAAAACAGCCATGCACTTTCGGACGGAGTTCTTCCAGTTCCTTTATTGTCTGACCGCGAATGATGTACCGAGCAGAGGTATGAGCCGGAATGATATTCGGAGCATCGCCTCCTTTAGTAACAATGCCGTGGATGCGATCTGTCGGCTTTATGTGTTGTCGGAGCAATCCAATCGCAGTTTGCGCAATGGTCAGAGCGTCGGCCGCATTGATGCCAAGTTCAGGAAACGCTGAGGCGTGTGCTTCTTTGCCAGTGTAATGAACATTGAACATCGAAGCTGCGATTATCCTTGGTGTCACCGCATCGAACGGAGTAGGATGCACCATCATCGAAGCGTGAACGCCGTCGAAAACTTTGTTCTCGAGGAGGCGAATCTTGCCTGAATCGTTTCCCACCTCTTCAGCCGGAGTGCCGATGACGCTAACGGTTAGTCCGGCTTCATCCGCGATTTTGGCGGCGGCAATTCCTGCGCCTACGGACATCGCCGCGATGATGTTGTGACCGCAGGCATGTCCGATTCCCGGAAGCGCATCGTATTCGGCGCAAATTGCAACGTGCAGTGGTCCGCTGCCGTATTTCGCGGTTAATGCAGTGGGCATGTTCCCGATCCCGTGCTTGACGTTGAATCCATTGTTAGAGAGGTATTCGCAGAGCCAGGCAGATGCTTTCTCCTCTTCAAATCCAAGTTCAGGATTCGCATGAATTCGATGGCTGAGTTCTATAAGTTCATCTCGTTTGGCAAAGCAGGATTCTTTAGCTCCGATCTTGGTATCCATATCCATTAATCCTCATGTCATCGATTTTTGAATGAACAAAATATTCCTGATTTGAGCCCGTCGCAACACCTGAATGTAGGAGTTGAAGCGAAAAGGGATCAGGCGGTTTCCCTTCACGGTGGGTGTGGTCCAGGTCTGATCCTTTTCTTGCAGCTGCCTTTCAGGCAGCTTTCCCGAAGGGTTCCTAGACACGTCGTTTTATGGCGTGGTTAGGCGACAGGGAATTCTTCGAGGGCGCTTTCAGCGTCCTTCTTTTAGACTGCTTTAGCTATAGTCGCGGCTAAAGCTAATCCGGAAGCGCGTTGAAACGCGCTAAACGAATTGCGGACTCGATTTCCTGGCTGTAAAACAGCCGGTCTAGTAACCCTTCGGGAAAGCCTCGTGAACGAGGCTTTGAAAGACCATAGATAAACCAGGTACTGAATTCGCCCAAAAACTTGAACCTCACCCCTTCACGGTTATGGGCTTGGCGATTCATCTTAACCTTGATAGTTTTAGGGTTCGCGCGGACTGAAGTCCACGCCACTATTTCAATCTGAGGCATTTGTGATTACATTGCTTGCCGCAACGGGCTATACCGGTCAGTTCGTTGCGGCCGAATTACATAAACATCATCTGTCGTTTCGAATTGCTGGTCGGTCTGAAGATAGGTTACAGAAACTTGCGGCAAGCCTGGAGCCCAGTCCAGAAATAATTGTCTGCGATATTGAGAAACCTGAGACTCTGGGGAAAGCCTTTGATGGCGCCAATATAATACTCAATTGCGCCGGACCATTTACCGATTTGGGAGAGCCAGTCGTACGCGAGGCCGCGCGTCGCGGAATCCATTACATCGATACAACAGGTGAGCAGAATTTCATCAAGTTGGTTTTCGAAAAGTGCGGCAAAGAAGCGGCAGAGAAAGGGGCGGCGCTTGTTCCGGCCGCTGCGTATGATTACGCTTTTGGCGATGCAGCCGCCGAGATTGTTAGTCGCGGTCTTGACCCATGCGATGAGATCAGCATCGCTTATAATATCGCGGGTTTTAATACCAGCAGAGGCACAAAGAAATCCATGCTGCGCGCCGTTTCGCAGCAGGGCTTTCTGTTTCTCGATGGACACGTGGTTCCGTCAAAATCAGGAGACATAAAACGCGAGCTCGAGTTTCCAGATGGCAGACGATTATCAGGAGTATCGTTTCCCGGCGGTGAAGTAATCCAGGTGCCGCCTCACGTTCGAGCTAAGAATGTCATCACCTTTATGGCGGTCAGCGCAACCGTCGCCGGTGTCATCGGAACCGCAAGCGCAATTGGAGGCGCAGTTCGCAAAGGCGCCAGCGATGCGATTATAGATCGCCTACACCGCGATTCGCTGGGACCGGATGAAACTCATCGGCTTGCAACGAAATTTGTGATCAGATGCGAGGCGCGTAAAGGCGATCAGCGCAAAGTATTGTTCATCACAGGTTGTGATCCTTACGGAATCACAGCGGTCAGTGTCGTCGCGCTTGCTGAGAGGTTAGCTAAAGAACCGCCGCAAAGTGTCGGCGCAGTGTCACCCTCGATGTTATATGGGGCGGACTTCATTCGCGAATACACAACAGCAGCAGGATTGCAGTGGACGTAATGCAAATTCGCCGTCTTCAGTAGAAAGGTCTCTATGAATCGCAGGGAATTTAGTCTAGGCATGATGGCAACGGTTGGAGCTCTTTCCGCCGGCGTAACCAGGGCACAGTCCAAAACGCAGGTGAATGCTGAGAGGTTGATGGGCCATCTGAAAGCTCTTTCAGAGTTCGGCAAAAATCCTCAGGGCGGCGTGAGCCGCGTTGCCTACAGCGATGCAGATCGCCAGGGTCGCGAATACGTAGTGGGATTAATGCGCGAAGCGAAGCTCGACGTCAGCATCGATGCCGCCGGAAATTTAATCGGACGACGCGCCGGGAGCGATGCGTCCTTGCGCCCTTTACTGTTCGGCTCGCATATCGATTCGGTTCCGGAAGGCGGAAATTACGATGGCGATGTTGGATCGCTCAGTGCTATTGAAGTAGCGCAGGTGTTTGCTGAAAGCAACCACACGACTCGCCATCCTATCGAAGTCATCGTTTTCCAAAATGAAGAAGGCGGATTGATCGGAAGTCGCGCTATTGATGGTGAACTTACTGATAAAGAACTTGATCTGGTCAGCCGAAGCGGCAAAAAGATTGGCGACGGGATCAATTTCATCGGCGGCGATACGACTAAATTATCCTCTGTTAAGCTCTGGCGTGGCGATATTGCCGCTTATGTTGAGCTTCACATCGAGCAAGGCGGAATCCTTGAAGCCGAAAAGATCGCCATCGGCGTTGTCGAAGGGATCGTCGGTATAAACTGGTGGGATGTCACCATTGAAGGTTTCGCGAACCATGCTGGCACAACTCCGATGAATCACAGACAAGATGCTCTTCTGGCAGCCGCTAATTTCATTCAAGCAGTGAACAAAGTGGTGACCAGCACTCCAGGTCGCCAGGTTGGAACAGTAGGTCGCATACAGGCATTTCCGGGAGCACCGAATGTGATTCCCGGGAAAGTAGTTTTGAGTTTGGAAATACGCGATCTGGATGCGGCGAAGATTCAGATGCTTTATCAAAAGATTGTTTCAGAAGCCCAGCAGATTGCCAAAGCCAGCGGAACGAAGTTCGACTTCAAAGAAGTCAATGTCAACATCCCTACGCCTACTGACCAGCGAGTGCGGCAGGTCATCAACGATTCTGCCAAAGAACTCGGACTCTCAACAAAATTAATGCCAAGCGGCGCTGGTCACGATGCGCAAGACATGGCCAAAATCGCTCCGACAGGAATGATCTTTATCCCAAGCATCGGCGGTATAAGTCATTCTCCGAAAGAATACTCGCGACCAGAAGACATTAAGAACGGCGCAAACGTTTTGCTCGCGACGATATTGAAGCTTGATTCGATGAGTTTGTAACTCACTGCGCGGTTTGCAAATCGATAAATTGTCTGTGATATTATTGCTCTCCGCAAAATTCAGGTTTAGCGCAGATCTCACATCCAATTAAGAGGAGAAACGATGCGACGCTTTAAGCTATCCGCAGTTCTCGCGATCACTGGCGTACTTTGTTTTGTTGTAATTGTTCAAGCCCAAAAGAAAACTACTCAGAAAAAGAGCTCGGAGCCAGAACCGATACACTTGAAAGCGACCCCAAAGACAGTAGCCTGGGGCCACTATGACGCTAAAACGCCGCCGGTGTTGACGATCAAATCAGGCGACACCGTAGCGATTGATACGCTGCTGACTAACAGCCCAACAAGGCTGGAGCAGGCTGGCGTAGCTCCTGATCAGGTAGAACAGTCTTTGCGCGATATCTATAAAGAGGTAACCGACAAAGGTCCGGGAGGTCATATCTTAACCGGCCCGATTTATGTGGATGGCGCGCAACCCGGCGACGTTCTTGAAGTCCGCATCAAGAAGATCGATCTAGCGATACCTTATGCATACAATGGCTTTGGCCCAAACCGCGGCTTTTTACCCGAAGATTTCAAGTATTCGAAGATCAAAATCATCCCCCTGGACAAAACTCGGATGGTGGCAAAGTTCGGTCCAGGAATAGAGATTCCGCTTCATCCATTTTTTGGCAGTATGGGCGAGGCGCCCCCACCAGAAATGGGACGTGTCGACAGCGCGCCGCCGGGAGTTTACGCTGGCAATATGGATAACAAAGAACTGGTTGCGGGTACGACTCTTTATCTTCCTGTTCACGTGCCGGGTGCGCTTTTCCAGGTCGGTGATGGTCACGCAGGTCAAGGCAACGGTGAAGTTGACATAACCGCAATGGAAACGTCACTGACAGGTACGTTCCAGTTTATCGTTCGCAAAGACATTAAAATGTCTTATCCACGCGGGGAAACGCCTACGCATTACATCTCTATGGGATTTGACAAAGACCTAGTTCAGGCAACAAAAAAGGCTGTCCGCGAAATGATCGATTTTCTGGTCAATGAAAAGCATCTAACCAAAGACGACGCGTACATGCTAACCAGTGTCGCAGGCGATGTTGATATTACCCAGCTTGTTGATGGAAACGTTGGTGTGCATGTAATGATGCCGAAGGCGATTTTTAAATGAATTGTCTGGTTTATTTTTTGCTGTCGTCATACTCGCGTTTTGCGGGGAGAATAAAATTATAGAGCAATATGCGATCTGTTGAGAGGGTATAGGACGATGGCGCAATTGTCTGGCAAAGTTATCATAGTAACGGGTGCTTCTGCTGGTATTGGCGCTGTAACGGCGCGAACATTGGCACGTGCAGGCGCGACAGTAATACTGGCTGCCCGGCGGGGTGACAGACTCGAGGTCATAAAAGACGAGATAGTCAGCAACGGCGGCAGAGCCTGGGTCGTGCCGACTGATATAACCAACTCCGATGATCGCGAGCGACTTGTTCAAACTGCAGTTGATCAGTTCGGACGAATCGACGGACTGGTAAACAATGCCGGTTTCGGTCAGGGCGGTCCCATTGAAACAGTACCGATAGTCGATATCCGCCAGCAATTCGAAACTAATGTTTTTTCACTCCTTGCCTTAACTCAACTTGTTATCCCTGTAATGCGCAAACAGGCAAGCGGTCGGATCGTGATCATTGGATCAGTTGCAGGCAGAATAGCCAGACCGTTTTCGAGCATCTATGACGCGACCAAGCATGCTTTGGAAGCATTCAGTGACGGATTGCGGAATGAGCTTTCTCCATTCGGTATTCAGGTCGTATTGATCGAACCAGGATTTATCAGTACTGAGTTTGCCGAGGTGGCTGGAAAAACGGCTGCCCCGATATTGATGGATCCATCATCGCCGTATGCGCCATTTTTTGCCCATCGCGAATCCACCTACAATCAGTTTCGCGATCGCGCCGTTCCGCCTCAGGTTATTGGCGACGAGATTCTGAAGGCGTTTAAGGCAACTCACCCGAAGTCCCGATATGCGGCTCCACGACATGCCAGAGTATTTCTGCTTCTTAAATGGCTGTTGCCCGACGGTTTTTTCGATTGGCTTTGGCGTCGCCAGTATAAATTGACGAAGGAGAGCCTGCAGGCTCCTCCTGCCGCAGCGGCTGGTAAATCAGCAGGTTCCTGAATTATGCGAGCAGCTTGTCGACTCGACTGCTGATATCAACCAGCGTAGCCTGGCTATCCGGATCAAAACCTACTATAAGCGGAGTATTCAGGTTGCCTCGTTTGTCGATTATGGCAATCGTCGGCAATTGATTCGCTCCAAGCGAACGGATCAATGCGCCGTCAGGATCTCTGGCTACTGTTCCTGTAAATTTTTCCTGCGACACAAACGAACGGATGTCCTGGTCAGAAGCGTAGTTGCGAGCGCCCGCCCTCTCACTGTCGCCTGAAACCCAAACCACTGCGACGGGTTTGTCCTGGTAACGATCTATGAGTTTTTGCAGCTGAGGCAAAAGACTTCGATCCAGCGGATCGTTCTTGCCGCCTATGGCAAGAACGACGACTTTTCCTGACAAGCTCGAAGACGTAACCGTACCGCCGCCAAGCGACCTGAGCGAGAAGTTGACCGGTTTTGCCTGCGCACTGACAGAAATGATGCTGTCCGAAAAACCGAAAATGGCAAGCAAAAGCACCAGGCTTGTGATCGCCAGCTTGTTTGCAATTTGATGTCGAAAGCTCATAAATCGGGACCTCAATCCCTTTAACATCAATCCGCCAATAAAAATGGGGCGAAGCTGCGGGTGGTGCAGTCATCGCCCCTGTGATTGGAGGACTTCATGTCGTCAAATCTATAGATGCAACCTGTATGGTTGCGGTTGGCTCAGATTTTACCTGGCGTATTTTGCCGTAAAACTGCACGATTATTTGTTTTTGCACCGCCTAACCCTGTTAAAAACCTGAATTTCCATCAAGTCGGGAGAGTTGCCGCAGATAATCTTCCCTGAAATCCATATCTTCCACTACCGCAGGATTATCTACATCTAAGTATAACACTTTGTCCAGATGATCATTCTTAACTTGTTTAAGACCAATGCCCGAATCAATATTTTGAATTTCGTCACGCAGCGATGCGTCAAACAATGATGGATGCCCACCTTTGTCCTGATATCTGGGAATTACAATCTTTTTGCCCGAAGACAAAGCGGCTGTATAGTTATCGATAACGTGATTAATTATTCCTGGACCAATCAGCGGCTGATCGACCAAGGCAAATAGAAAGGCAGCAGACTCTGGATCTGCGGTTCTAACGCCAGCCTTTATCGAAGAACTCATTCCCTGCTTGAACTCCTCGTTCAGTACGATGTTAACCGGGAACTTGTCAATGACCTGTCGTATCTCGTCTGCCCGGTGTCCAAGAACGACAATAACCTCCGAGGCATTTGATGAGAGCAAATTACCTATGCAGGTTTCAATGACGGTACTTGGTCCAAACGGGAGCAGTTGTTTCAGATTGCCCATACGTTTGGATTCACCTGCCGCTAACAAAATTGCGGAGATATTGGGTTTCACTTCCCGCCTCTAGGTCTCACCAAAAATTATGCCTTTTCGCTCTTTTCCGACTCCGGCTGCTATTGCTCCAAAAATAAATGCCGCCAGGGCGGTGGCCCCAAACGCATATCTGTAATCTATATGATCAGCCAAAGCCGCTTGCATATAGACAATTGAGCCCGCGACGGCTACTCCACATTGATATGCAAAGCCAGGCAAGAACCCCCTGACTGAGTCCGGAGAGAGTTCGTTGATGTGGGCAGGAATCACTCCCCACGCGCCCTGAACCATAAACTGAAGACAGAAAGCGCCCACAGCAAGCAATGTAACCGACGGCGCAAATATCGATACCGGCAACATCAGGATGGCCAGCAGCAACGCGGTCACAATCGATCGACGACGTCCTATACGATCTGAAAGTCGGCCGAATGCCAGACCACCGATGATTGCTCCGATCATAGAAAAGGCTGTGACCTTTGCGATGGTTTCGGGACCATAACCCCACTTGCGTTTCAGAAAGGTCGGATAGATATCCTGGGTTCCGTGCGACACGAAATTCATCGCCATCATAAACACGGCCAAATACAAAAACAGTTTCCAGTGCGATGCGATGCCACGACCAAGATCGCCCCACGTATCATGTTTCGTCTTTTGCCACACTTCGGATTCTTTGACCTTCATTCTGACTAGTATCGCCAGAAGAGCCGGCAGCCCGCCAATGAAGAACATCGGCCTCCATCCCCATTTTGGCAGCACAAAAAAGAAGCAAACCGCCGCCAGCAGATAACCCATCGCATAGCCTTCCTGCAATAATCCGGAAAGAAGGCCTCGCAGTCTTGGCGGGACTTTTTCCATAACTAGCGAGGCGCCTACACCCCATTCGCCGCCCATTCCAATTCCAAACAAAGCACGCAAAACAAGAAACGTCGTCAGGTTTGGCGCGAGTCCCGACGCCACTTCTATGATTGAATAAAAAACCAGATTGATCATCAACGGAATGCGCCTTCCATAGCGGTCGGCGAGCATTCCGAAAATCAGCGCACCAATCGGTCGAAAAGCAAGCGTCAGGGTGATAGAAAAAGCAATGGCTTTATCAGCCTCTTTTGGACTGCCTTTGAAAAAGGTCTCACCTATAGCGGTCAGCGACAAACCGACCAGGAAAAAATCGAATGCATCCAGCGTCCATCCTAAAAAACCGGCCAGAACAGCAAACTTGTGATCCGACGACTGAACGGGTTTGTCAGATGACGTGCTGCGAGGTGCTTGCTTCATCACTATCCTTTGACGGGTCGGGTTTTAATAAAGAGCCC
>DASRDY010000233.1:0-17369 GCA_035652355.1 Blastocatellia bacterium
TGCCAAATCGAGATTCGATTTGACTTGGATCAAGTCTCATTATATCCAGGCCTCGGTCGCTGCTCTTTCTGGTCAAAGCATCCTGGAATTCCATTGAGCCTATTTCAGAATAAGGAATCTCGATATCACCGAGTAGTGGTCGCTTTAATATCAGGCCATTACCAGTAATCAGAAGAGTCGACTTGATCTTAATCATCATTACAGCTATTGCCAGCGCCCATATTGAAAGAACTGAGCCACAAACCATCAGCCCGGATGCCCACCCCAGATGAGGAATAATATTAAGCAGAAGGGCGACGGAGCCCATGGAACCTAACAGGCCGAAGATCGCCTTTCGACCATAGCCGTACTCATTTTTGTATTCGATTTCTGTGAGATCGATTTCGT
Organism: Blastocatellia bacterium; assembly: GCA_035652355.1. Taxonomy (GTDB): domain Bacteria; phylum Acidobacteriota; class Blastocatellia; order DASRDY01; family DASRDY01; genus DASRDY01. The sequence goes on from DASRDY010000233.1 coordinate 388, forward strand.
CGAACTCGAGCTCCGGAGTTGAGTTCAGGTTACTGCGCATTTTTACCACCTTGCGGGTTTTAACCCTGAAAGAGTAGCGTAAATCACCAATTCGAGGCAAATAAACTACATGAATGTATGAGAAAGTATCATTCTTTAACAAGAGAGCCAGGTGGAAAAATCATCGTTAAACGTAGCAAGATCGGATATTTAACGGTTTTTAAATAGGGTTGGCCTGGTTTGGCCTGTTGTTTGCATTTTAGCTGCTTGAGAATTCGCAAGTGGCGGCGAAGAAGTATCATCGAGCGAATTTTCGCTGTACAAAATATTTCAATGATGTTAAGATGCCGCCAGAAATCACGGTTCGCGCCAAAAACAGTGAGTTTGGAGGTTAAGTATGGGTTGTCCAAAGTGTTTCGGTACAGGATACAGATACTCCGCATGTCCGGAATGTCACGGCTCTGACGCGGTTTGGTGCAACAGTTGCGCCGGCGCGGGCAAGGTAATCGAGACTTGCAGGTGCGCCAATCAATTTGGTATGAACAGCAATCAACCAAACAGCGACAATGAACAATATGGTGATTATCGCGCCCAAAGACCGGGAATGATGTCATAAATTCGTTTTAATCCAGATACGGGCCGACGAATCCTCCATGGTCGGCCTCACACCCGATTCCATCTTTAAGGCTTGCCTCAGATTGATACCGCCCAGCAAATCGTAGAAAATCCATTATTCAGAATGCTGAGCTTTTGGAGTGCGCCGACCTGGCGGCGCTTTGGAAGTCACATGTCTGACTGGCCAGTTTGTTGTAATACTATGCTCTGGAAAGGAATATTAAAGCGCCGCCAGGTCGGCGCACTCCAAAAATGCCAATCGATAATTCGTTGAGAATTCGTCCGGCTGTCGAAAACGACATGCCGTTGATCGTCAGCCTTGTTAACGCTCTGGCAGATTATGAAAAACTGGAAGGCCCGGATGCTGCCGCTGTTGAACGGTTACGGAAACACGGATTCGGCGAGCCATGTTATTTCAAGGTCTTGCTGGCAGAAATTGACGGTCGCGCGGCTGGCTATGCTTTTTACTTTTTCACTTACAGCACTTTTTTGGCCAAACCTACGCTCTATCTCGAAGATCTGTTTGTTCTGCCCGAATATCGAAAACGCGGCGTCGGTTATCTGTTGATGAAAGAGTTGGCAAAGATTGCTGTGAATGAAGACTGCGGCCGATTGGATTGGGCCGTTCTGGATTGGAACCAGAATGCCATAGATTTTTATAATCGATTGGGCGCAGTTCAACTGAACGACTGGATTGTTTGCCGGTTGACCGGAGAGCCGCTTACGAATCTGGCGAAAGAATAAATTCTATTGCGACTTTTTAACCTTCGCAGCTTCTGATTGAATGAATTCCCACGAACTGCGAATGTGGTCCTCAGTAGTTTTGATATTGCCAATTGCAAATCGCAGCGTGAATTTGCCGTTCAGTTTTGTGTGAGAGATAAACAGCTTTCCGCTTGCGTTCAAAGTTTCCATCAAACGCTCGTTTAACCCATCGATCTCCTGCTCCATTTGCGCGATTTCATCATCACCTGCCGTTGCCAACATTTCGGCGTATTCTTTAGGCCGATAGCGGAAACAGACAAGGCTGAAGGGAACCGGAGCCATCAACTCGAAATTCGGATCCGTTTCGATCCATTTTGCGAGCTGTTGCGTTATCCGAATTTGCTCGCGCAGTCTGGCCGCGATTCCTTGGGCGCCGAAGTAGCGGATGATGAACCAGAGCTTCAACGAGCGAAAGCGCCTGCCGAGCTGGATGCCATAGTCCATATAGTTTCGCGCTACGTCATCGGTTGCCGTGCGCAGGTATTCCGGAACAAGCGAGAAAGCCTGCTTCAAAACATCCATTCTGCGGCAGTAGAACGCGCTCAGATCAAATGGAGTGAACATCCACTTATGCGGATTTGTGACGAAGGAGTCTGCGTGCTCGCAGCCGTCGAGGATGGATCTATACTCTGGAACGATTGCGGCCGGACCCGCATACGAAGCGTCTACGTGCAGCCACACATCGTGCTTTTTGCAAATCTCGGCAATAGCCGGGACAGGATCGATGCTGGTTGTCGATGTTGTCCCGATGGTCGCTACAACGCAGAACGGAAGCCAGCCATCGGCCTTGTCTTCTTCAATGGCGACCCCCAACGCATCGGCTCGCATTCGGAACTCCGGATCGACTGGGATCTTGCAGATTCCAGCCTGACCGATACCGCAAAGAATAGCGGCCTTATCAACGGACGAGTGTGACTGCTCTGAGGTATAAAGGCGCAGACGCGGCAGGTCGGCGCGGCCGCTCATCCCTTCTTCGCGGATGCGAAGATTCAATGCTTCGCGAGCTGCGGCAACAGCATGAAGAGTCGCGACTGATGCGGTATCGTATATGATGCCTTCGAACTCTTTTGAAAGCCCGAGCATTTCTCGCAGCCAGTTGAGCGTGACCGTTTCAAGCTCAGTAGCGGCCGGCGAAGTTTTCCACAACATCGCGTTGACGTTGAGGGCCGAACTGAGCATGTCAGCAAGAATCCCCGGTCCCGAAGCGCTGATCGAAAAGTAAGCGTGAAAAGATGGATGATTCCAATGCGTGATTCCTGGCATCACGACTCTATCGATATCCGCCATCACGCCATCCATCGATTCGGGCGATGCTGGTGGATGCTCTGGCAATTTCGCGGTGATATCTCCAGGCGCAACCCGAGATAGAACCGGATACTGCTCGATACCGGACAGGTACTCTGCGATCCAATCGACCATCGCGTGGCCGTATTGGCGGAACTCGTCAACGGGCATATCGCCCAGCGAGGGAGCTTGTGTTGCTTTGCGTTCGCTTGTCATAAAGTTATTGTTGAATACCTGCTGCTTTCAGTTGCGCCTCGCGGGTAGCTTTAAACTCTGTTCCCGGTTTCCACTGCGGGTATTTGTCGGCCTGGGCCACGCGGTAGCCGACGGTCAGGAAAAGCTGAAGGTCCTGAACCGCTCCGCTCATATCCCAGTCCGGATATACCTGATCATTGGGCGTGTGATAGTAGTGCTCGTCCCAGTCATCGTGAATCTTCTTGCCATAATCCGCGGGCTGACCGACGAAATCTTCGCCCCAGTTTGGATCGAGCGCGGGCACGCCTACTTTAGCAAAATTGAAATGGTCGGATCGGTAATAGAAGCCTTTTTCCGGAGACGAATCGGGGTGAACAGTTCGTCCCTGCTCGGCCGCAGCTTTTGTCGTGTAATCGTCGAGATCGGAATTGCCCAGACCGACAATCGTGATATCTTTCGTTTTCCCGTGAACGTTCAGCTCGTCCATGTTGATGTTGGCGAGAGTTTTTGCAAGCGGATAGAGGGGATTCTCAGCGTAATATTGTGAACCCAACAATCCCTGCTCTTCAGAAGTGACAGATATAAAGAGTATCGAGCGTTTTGGCGGAGTAGCCAGCTTGGTAAATCCCTTGGCAAGTTCCAGCAGACCAGCAGTGCCCGATGCGTTATCGATCGCGCCGTGGAAAATCTCGTTGCCATTCGGGCCGGGTTTTGTGCCAAAATGATCCCAGTGAGCGGTGTAAATCACATACTCGTCCTTGTGACCTGGATCGCTGCCTTCGAGTTTCGCAACTACATTTCTGGAATCGACAAAATGAAGTGTATTGGTCAAAGAAACCGACGCGGTCACTCCGAGCGGCACAGGTTTGAAATCGCGAGAAACGGCCTGCTTTTTCATTGCATCGAAATCTTTACCGGTCATCGCGAACAGATTCTTTGCCTGATCAAGCGTGATCCAGCCTTCGATTGCGCAGCGGTTCATGTTTTTGTCGGGGCTGACCAGATTGAACCGCTCGCCAGAGTTGCTGTCGCGAACCACATTCCAGTCGTAACCGGCAGGAATTTTTTCGTGAACTATCAGGACACCAGCCGCACCTTTCTTCGCTCCGATCTCGTACTTGTAGGTCCAACGACCATAGTAGGTCATTGCGTTGCCGCCAAATGTTTTTGGATCGAGCTTGCTTGGGTCATTCGGATCGGAAACAGGAGGATCGTTGATCAGCATCACAAGAGTCTTGCCTTTGACATCGACGTCTTTGTAGTCGTTCCAGTTGTATTCCGGGGCTTCGACACCATAACCGACAAAGATGAGATCAGAGTTGTTGATTGCGGCGTGCTCATCGACGTGACGAGTCCAGGCAACGAAATCGTCCTTGTATTTGAGGTCTGATTCCTTGCTGCCAGCTTTGAACGTCAGTTTGGCCGAAGGATCAGGAGTAATCCCGACCAGCGGAACCTTCTGAATATAAGTGCCGTCCGGATTGCCGGGCTTCAATCCCAGTCCCTTGAATTGGTCAGTGAGATAATTGACAGTCAGCTCTTCACCCTGCGTGCCCGGACCACGACCTCCGAACTGATCGGATGAGAGGGTCTTTATATGCTGCAACAACTCGTTGCCATCGATGGCCGCGAGCGCAGGCGCAAGGGCCGCTTTGTCGTCAGTTGAACCGCTTGAGCTGGAATTATTCGGTTGTCCACATCCAAACAGCAGAAGAGCGAAGGCTAGGCAAAGAATGGCCAAAAGGTGTCTCATCAGTTACTCCTGATTTTTTGTTCTTATTGCAGAGTGGGGAGTTTAGCGCTTCGGGGAATGTGGCGCAATCTGACAGAGCATAGCGAATTGGTTAAGGTTCCAGTCCAAATCCTTGGCGCACATCTTCGACGCATGCGGTTCTTTCGGCCTTGCTATCCTCCAGTCCGGCTTCGATAACCTGTCGAACATAAACTTGATTCATCAAATCGTCCCAAGTTGCATTGTCGGGAAGTTGTTCGACTAATCGTCGGGCTTCTTCTTTTATCGATTTCATAACGCGCGCTAATTATAGAAAATTATTGGAACAAGTCCTCAACCGGAAATTCCCATTCCGGTAATGCTGGCTCTGCCTTAGCAATGTCACCGCGACGATAAATAGTCGGAATATCAGGATTATTAGCATCGTAGGAACGTATAACATCAGGACTCAATAAATCGACGTCCCAGACAACCTTTGTTCCGGCCGCAAAATAATCCGAGCGTTTCTGGTCCATTGCTTGCTCAGCTTTAGGGCCATAATCATTCTCGCTTCTTACCTCCACTGCGAAAACAGGGGCGCCTTCAAGAAATTTCATTCCGGTTTCCGCACCAAGATGGAACGCGACATCTGGGCTAAAGGATTTGCGATTAGGCAAATTGACGATGAACGCAGCATTGTCACTGTACGTCCGACCTCGTCCGTCACGACGCTCATAGTCATAAAGACTCACAGCTATTTTAAAAGCAGCTCGATTTGGCGCATGACCGGTAGGGCTCATCAGGACGATCTCTCCGTTAACAATTTCTGCTTTGCCTGATACGGCGTAAAGATCTTCGATTGTGGCTTCAGCTTTTGTTGACATAGCGAAACTCCGTATACAGATAATACCATGAGGCGCTGCTATAGCCGATAATCACAGTATCTGGTACGGAGTAAAATTAACCGAGTCCGCGCTGACCAGCTTATATCGAGTCGATCCCCGCTGGCCATTGAACCCTGTCGGAATGTGATTCGAATGCAGATGGCCGTACACGCAAATCTCGGTTCCGTGCTCCTCAATAATCTTTGTGAATGCAGTTTCGTCGCCGTTTTGATTTGTCGGCGGGTAGTGAATTATCGCTGTCAAATGGTCATAAGATTTGCCTTTCAGACTGTCGAAAGCGAGCCCCAAACGCCCGACTTCGCGCTCGTATATTTTGCGGTCTTCCTCTTCATTGAAAGATTCTCTTTCGGGAATAGTCCAGCCACGAGTGCCGACAAAAGCGATGCCGTTGATAACTATAGAATCGTGGTCCAATATGTCGACTCCGGGTGGGAGGACTCTTCGCACCTTCGATGCCGACGACCACCAGAGATCGTGGTTACCCTTGATTAAAATCTTGCGGCCTTTTAGGGCGGAGATATATTCCAGATCCGGGAGGAACTCTTCCAGCTTCATTGCCCAGGAAAGATCTCCGGCCAGGATCAGAATGTCGTCATCAGTGCCGATGGCGTTCCAGTTATTCATTATCTGTTTGTCGTGATCGCGCCAGTTCTCGCCGAAGATGTCCATGGGCTTCGGCTTGAAATGTGACAGATGTGGATCACCAATGGCAAAGACTCTCATAACGAAAACGATAGCCTAAACTAGTGCAAGCTGCCAGCTTGCGTTAAGGTCGTGAAATAATGATTGTCTCTTTCCGCGAGCGCAGTTCATAAGTAATGCCGCGCCAGGTTATTCTTCGGGTAGACGCCGAAGCAATCAGATTGTACAGCCACAACAGCGACGAAAATGCGGGGAGCAGAACATACGCCCACGCGAGCTGTCTCAACTCGTGTTGATGATCTGGCCGAAGCAAACTGATTGCTCGATAACGCAGCCAACCTTTCCAGGCTCCCAGAAAGTAAATGACCGCAAGCAAAATCACAGGCCAAAAAACGGACTGGACATGTGTAAAACGATAGATTGTAAATGCGATACCGAAATAAAACGTCGTATTGAAAAGAATATGTGCGACCCAGGCCAGCCGCCAAATATCCGGGGAATATACACGAGTGATAATCATTTGCCGAGTGGTGAATTCCAATAATTGCGCGAACGAACAATCCTCATAAGAAACGATCAAACATTGCGGGACAAACCGAACATATTTGCCTGCGCGTTTGACAGCATTTGTCACGGCGAAATCATCGCTGACGATGCCTTGCCATGCCTCTGTGATTTTCAGCTCTTCAAAGGTTGCGCGTTTCACCGCCATCGAGCCTCCCCACGCAAAGTTGCGTTTGTGGGGTCCAAGCGAGGTTGCAACCGAACCGTTCCACAATGATAAAAAGATTCCTGACAGGTTCCTTCGAACAGGTAAATACCAGCGATAACCAGTTGTCGCTCCTATTTCTTTATCGCCGCTTCCGAGTGGCGCGACCAACTGGCGCAACCAATCTCTATGCGGCCTCGCGTCAGAATCGACAAAGACAAAGACCTCGCTTTTGTCCGAAGCGTCAGCCAAACCGCGCAACAGGTTATGAACCTTCTGTCCGTTCTGATTGCTGCGACCTGCAATCACCAGGCGCGCTTTTGCGGGTCGCTGATTAATCAATGTCGGCAATTCTGATGTGGCTGGGTCGTTAGAGTCTTCAACAACAAAAATGATTTCATAATCAGGATAATTTTGTGTGAATAAGGCGGCTATGTTGTCGCGAAAGCCGAGGTCGATACCTTTACACGGCGCGATTATCGTTACAAAGGGCGTGTAATTACCGATTGGGCGATTGAGCTCTTTTCTTGCGAAATATAGAAACTTGAAGCCCTCGCGCAGGGACAGCAATCCCTGAATAATCAGCAAGGCAGCCAGGACATAGAAGATTATTAACACGCTTTGAATAAAACCTTTTACGAATAAAGCAAGGAGCTTATCACAGACTGTTTTTCGGAATCTTTCTTTTAAGCTCGGTTTTTGATAGAAGATGAGGTTCCTTTACAGGCGGTTTTGTATTAAGGAGGCCCGTGAAACACAAAATTACATTAATTCCAGGCGATGGCATCGGCCCTGAAGTTGCTGCCGCTACCGTCAGAGTTATCGAAGCCGCCGGCGTCGACGTCGAGTGGGAAGAATATCTCGCAGGCGCAGGAGCGGTCGAAAAATTTGGCGATCCTTTGCCAAAAGAGATTGTAGATTCAATCCGCCGCAACCGTGTCGCCTTAAAAGGTCCGGTAACGACGCCCATCGGCAAAGGATTTTCCAGTGTCAATGTTCGACTGCGCAAAGAACTTGATCTCTATGCCAACCTGCGACCGGTCCGCAATCTTCCTGGCGTCGAAGGCAAGTTTCAGGATGTGGACATAATCGTGGTACGCGAAAATACTGAGGATCTCTATTCCGGTTTAGAGCATATTGTTGTCCCTGGCGTTGTCGAAAGTCTCAAGATCATCACCGATCGAGCTTCGACAAACATTGCCAAATTTGCGTTTGAATACGCCCGTCGCGAAGGCCGCAAAAAAGTCACCGCAGTTCACAAAGCCAACATCATGAAGCTTTCCGACGGATTGTTTCTGGAGTGTTTCTACCGTGTTGCTAAAGATTATCCGGAGATAACAGCGGATGAAAAGATCGTCGACAATGCATGCATGCAATTGGTCATGAATCCTCATCAGTTTGATGTGCTGCTGCTGGAAAATTTGTACGGTGACATAATCTCTGATCTTGGGGCGGGTCTGGTCGGTGGACTCGGAGTAGTTCCCGGAGGAAACATCGGATTCGACGCTGCAGTTTTTGAATCGGTGCACGGCAGCGCTCCGGATATCGCCGGAAAGAACCTTGCCAATCCTCTGGCGCTGATGTTGACATCGGTAATGATGCTGCGTCATATCGGAGAGGCGGACGCCGCCAATCGCATCTGTCGCGCAATAGATAAAGTATTGTTGGAAAAGAAAGTCAGAACCCGCGATCTTGGCGGTACCGCCGGGACAAACGAATTCGGCGATGCAGTTGTTGCGGCTCTGAATTCCTGAGCTTCACCGGTCGTTTGTTGTTGCAGATAGCGGCCGCTGTTCTGCCGGATCATAGAGCGGCAAATCTACTGTGATCGGATTATGATCCGATAATCGACCCGGCAGACTATAGTTCAATGCGCGCAGGGTACGCGGGAAATGCGGAGCGAATAGGTAGCTTCCTTTTCCATCGTCGCCAGGCTTCAAATAAGACTTCACGAAAAACCAATCAAGTTTATAACCGCCAATTGGACCATACCTGCGTTCCATTTCGAATGTCGAGGCAAATCCTTTTGTGGCTCGTTCATTTGAATTTGCCAGAGTTCCTTCAGTCCCGTTAATCGTGCAATCGCTGTCGCCGCGGAAATCGAATATTCCGCCGTCTTTGAAACTGTAATTCTTCAATATGGAGAAAAACTTTTGCTCCGGATTGGGTCCTATCAGGAATATATTGCGACTGGTTGGATCATTTTGGTTCTTGAGAACTTTGGACATATTCAGACCAACATCCAGCGAAAGGCCTAATGGAGAAATATATTTAATAGCCTGGGTCACCCAAAACTGATCATTGCCGATCCGGTTAAACAGAAGTTTTTTAATACTGGTCGGCGTCTGATCGCTGCCAGAAGTGTTCATATCCCCAGCAATGATTACTGGATTGTGTATGCCGGAAATCAGGCCGAGCAGTTCTTCCAACTGTTGCTGGCGCTGACGCGGTTTCGCGTGATTCTCAAGGTGCGGAGCAACTATTGTTACTTTGCCTTCGGGAAGCTCTGGTATGGCAATGTCGGCAATTATCGCCATCCGGCCGCCGCGGCGAATTTCTCGCTCGATCTTTTCCAGAAAGATTTTGTCGGCTGCCTCGCGTCGCCCTTTCTCCGCAATAGACACTTTCTGTTTTTCTTTCGTATACCAGTCGTATCCCTGGTGCTGAAAAGGATGAACAGTGGCGCTCAGTATCGGAAATCGACTGAGAATCGCACTACCATGAAGTCCACGGAATTTGTCACGATCTACGGTGATCTTTTCCCGCATCATCTCTCGGGTTTTCGCATCGGCCTCATCGAACGTCTCCGTTCCAAGATTGATCGGATCGACTTCAAGAAACTCGACACCGTAGACATAATTCATATGCAGCGCTTCAGCCAGTTCTCGCGCGACATTTCTATAGCCGGTCCGCTTTACGCCAAGATCAACTTCGTTCAGGACCAGGATGTCCGCATTGTGAATAATACTGAGATCGGCCTTTAATTGCGTGTACTCGTCGCTGCCGGGTTTATACTTGTCAGTGTTTGACTGTTGGACTTTCTTCAAATATTCGTCAGGCGATGACAGAGCGAGTTTTATGTCGTCCAGTTGCAACCCGCGCTCGATATTCCACTCAGCGACTCGAACAACCTTGCCGAGTTTATAGCTCACCGGCAGGATTGGAGTGTTCGCAAATTCGTTGCTTATAAATGGCGTGTGTACCAATTCGTCAAGCTTGGCTTTGAGCGCTGGCTCAATCGTATCTTTGGTTCCAAGCTCGACCAGATCGTCATAATTGAGAAGTGGCGGCGCGGTGTAAACGGGTTCTCTTAGGGTCTTCGCAGAAATTTCTGGTCCGCGCAAAAACAACGGGAAAGCCAGCGACAGCAGCAAAAGCACAGCCAGCAAGGGTCGCAACATAACTAAATCGCCCTCCGATCAATCAATCGCCAAGCTTGCCAACTGAGCCTATTAACAGCGATGTCCTACGCAGAAGCCTAAGCAAGTCCTGGGCAATTGATTATCAAAGAGGTGAAGCGCCCCGGTTCACCCGTGGCTATTAGATTCTTTGCTGTATTTGGAAGATGCATGAGAGCCGGCACGCTGAGAAGCGAAAAGTCCGTTGGAATCGACTTATTTCACTAACCTATTCAAGCAATTGAAAAATTCCGGGAAGGAAACTGCGGCGGACGCGGCCCCGATTATTTCCGTAGGTCCGTCTGCCACAAGGGCTGCAATCGCAAAGGCCATTGCGATTCGGTGATCGCCGTGACTGTTTATTAATGCTCCCGTGAGTGTTTGTTTGCCTGGAATAATCAGTCCATCGGGTAATTCATCGACCTTGGCGCCCATGGCCCTCAAACCTTCAACGATAGTTGCAATGCGGTCTGTCTCTTTATGACGGAGCTCGGTGGCATCACAAATTAGAAAGTCGGAATCGCTCTGTGTTGCCAGAATGGCCAAAATAGGAATTTCGTCCATAAGGTTTGCTATTAACGGACTACCGATTCTAAAACCTTCTCCAGTTTGAGCGATTAATCGACTGTGCCGAACTCTCAGGTCGCCAACCATCTCATTGTTCAGATTCCGTTTTTCCAGAATCTCTATAGCGGCCCCATTCTGAATTAAAAAATCAATTAAGCCGGTTCTTGTGGGATTTAATCCGATGTTCTTCAAAATGATCTCGGAGTTCGGGACCATCAACGCTGCACAAATGAAGAAGGCAGCCGAAGAGACATCGCCAGGGACGAATATTTCCTGCGAATGGAGCGCTGCCTTTCCGCTGACCTTTATGTGCTGTTCTTCTCCTACAGATTCTACCGAGAGATTGGCCCCGAAGGTTTTGAGCATTAGCTCAGTATGATTACGTGTTGGGACGGATTCGATTACCGTTGTCCAACCGTCAGCTAGAAGTCCCGCGAGTAAGATGCATGACTTTACCTGAGCACTGGCAACCGGCAATCGGTAAGTTATCGGCTTTAAGTCCCCGCCTGAGATTTTTAAAGGAACACGACCCTGATTAGACTCGATCTTTGCACCCATCTGGGTCAGCGGATCAATGATCCGCTGCATAGGTCGGCGCTGGATAGATTCATCGCCGGTTAATTCACTCATAAACGGTTGTCCGGCAAGGATCCCCGACAACATGCGCGCCGTCGTACCGGAATTGCCTACGTCCAAAATTCGTGCCGGCTTTTTGAGACCGCCTTGAGGTCCGCTTACAAGCAGAGTGTCGTTTTCTCTTTTGACTTCTACGCCCAGCATAGACAGACAATCCAAGGTACTTTGGCAATCCTGGCTGTCTGCAAAACCATTTACACGAGTAATCCCTTCTGCGATCCCGCCGAACATCGCGGCTCGGTGGGAGATCGACTTGTCACCGGGCAAATTTAAGGTGCCTCGCAGAGACTTTGCTGGTTGGATTTTCATCCTTGGCCTTTCGATTTTATTTTTCTTTTGAATCTAGCCTAACCAGTTTCTTTTCGCAAATGGCGCTTGCGCGAACCTGACGGGCCTAAAGGATTTTCCCGCAAGTTCTAATGTTCCAATTTTTTTCAAATACTTGACACTAAGAGAATGGCTATGTTACACATAATCGCTTTTATCCAAGGCAAAACCGACAGTTGCACTGACGTCGATTGGATCTACATCGTTGCGAGGGAGAGCTTGTGCCGATGAATTCCGTAGAAAACACTATCGAGCTGAGCATCGGCAGCAGCTTCGAGTTCATTGAATTAGTTTCTTCAGTAACAAACACGATTCTTAACATTTCGGGATTTGATGAAGACACGTCCCAGTGGATTGAATTGTCGGTTCGGGAATCTGTTATTAACGCGATCAAACACGGGAACAAGGAAGATCCGGGAAAGCAGGTTGAGGTTAAATTCAAGATCAGCGATGATGCATTGACCATCCTTGTGATAGATCAGGGCAGCGGTTTCAACCCGACTCAATTGCCTGATCCCCTGGATCCTTCGAACCTGCTGAATCCAAACGGTCGCGGAATCTTTTATATGCGCACTTTTATGGACGAAGTTGAATACACCAATGGCAATCAGGGCGGAACCGTTGTGCGCATGACCAAATTTAGGCAACCAAAGTCGTAATAGTAATAGAACTATAAAAGGTATCGGATAAGGAGAGTTACCAAGATGTTCTCAATCAGCGAACGGACTGCAGGCGATATAACAATTCTTGACTTGAGCGGAAAGATCACCATCGGCGAAGGCAGTGTTCAGCTGCGCGAAAAAGTTCGTCAATTGCTCAACGACGGAAAGAAAAAGATTTTGTTGAACCTGGGCGATGTTAGCTACGTTGACAGTTCGGGTATCGGCGAACTAGTCAGTTCTTACACCACGACCAGGAATCAGGGTGGGCAACTGAAACTTCTGAATTTGACCAAAAAGATTCAGGACCTGCTGTCGATCACAAAACTGTTGACAGTGTTCGAGACCTTTGACAACGAGCGCGCTGCCCTGGACAGCTATACCTAAAACGGTTTTATAGATTTCAGCCGCAATCATATCGGCGGCGCAAGGCTTTCAAGAGACGAGTGGTCAGTGAAGGTTTAGACTTTCGCTGACCACTCGTTATTGCTTTAATATGATCTTTAGCGTCAGATTTTGATGGACTCTTAAGTCAGCATTTTTTGAATATGAAATTCAATCCGCGGTCTTTTATTTGTTTAGCAGGCATCAGTCTGCTTTTTTTCTCGCCACTGATGGGACAGACACCGCCTTCACCAGCTACTGCTAGTCAGTCACAGACCGGTTTCGTAGCTCCCCAGGATGTCAGCGTTGCCCTTGGAAGCGATATCCGGCTTTTTGCTGTTATGGCTGCATTGAACCTGGCTGGTTACGATTACGAGCCAGCAGGGCGAACGATGACCGACTTGCGATCCAGACTTCGCAACGAGCTTCAGCCCGACCCGGGATTAATCAACAGATTGCAGTCGTTTTACAGATCGAAACGTAAATTGAATATCGACGAGCCATCACAAGCTGCTCCGTACGTTGCACTTGCGTTTGCGATGAATAAACCCCCTGAGCTTGATCTGGCAATTCCGCCGGATCGCCTTCCGCCCGATGTCAGGGCCGTTGCGGATTTCGCGGCGCTTGCGGGTGAATTGTTTCGCAGAACGAATATAGCGGCAATCGCGCCAAAATACGCGCCCGAATTCGACAAGATAGCTACAACATATTACAAACCGATTGGCGAGATGATATTCCAGGTTCTGGCCTATCTGCACACCCGTCCTGTAACATTTGTTGCGGCTTCCGGAGCACCCATCGTCAAAGATAAAAAAGGAAACACAATCGGTCCTCTAATTAAAGAGAAAGATCGAACCCGGCGAATGTTTGTGATTGTGGATCCCCTGAGCGCCCACGATACCGTGTTTGTCCGCAACGATCTGATCAACATGTTTGGATTAAAGGATCGACTTGATACCAGAGTCGGCGATGATTATATAGTTGTAGTCGGACCGTCCGATCAGCCAAACATGGCGGAAATCAAACGTACTTTTCTGCGATTTGCGCTTGATCCGATTGTGGAGCATTTCGTAAATGAGTTGTTCGATCCGGCAACAAAGAAGCCGACGGGTTTGACTCAGAACATTTTGAATTTGACAAAGCAAAGCCAGAATATCGATCCTCAATTGAAAGACAACGTCTCTGTGATTGTCCGCGAATCGATGGTTTATGCAGCGGAAGCAGGGATGGCCAGAATGAACAACCGCGAACCTCTGCGAGGGCCGATTATCGATGAGGACAACCAATATAATTTAAGCAAGCAGTTTGATCGCGGTGCTGTGCTGGCGTTTCATTTCTACGAAAAGTTCAAAGGACTTGAAGAATCCGGGATCGACCTTCGAGATTTGTACCAGACGTTTATCACGGCTGTGAACTTCGATGTGGAACAAAAGAGGACTGAAGGGTTTGCCGCCCTGCGCGCCAAGGTTGAAGCTCGCAGAGCCGCGGAGCGGACGAAGGAAATAGTCGCTTTGCCAGGAGTTGACAAAGCTACCGCTGACAATCTGGATCAGGCGGATCTAATGATACGTCGGGGTCAATTCCCGCAGGCGAGCGCCATTCTTAATCAAATTCTGACAAATCAACCGACCAACGCACGAGCGCTTTTCGGTATGGCTGAAATCACCAGCCAGCAGCCCAGCGCAGTCGAAGCCGCTCCGAAATCGGATAATGACGACAAATTGGTCGCGCAGGAAGAGCGACTTGGTAAAGCTTTGATTTTGTTTCGACAGGCAATCGCGGCTGCATCGCCGCAGTACGAACTATGGATTAAATCGCGCGCGCACGTGGCGATGGGACGCATACTGGATTTTACCGATCATCGCGAAGCGGCGATTGCGGAATACGAAGAGGCAGTCAAGATCGGCGATGTACCGAATGGCGCGTATAAAGAGGCCGCTCAAGGTAAGGATCATCCATTGCTGCCAAGATCAGGAAAGCCGCAGTAAAGTAAACGGCGGTTTAGGGAGTTCAGCTATGCCCATCTACTTTAAACATATTTTGCTCGCTGTAGCGATTGCTCTGTCTTTGACGTTGGAAATCGTTCCGGGACGACAATCTGAAGACGTAGAAAACTACAAACCTAAAGCTGGATATGTTCCGGATAAAGAAACAGCAATTAGAATAGCGGAAGCTGTATGTATACCGATATACGGCGAAGATAAAGTTCAACGGGAAAAGCCGTTTGTCGCAAGCCTATCGAATGGCGTCTGGTATGTGCATGGTTCGATGCCAAGACCGCATCATAGCGGGATGAAGGGAGGAGTTGCGATGATAGAAATATCCAAGGATGATGGACGTATTCTCTGTGTGATACATGGAAAATAGACAGAGCATAAATCGATGATGGAAGACAGGTCGATTTTTCTATTGGGGTTTATGTGTTCGGGCAAGACCACTATAGGAAAGCTCGTCGCCGAAAAGCTCCACTGGGACTTTGTGGATCTTGACGAAGAGATAATTAAACGTGACGGTCGGCATATAAAAGACATCTTTGAGCAACATGGTGAGGAGTTCTTTCGCGGAGTCGAGACTGCGGCGCTCCGTGATATCGTCAGACGAAAGAGAACCGTAATCGCTCTGGGCGGTGGAACATTTATCTCTCATGAAAATCGATCGCTGGTTACTGCTTCGGGTCTTTCGGTATTTCTTAATTGCGCGTTGCCTACAGTAGTTTCCCGAATAAAAGGTGACGATAGTCGTCCGTTGAATCGGTCAGAAGAGAGTCTCAACAAGCTGTTCGAGCAGAGACTGCCCATATATCAAATGGCGGAACTGACCATCGATACAGACGGATTATTGCCGGAAGAATGCGCGACCAGACTGCTAGCCGCAATTCGGCAATAGCCGCATATTTGCTACACTTCAACTTCTTATTTCCTGTATGCAGATCATAAAAGTCGAGCTGAAAAACATAAAGAACCACGCCGACGCCACCTTCGAGTTCGGACCAGGTGTGGTTGCGATATGCGGACCAAACGGCGCGGGCAAGACAACTATCCTGGAAGCAATTGCCTGGACATTGTTCGATCACCTCAGCTATACACGAGAGAACTTCCTGAAGCGGGGCGAAAAGCGCGGTTCTGTCCGGGTTACGTTCATTTCACAGGACGACGGGCGCGAGTATGAGGTTTTCCGCGACACGGCCGGCGCATACAACGTTTACGATCCGCGCCTGAAGATGAAGATCGTCGAACAGAAGGCGCAGGTTTCGAAATGGCTTCGCCAGCACCTTGGCGTCGAGCCCGGTACTGATCTCGCTACGTTATTTCGAACCACGATCGGTGTTCCTCAAGGCACGTTCACCGTTGATTTTGCCGAGTCTGTCGCCAAACGCAAACCGACTTTCGACAAGATTCTGAAAGTTGAAGAATATCAGCGCTCGGCGGAGTTGATGAAAGACGTCAGCAGACTAATCGAAAAGAAGCTTGCCGAAGTACGCGAACAAATTGCCGGCGCTGAGGGCGAGCTGAAACGCTATGACGAAGTAGCCTCCGAAATGAATAAGATGCAGTCGCAGCTGACCGATATCGAGAGTCAATTGTCTGGTGCCATCGGGGAACGCGATCGTAACCAGATAGAATTTGCTGAATTCGATTCGCTGAAATCGCAATTAGATCAACTTCGCAACGACGTAGAGCGTCTCTCTTTTAAATTCGAACAGGAAGAAAAACAGCGGCTAAATATAGCCGCGGAATTCGCTCGCGCTCAGACCGCCGCCGACTCTGTTCAGAGAACCGCGGCTGGCTACGAACAGTATCTAGCTGCGCGAGATCGTCTCAGTGCATTATCAGCAGATCGCAGTCAACGAGACAAGCTCCGATCTGAGTTAACAAAAATAGAGACCGCCATAATCCGCACTCAGAGCGAACTCCAGAATCTCAGCCGCCAGTTGAGTGAAATTGAAGTCGCCAAGCGAGAAACATACGAGTTAACGCCAAAAATCGTGCAGCAGGAGAGTCTCGAGTCGAAGAGATCTGAGCTGCAACGAATGGCTGGGCAGCGGCAGACTCTTGAAGATTCTTTAAAGGAGTTTGATAAGGAGCTTGTTCTGCTTCGGAGTCGGTATGCCGAAACTTCCAGGCAAATAGAAGAGACCGAGAAACTGGAGGCGTCCGCTGAACAAGTCAAGCAATTAGAAGAAGATGTCGCGGCCAAGGAGGCTGT
>DASRDY010000234.1:0-9699 GCA_035652355.1 Blastocatellia bacterium
CGGGCGGTTCTGCAAACACCAGATTCCAGTTAGCGCCAATGCCACCACCACCGTGGAGAAGAACCAGCGGCTCGCCTTCGCCACGGTTTTCGTAATACATTTCCATTGTGTCTAGTGAAATGATCTGTCCAGCTTCTGAAGGGTTGTTCATCAACGTTTCCTCCGAATTATTTGACATTAAAAAGAAAACCGCCCACGCACTAAAATGCACGTGGGCGGTTTCTGTTTCCGAAAATAAAATAACACTTTTTGGAAATTCGTGTCAATTACATTCGACAGCCTTTAGTTTGAAACGAGCCTATTGTTATTTTCTCGGTCAAACAGTATAAATCTGGCGAGTTCATTTATTCTTCATAGCTATTGAATGGTTTTGCTAATGAGAATCGCAAGAAAGACCACATTTGCATTTTTCACCATTGTTACTGCGTTAATAACAGTGCCTGCATTGCACGCGACCAGGGCAACGTCATCGCTTGCGGATTTGACCAGCACCGATCAGTTGAAGCAAAGGTTTCAACAGGACGCCGGTAACGTCAGAGTCATAGCCTTGTTGTCACCGGTTTGACCGATGTGTCGTCGGGGGTTCTCCGACATGCAAACGGTCCTGAAAGATATTCCTGATAATCGGCTTCGGCTTTACGTTGTCTGGCTGCCGATGTTTCCGGGCGACAGTAGATCGTGGGCTCAAACCAGATCGGATGAATTCACCGACGGTCGAGTCAGTTATTATTGGGATAAGGATCGGTTGTCAGGCCAGCAGTGGCGCACCACGCTCGGTCTTGACAAGAATGCCTGGGACGTCTATCTCCTTTATGGCCCGGAGAGCCAGTGGGACAAAGGCATTCCCACAGCGAGCTTTTGGATGCACCAAATGAGTGGTGTGACCAAAGCTCCCCAATTGAATAAGAATGAATTTGAGGCCAAGGTCAGGCAATCACTCTCGACGGCGAAATAGATGAAATCGTTAAAGGTGAGCAGAACTTCGGTGACAAACGGCGTTTCGCTTCTGTCGGCAGTCTTTTCATTTCTGCCGCTGACCTGCTGTGTGTTTCCGGTGGCATTCTCGTTTTTAGGAGCCACAGGGCTTGCGTTCGCAGAAGCCATGACGCCTTACCGGCCGTACTTCATCGGATTGACGGTGGTGTCGTTGGGATTCGGGTTTTATTTCACGTACAGGGCGAGTGGAGAATGCGCGCCGGATTCGGCATGCGCTTTGCCTAGAAGCCGAAAAATTCAACGAGCGAGTTTGTGGGTCGTCACCTTGTTGGTTGCGGCTTTATTGATATTTCCTTACCTGGTTCCTTATCTGCCTGCCTGGATGTTAGGTTAAAGACTGTTTCGCGAAATAAGATCGCACGCGTTTGCTGAACAGAAAGGCCAGTATTGCGGCGGCTATGGGAATCCCTATTGCAGCTTTTGGCTCCGTTCCAAGAACCGCGTTGACAGTGTCGCCGATCAGATTAATTGTTATAAGCGCAATAGCCGTCCAGTAACCCCAGCGCGCACTCCGCCATAAGCCAATTGATGCGATGGCGCAAGCGGTTCCAACTATCATCATCAAGGTAACCGCCCAGTGGCCCATTTGCATGAAATTTTCGTGCGCGCGTGGATTCAGCCTCCACATTGGTTCTAAAATGCTTCCAGGGAAAAGCAAAGAGATACAAGTTACCACGCCGATGACCGCGCCAATAGAAAAGAACACGCTGAGAATGGTAATGCCCGCCGGACGTGACTGTGATGCCGTCATCGATCAATTGTTCGGCTTTTTGCTTCCTTGTTTGACGTCGTCAGGGGCGCCGGTCATGACTTCCTGTTCCAGCCCGTCCAAACGTTTGTTCAATTCGTCCAGCTTTCCTTGTTCAATTGTCGATTGAACGGATAGATCAGCTTCGCGGGCGACCAAGGTCTGCTCGCGTTGCTTCGATTCTTCTAATGTGGACTTCAGTGCTTTTATTTCGTCGTCGCCACCCAACCCTGCTGATTTGCGCTTTTCCAAATCGTCAATTGCATCTTTAAGGTGAGCCTCACGGTATCTTGTTTCGGTGATTTGTCCTCGGACTTGATTCAGTTCCTGAATCATTTGTGTGACCTGCTGTTGCTGTATTCGCATGCGTTCCAGTGTGACCTGAGCAAGAATGCTGTTGGCGGTGACGCGCTGCAATGCGACACGAAGCTGTCGCACTTCGCTCAGCAACTCTTTCATTACTTGATCGTTATCAGATTTGCCAGGGCTGTTTGTGGAACTGGACTGCGCGTATCCGTTGCCACACATCATCGCCCCCAGAATAAAAAAAGACAAGACAAGATATAGACGGGATTGCTTCATTGATCACCTCTGTGAGAGAAACTCGCAGACCTTGACGTTCGGTGAATGATACAACCAGAAGACAATTGAATGAATAGCTTTGTAACTACGGAGCAGATGAATGGAGACTTTCCTTGAAACGCTCGAACCCGGCCAAATCTCTTACGCCGTTATCGAAGACCGCGTTGTAGATCATGCTGCTGGTTACTGTATCTCTATATTCCGGACGTTGCCAGTAAGCCTCTTTGATAGAGATGATTGCCGCACTGGTTTCTGGGGTTAAGCGGTTTCGCATCGCTGCGCTATAAGCTGCATGTTGTTCGTAACTCGCTTGATCGAGAAACCACAGGTCCAGTTTCCACGCTCCCTGACGTTCATTGCCGAGCTTTATTCCCCAATAGAGACCGTTGGGCTGGCCTCCGATGTTGTTTGTGAAGCGGGACTTTTTTGCCGCCAACCGTATTGTCAGTTCACGCGCAACATCAAAACACGGGTTCAGATTGTGTTGAGAATCGAGAATATAGATATCGAGATCGCGCCAGCACATCAGGTCGTAGCTGTAGCTGCCGCCGATAAACCAGGCTTGATATGGTACGAGAAGTTCCGACAGGCCACAGCCATCAACCAGATCGTTTGCTTCTTTCTTTAGTTTTGCGTTATCCATCATTTAAACGAACTACAGAGGGCACAGAGATTTTAAAGTGTCTTCCTCCGCGCTCTCTGCGTACGCCCTGTGGTGGATTCTGCTTCAGAGGCGGAGACCTCAGTGATTCAATCGCGATTCTATTCGTCGGTCCGGGATCAGCCAGATCAGCGCTACCAGAATAAACAATATGTCAGATATCCACGGATTAATAAACGCCGCAGGTATCGAGATGATGTAACACGCCAAAGAGAGGTAGCCTTTGCTGTCCTTGCCGATCGCTTTTGCGAGTTTTGAATCCGGACCTTCCTGGGCAATTATGGTCCGCAACAGGATCGTATATGCTATTGCCGACATCATCATTATGATTCCGTAAACAGCAGTAGGAAGAGGGGCAGAATGCGTTTTGCTGACCCATCCAGTTGCAAACGGCACAAGAGACAACCAGAACAGCAGATGATGATTAGCCCACAGGACCTTGCCATTAATTCGCTGTGTCGCATAAAGCATATGATGATGGTTGTTCCAGTAGATGCCCAGAAAAATAAAGCTGAGCGCATAAGGAGGAAATACCGGCAACACCTGCTTCAGCGCGGCGAAGCTGGCGTCAGCAGGTATCGTCAATTCTAGAACCATGACGGTGATGAGGATTGCTATCACTCCGTCGCTGAAGGCTTCCAGGCGTCCTTTGTTCATAGCTTTCGTTTGGCCTTAAGGGCTTATTTCTCAGGCCGAGTATAATGATCAACGAAGAATTGATGTTATCGCAATAAATAATAGGCGGGTTCCGTCTTATATTACAAATCGGAGGACTTTATGCAGGACGTAATTCTTAAACGCTTCGAAAAGCCCGATGAAACCCGAGAATTCCCCAAGGGAAAATTCGAATTAATAGAAGTCGGCGGAATGACCATTGGCCGCGCGACCTATCAACCCGGGTGGAAGTGGTCTATTGATGTCGGTGCTGCAACCAATGAGAAGATGTGCCAGGTGGAGCACGTCGGTATGGTGATTTCCGGTTGTGCGACCGCCGCAATGGCCGACGGTCGCGTTATCGAAATGAAAGCCGGTGATGTGTTTTACATTGCTCCCGGTCACGATAGCTGGGTGGTCGGCGATGAACCTTATGTATCGCTGCACTTTCTTGGCGCAGACAAGTATGCCTCGAAACACAACTAGTAAGCAGGCGTAAGCTGCTCGACACCTATTTCGATACAGACTGGAGATCGACGATAGGTGCATCCACGACGTGGATAACGACATTGGTGCCTTCAAAGTCCGGTGCCAGAACGCGCGCCCTGTTGTTGATCAAAGGGTGATGAACCGCATCCTGGTGAGCATTGCACCTCAGAACCGCAATGATACCGCCTATGGTTTTCACCTCCTTTGTGGCAGGCTCGCCTTCGTGTATTGGCGCGGGTGGATCAAACAACTTGCTCATCAGGACCTTTCCTGCCATAAGGTGATCCCGAAGAAATTGGCGAAGCTTGGTCTGATCTTTCATCAGAGTCTCGTACTCGCCTTTGGGCAACTTGTCAAAAGCTTCGTTTGTTGGGGCGAACAGCGTGAAACGCTCGCCTCGAGCTGTCAATCCCTTCAGCCCGGACCTTTCTGCAAGCGCAATCAGTTTGCTGAAATGTGCAGGATCGTTTCTTAACGATTCGATCAGACTTGAGCCTGGTGGAATTACAATCGGCCTGAACTCGTCGCCAAAAGTGAATACGGGGACGACAAACAACAATAGAATCAAGCTTAAAACCCTCTTCATAAAACATACTCCTTAGAATAAAACCAGAATTCGATTACGGGCGGATCGCTTTAGTGCGTGGAATGGTTGGGGTTGCGATTTGCTCGACCTGCAGGTACAGGCTGTAATCGCCATGGTCGTGTTTATCGACATACCTTATCTCAAGCACACCTTTAACACTGAATGCGGTCGATGGCGCAAACAGCGTGGCCAGGTTGTAGGTGAGCATCATTGCCTGTGGGGTGAATTGATCGGAGTGCGTCGAGTCAGCCTCAACGTAGCCAATCGGCCGGGTTCCGGCCTTGCCAGAAAGATCGATTGATCCTGCGATAACTTGAATCGTTGCTGACCCTAGCGGAGTAATACCAAAAAGAGCCCGTCTTCTGGCTCCCTCAAACCAGAGAGGTAAACCTCGCTCGATACTTGCCTGGCTCGCGCTACGATCGGGGCTATCCCACTCCCAGACGATCGGCAATATCACTACTCCATCGCGGGAGTCCGTCAGAGTTCCTTCCCATAAAACCATCGGCGGGTGATCCGGTTGCACTGGTCCAGTACGACGCCACGGCTCCAGCGTCGGGTAGCCGTCGCCGGTTCTAAGACCGCCCAGGATTCTTGTCGAATTCGGGGTTCCGGAACCTGCAAGGATGCGATCCGGCCGGCCGCGGTTATCGCCCATTACTTTCGTGCGCAACCCGGGCAAATCGTGTGCGGTGCCGTCTGCCGAGATTGACCAAAGATTGGTTGTGATAAATATCTCATCGCCTCTGCCGTCGCCTTCCAGGATGTCGTCATCGCTTTCGTGATTGACTCGGAATCCATTCAGGGTGACGCGGAACCTGCCACTAGCGGGTGTAGCTTGAGTAACTGCACTCGCTGGTCGGAACACCGGTGCGAATCCAAGCAATATTGCCGCGAAGACTGTTATTGCTTTTATAGGTCGTGCTAATTGCATTTGATCACCTCCCGACACCACCGTTTGTGAAGGTAATCTCGTGATAGAACCCGTTGGCAGTGCGATGATCGACGCTTCTCATTCCACCGCAGCAAGGCCACCCGTTGATCGGCTCCGTTGTTCCTGGTTTGGTAGCAGTGAACTGAACGAACGTTAATACCAGCGAATCCTTCTGCGATTTGTCGATCGAAATGGTCACCGGTTGTCCGGACAATGTCTTTATAGGTATGTGATGCAACGCGGCATTACGTAAATCTCCACTGCTGAACAGCCCCGGCATGATGTAGGGCAACAGGACGGCCCGAGCTTTAGCCGAATCGCTGGTAGCTTCCTCGAATGCGCCGTTTCGTAATGTCTGGAACGCGTTGTCGTCAGGCGCGAACAGCGTTATTGCCTGTGTCGTG
Organism: Blastocatellia bacterium; assembly: GCA_035652355.1. Classification (GTDB taxonomy): domain Bacteria; phylum Acidobacteriota; class Blastocatellia; order DASRDY01; family DASRDY01; genus DASRDY01. The sequence goes on from DASRDY010000234.1 coordinate 6,055, forward strand.
CTGGAAAGCCTCTCCTTAAGCCCAGCCTTGTCGATCAGCAATAGCAGCTTCGTGAAATTACCGGCAGCACGCAGAGTGTCTATCATTGAGCGGTTCTGTCTTGGTGGCGGCAGTTGTCCGTTGCTAACCACGACCGGCAGCAGCAACAAGGTCAATAAAAGCGATATAGACGTGATTTACCTCACGGTTTCCTCCTCAACTGTGTTTCCTCCGGGCCGCTAATAGTTAAGTGCAGAAGCGACAAGGTTGTCACTACACAGGTATGTAGGAGTGTTTCGGAAGCGCAGGCGTTTAAATTTATACACGAATACCGCGGATCGAATGTAGGGGCTGGGCTTGTCCCTGCCCGGATCGTGCGAAGCACGATGAAGTCTTAGGTCACCTAGCGTTTAATTGCCTTTCGGCAATTCGGGCAGGGACAAGCCCAGCCCCTACAGGTTTCTGAGGTTGCGTGTAAATTAATCGCCTGGTTTTATCAGGCGATGACGCAGCGCCTTTGCTACAGCTTCCGATTTGGAATGGACCTGCAACTTTTCATAAATGCTGCGCAGGTGAAACGAAACCGTGTGCGGTGTTACGCCAAGCTCGGCCGCTGCGGATTTGTAACTATGCCCTTTGACCAGCAAACCCAGCAGGCGCAGCTCGTGAGGAGTCAAATGGTAATCGGCTCGTTCAGGCGGACGTATTTCGCGGAACAGCGTGATGACGCGTCTGGCTACTTCGGGCGACATCGGAGCCCCGCCGGATACGGCATCTTTCAATCCTTCAAGTAGCTTTGCCGGCGGGGTGTTCTTCAATAGATAACCGCAAGCGCCTGCGCAAAGCGCGTCAAAAATCCGGTCATCATCGTTATAGACGGTCAGAACAAGGAACAAGAGATTTGGATGACGATCTTTCAACAGCCGAATGCCGTCAATGCCCGACATTCCCGGCAATCCGATATCGACCAGCACTGCATCCGGCAGGTTAAATCCGATCTTATCGATAGCCTCTTCCATTGAACGAAAGCTGCTGGTGCATTTGAAACCTTCCGTGCCATTTACAATAATTGCCAGAGACTCGCGAATGTCGCGTTTGTCTTCGATAATCGCTACGCTGATGTTTGCAGGGCCGCTGGTGTTAGTCATCAGTTATAAGAGTCGATGTTAAACGGTTATTGTCACGAAAGACACTACGTAGATCAGTAGTTGTGTTTTGGTTCAGAGTACAAGCTTTAGCTTGCTTGTTTTACGAAAGGAGCAGCCTGAAGGCTGTACTCTGAACTTCGTCTATCTACCCGTTGAACCAGAATCGCCGATCCACTGCGACTTTCAACGTTACTGTCGTGCCTTTTCCTGGCGCTGAATTGATTGTCATATCACCGCCTAATTTCTCGGCGCGTTGCTCCATGCTCTCCAATCCATTGCCCGCCTCGATGCGATTAATATCAAATCCATTCCCGTTGTCGCTTACTTGCAATATTAGAACGCCGCGGTCAATACGGAAATCTATATCGACTGATGAAGCGCGCGAATGGCGAGCAACATTATTAAGACTCTCTTTGAATATCAGAAAAATCTCTCGCCGAGTATCCACATCCAATCTGATATCGTGCCCGCAATCGTCAGCGTTAAATCGATAATCGACGTTTCTGGCTGACAATGTGTCACCGGCTACGCGACGCATACGCTCAGTTAAATCGTGCAGGTGATCCTTGTCGGGATTGATCGCCCAAACAATGTCGCTCATCGAATCCACGGATTCTCTTGAAACGTTGGCGATCAACGCCAGTCGGTCTGTGATCTGAGAGGCGTCATGGTTAACCTGCTGACGAACGACCTCGCTTAGCAACGCGATGCGCGACAGATTCGAGCCAATGTCATCGTGCAGTTCCTTCGCAATGCGCGTTCTGACTCGTTCCACTTTTATCAACTGCGCAACGCGATAACGATAAAGCGCGTACAATAGTAAACCGCTGGCAAGTAGTGCCAATGAAATAAACCATGTGGTTTGCCAGACAGGAGGCAGGATTTTGAATTCAACCGATGCCGGAGTGGTACTGGCGATCCCGGCCTGATTGACTGCACGAACAAGAAATTTATATGAACCCGGCGCCAAGTGCGCGAAGTTTGTCGAACGCTGCTCTGTTAATGGGCTCCAATCTCCACCGGTGCCTTCCAGCTTGTATTGATACCTCAACTGTCGGCTCCCCTGAAAACTCAGTCCCACATATTCAATCAATAGATTGTTTTGCGCGAAGCTTAATGTAAATGCAGGGACCGTTATTGCGCCAGTCTCCATAATCGGCAGTTCTTCGCCGGCAGTTCGAATTCCGCTGAGATAAACCGGCGGAGGCTGAGCGCGCATAATCTCGTCGTGCGGATCAAGCCTTGAGATGCCTCCCGTCGTAGCGATCCAGATATATCCTTTGCCGTCCTTGAAACACTGATTTACCGTGTCGCCGGCCAGACCGTCTGCTGGAGTGAAATGGCGCATTACTCCGGTTGTCACATCCAGTTGATCTAGACCCTTGCTTGTTCCGAAATACATTCGACCATCGTTATCTTCCGTGATCGACCAGACCGTATCGCTGGACAAACCGTCGGTGGTTGAATAGTTGATAAATTTCAACGGCGAAGATGTGGGATCTTTAATTAAGGCTACGCCGGTAAATCGCAGACCTATCCAGAACCAGCCTCTGCTGTCCTGGAAAAATGCGCGAGGTCGAGCTTCGGGCAGCCCAGGCATCGGATCAATCAATTCAGCTTTATCCGCGGTCATGCGCATTATACTGTTGAAACCGCCAAGCCAGACTGCACCGCTGCGATCACTTCCCATTCTCAGCGTAAGTCCCTGCCAGGTGCTTGGCAACTCGAGCTTTTGAAAAATAGCTGCTTGATTTCGACCTGATTCTAAACGATAGACATTGAGATCTATGCTGACCCAAATATTGCCTTTTCGATCCTCGTAAATTCCCGGCCCATTTGGGATCGGGCGTTCTGGCAGACCGTCCGTCTGCGTTAATTTGCGGCCGTTTGAAATCCGCAAATCAGGACCATTAAACCGGTACAAACCTTCATCGGTCCCTAACCACCAGTCGCCGCGACTATCTCGAAGAATTCGCGTTCCGACCGATCTGAATGGCGAGTTTTGAAAGCCTGGAAGAGGAACCATTTTGCCATCCACCACTTCATAAATCCCCTTGATTTCGGTGGTCGCGTATATTTTGCCGTTGCTGCCTTCTGCGATTATTGCGATGTTTAGTTCGGATGTTCCGTTTGCTGCGGTAATGCTGACGAGCTGCTCGCTTGAGAGTTGACAGACACCGCCGACGTAAGTACCGACCCACAGGTTATCGGCTTTGTCTTTAAGGAGCGAAATAATACCGTTGTCGCTCAATCCCTCGGCTGTAGTGAGCCTGGTGATTTTCCCGTCAGAATATCTAAGCAGCCCAGTAGATGTCCCGATCCACAGGGTGCCAGCTGGATCGCGCAGGATAGTGTTGATTCTGTCTGGCCATTGTAGCGTCAATGACAGCGGCAAGTTTTGCCACTGGGATCGGCCCTCAGCAGCCAGGGGCGAAAAGTGATAAACCGTGTCATAGTTCGCCACATAGAAACCGCCGCGTGGATCCGGTTGAATTCCCACAACCGGATAACGATTCGG
>DASRDY010000235.1:0-11133 GCA_035652355.1 Blastocatellia bacterium
AATAGTTCAATTGGCCGAAGAGGCGAGCGACGACGATGCCGTTGCTGCTACAGGCGATTGTGCTGGATATGCAGCAGTGTTGCTGGATTTCATGCGATTGAATTCGGATAGGGTTCGATGGGAGGGTATGTCGATGGCCAGATATGGAGATGCGGAAAAACGAATTGATCATGTACTTGAGAATACCAACTTTGCCGGCCGTGTAAGCTGGCGTGCGCTGGTACTAGCCTGCGCGATGATGGTGCCGTTTATTTGCGCAGCAGCATCTGTGTATCCTGAAAGAATGATCTTACCGGTAGTGCGCGCGGCGAACGTTAGAAGAGTAACGGTTGAAGGGTCTTCGGCTAATGATTCCCGAGGTATTACGAAATTGGAGCAGGTTGAATCGTCACCGGCGCCACGCTCGTTACAGCAAACGAACGTTCGCGCGTCTGCGGCATCGATGGAAACAGCGACCCCCGGCCAGGGTCAGGAAACAAATGCTTCCAGTGCAGCGATGTCCCAGACCGAGCCGGTTGTGCCTCACACAACTTCAGCGGGAACACAAATTGATTCTCAGGCTGACGATGATGATATAGATGCCTACGCTCTCGTTGTAGGGAATGAAGGCTGTGTGGTCGGAGGCGACGCTGCTCACGTCCAACAACTGCGTTCATGGTTTGGCGACAGTTTTATCTGGTTTCGTCGCGATAGGGCTGAGTTTATGATTACTGATAAGGACACCATAGATCAGGCGCTCAAGGCACTAACCCAGAGAAGGTATCTCCGCAAATTTCGCCAGGAAATCGCAGCGATGGCGGATCAAGTCAAAACTGCCGGCCCAAATCTGGAAATAGCTCCTATAGCGGAGAAACTCGAAGGGATAAAGTCTTCGTTGTCTGAGAAAGGGCTCAAGGATCTTGTCCAATCAACTGCCTATCTGATTTCAGACTTCCAATCTCCTGACGTTGCCCGGAATTTGGAGAGTAGGATCGGGGGAGAGATGGCACTGTTGCAGGCTGAGTTGGAACTGAACGAGTGGGGTGATGTCTATGAATTTCAACGTGTGGCTCCACGTTTGATTAAGGCAGCGGAAAAGCGTGGTCTGGTAAAGCGCGGTCTGGCGCAGCCTCTATAATCGACCCGCAACGATCTCGAAACAGACGCCAACCTTTTCCAATCCGTTGTGTCAATCTATTAGAGCAGAGGTCGGCTCAATCAGGCTCTCCAGAAAGCATTGGAGCCGACCATTTGGCTCAACAGATTAGGCGGATTCCTGGAAACTTGAGCTTGTCCAGCGCCACTAACCTGACTGACGGACTCAAATTCTATTGCATCGATTTAGGGCGCCAGACAGATGAGAGTTGGCAGTTATCAGGGCTTCGACACGAGTTTGGCCAAGTGGTGTCACACCTGTCACAGTCGCGTAAGCGCTTTTCCTTCTATGAATAAAACTGTGACACCCAAATGTCACACGGGTAATTTGGGGCCAAGCGGTGTCACACTTTCTGGGTTTGGAGTATTGGAAGAAAACTATGGGAACGACCTTACAAGACGTTAAATTCGGACTTCGCGTCCTCAGGAATAACCCGGTGTTCACCGCCGTTGCGGTGATCTCGCTGGCTTTGGGTATAGGTGCTAACACAGCGATCTTTCAATTGCTGGATGCTGTCAGACTCAGATCTTTACCGATAAAGGATCCTCAGGAATTGGTGGAAGTCAAAATCGATAACTCCGATAGCAAGTCCGGGCAGTTCAATACTTCACATCCTGAAACAACCTACCCGCAGTGGGAGCAGATCCGGGATCATCAGCAATCATTCAGCGGGATTTTCGCGTGGGCTGAGACGTCTTTCAACCTTGCACAAGGCGGCGAAGTTCGAAACGCGCGCGGTCTGTTTGTCACCGGCGATTTCTTTAAAGTTCTGGGCGTAAACCCGATGGCTGGACGCTTATTTGTCGCCGCCGATGATCGTCGGGGTTGCGGAACGCGAGGAGCCGTCATCAGTTACCCTTTCTGGCAACGTGAATTTGCGGGCGCGCCAAATGCGATAGGCAAGACTGTTTCCCTGGACGGACACCCTGTTGAAGTAATTGGCATTACGCCGCCAAGTTTCTTCGGGTTGGAGGTCGGTCATTATTTCGACGTGGCTGTTCCTGTCTGTTCTGAAGATGTTTTCAACCCCGAGAACAGTAGATTAAACAAACGCCATGCCTGGTGGCTTGACGTAATGGGCCGGCTTAAGCCCGGGTTATCAATTCAACAGGCTACCGCTCAATTGGAAGCGATGTCGCCTCAGTGGTTTCAGGATACGGTTCCGCAAATTTATCAGGCAAAGGAGCGCGAGAATTATCAGAAATTCAAGCTGGGAGCCTTCCCTGCCGGATCTGGTGTTTCCAGGTTGCGGACTCAGTATGAAAGTTCGCTTTTCCTGTTGCTGGGGATCGCCGGACTGGTACTGCTGATCGCGTGTGCTAATTTGGCCAACTTGATGCTGGCCCGCGCAAGCGCGCGGGAGCGCGAGATTGCAGTCAGACTTGCGCTGGGAGCCTCGCGAATCCGTTTGATAAGGCAGTTGCTTGCCGAAAGTTTATTGTTAGCTTTTATCGGCTCGATTTTGGGTGCTTTTCTCGCCCAGGTTCTCAGTCGATTCCTGATTTCTTTTATTACCAGGCAAGGCAGCTCGTTGTATGTCGATTTAGGGCTAGATTGGCGATTGCTTGGGTTCACAGCAGCTATGGCGGTATTAACCAGCATACTGTTCGGATTAACACCTGCGTTGCGCGCAACCAGGACTGCTCCCGCGGTAGTGCTGAGATCATCAGGACGCGGGATGACTGCCAGTCGCGAACGGCTTGGCTTGCGCCGAATTTTGGTCATATCTCAGGTAGCGTTATCGTTGATCCTGCTGGTCAGTGCTCTACTCTTTGTGCGAAGCCTTCAGAACATTCTGCAAGTCAACGCTGGTTTCCGGCAAGACGGGATATTGGTCGCTAATCTCGACTTTACGTCGCTGAGACTAGCGCCGGATCGGCGGATGAGTTTTGGAAACGATGTTCTAGAGCGAGTGAAAACTGTACCCGGCGTAATGTCGGCCGCCAGTGCAAACATTATCCCGCTCAGCGGTAGCGGCTGGAACGAAGAGGCCTTCATCGACGGCACAGAGCCGGTGAAACGCGGCGTTCCAATGTTCAACCGGGTCACGCCTGGGTTCTTTAAGACAATCGGCACCCCATTTGTCGCAGGTCGCGATTTCGATGATCACGACACTGTGAACTCTCCGGCGGTGGCGATTGTAAATGAAACGTTCGTCAAGAATCTGCTGGACGGCGCTAATCCGATTGGTCGCCGATTCAGAGTGCAAAATTCACCGGGTGAGCCCGATAGCGTTTATGAAATCGTGGGATTGGTTAAAGACACGAAGTATTACAATCTTCGCGAGGACTTTCGACCTACCGCTTTTCTCGCGTCGTCGCAAGACAAAGAACCGGATCAAGGGCTACAGATAATGATTGAGTCGAACCTGCCTACTGAGAATTTGACCGCGTCGATAAAACAAACAATAGCCGCAGTCAATCCACAGATCAGCCTTGATTTTACAGTGTTCAAAACACAGATTAATGATGGATTGTTGCAGGAGCGCCTGATGGCGACCCTTTCAGGCTTCTTCGGATTTCTGGCGGTGGTTTTAGCTGTAGTTGGATTGTATGGAGTGATCTCTTATATGGTCGCTCAACGAAGGAATGAAATCGGAATAAGAATGGCGCTGGGAGCAAGCAGACTAAGGATTGTCAAAATGATCTTGGGCGATGCTGGCATTCTCTTGGCAATCGGGTTGGTATTGGGAACTATCCTTTCCTACATCTCAACTAAAGTTCTGGCGCATTATGCCGCCGATTTTACGAAGACCATGTTGTATGGCCTGAAACCCACCGACCCGGCCACAATCGGACTGGCGATTGCTGGACTGGCGCTGGTCGGGGTTTTAGCCAGCTATATTCCTGCAAGAAGAGCGGCAGGCCACGATCCGATGGAAGCGCTGCGATATGAATAAGAAAGTAGCGCAAGCTGCCGGTTTGCACTACTTCTTGCGCTTGAAATAGAAAGTCGGTTCCGGGCCTGCGTTGTTAACAGAAACCAGCTCCCATCCTTTTAAGCCGAGCTTATCCATATTCTGCTCAAGCACGAAGGCTTCTCGCTGGAATCCTGCGGCCTCTTTGCGCATTGTGCCTGTGCTCGGCGATGAAAAGTTTACGTTGTTCGAGGCGCTAACTACCAGATATTCCCACTGCTCAGCGGACGCATCGGCTTCGTTATTTGAACTGCGTCGTTGCGCAATTGTAAAACCAACAACAATTCCGAAAACGATTATGCAAGCTAAGGACAAAGCGACTTTTTTCATAAACCCTCTTGACACTTACCGTTTGCTGCTGCCGTGTACAGATTTATTAGGGATAATGTGGTTAAACGCAGGGGCTTTACGGTTGTTTCATTTTTGTGAAGAAGCTCCGGCCAAGCGCAAACGGCTATACCTGTATTAATGACTAGTGCTGCCGTCGACTGGTGAATTGGAGTGACTTGTCTGATTAAGCTTTAGATAGTCACCGTTGCTGAGTTTGGCCTGGACGCTGCTCACCTTGACCCGAGCTCAATAGCTGGACTTGAACGCCTTCGCGGATTCGATCTCCGGGGTTCACGATCAAAACTGTTCCCTCGTCCAATCCACTAACAACATCGACGACGGGACCGTAATCAGTTCCGATCTCGACTTTTTGGAAGTGAACTTTGCCTTCACTTGTTACAGTCGCAACCTGTGGTCCTTCAGACCTGATTACAAGAGCGTTCGCCGGAATGCGCAATGCCGAAGAGGACACTTTAACATTGAACTTTACTTCTGCGTACATACCCGGCAACAAAACATGATCGGGGTTACTCATTTGTAGCTCAGTCAGTAAAGTGCGCGACGATGAATCCAGCGCGTTGCTTGTTCGAATGATCTTCGCCGTGAAGGTTCGTTGAGGAAATTCGCGGACTAACACTTGCGCGGTATCGCCCTGATGTATTGAACCAACATAAGCCTGGGGAACATTGACGAAAATTCTCAGAGTATCGATTCGAGCGATACTGAACAATGCTCCCGCTCCACCTCCGCCTGTAGTCGGCGAGTTGGCGGTTGATGTAGAGACTCCGCCACTACCGGTCGACGAATTCACTCCCGATGAGCTCGCCGATGAAGTAGAGGATCCACCTGCCGAAATCAACGAACCGACATCGATGTTGCGCGCTGTGATTATTCCGTCAAACGGGGCGTAGACTTTGTTGTAGCCTTCCAGTTGTGACAATCTTTTTACATTCGCTTCACTGGCAGATATCGCCTGCTTTGCCGCGTTGACATTCGCTTGCTGTGCGGTTACCGCGGCGACGCTGGCGTCATATGCGGCCTTTCGCGTATCGAGGTCTTGTTGAGAAATCACTCCTTGTCCAACCAAGTCCTGGTACCGTTTATACGAAACTCTGGCCAGTTCGGAATTCGTTTTGGCTTGCGCGAGATTAGCTTCGGATTGCGCCAGTGCGGCTTTAACTTGTTGCAAATTCGCTTGCGCCTGCTCCAGGTCTTGTGTAGCTTCAGGATTATCGATGTCGGCCAATACCTGTCCGGTCTTTACGCGATCTCCAATGTCGGCATACCACTTACGCAAATAGCCACTGCTACGCGCTGAAATTGTCGTTACCTGGATGGCCTGAATATCGGCGGGTAGCTGCAGGTCGCTGCCCGCGGGCGCTCGCGCCGCAACAACGGTATTTACCGGAGGCAAGGACGTTTGAACCGCTTTAGAGGCTGCACTTATGCGTTCCTGCTGACGAATGCGCGGAATCGTGCCTACCACGAACAGAATTACAAAAAAGGCGATGATAAAGAAAATGATTAGACCCAGCCTGAAATGGCTGGTACGAGGAGGCTCGGGATCAGGGTTCTTCCTCGAGTATTCGGTTGAATGTGTCTTTTCCCCAATCTTCTCCGTGGTGGCGGTCGTCTGCCCCATGCCCTCTTAGTTTCCTTCCTGTGGACGTAAATTGCTGGTGTCTACTGCATCACTCGCCGAGCGCTTCACCGCCGATTTGCGATGAAGTCGGCTGTAGACAATCGGCACGAAAAAGAGCGTGCTCAAAGTACCAAGCAGCAATCCGCCAATTACTGCGCGTCCCAGCGGCGCATTCTGTTCGCCGCCTTCGCCAAGCCCCAGAGCCATCGGGAGCATACCAATTATCATTGCCGCGGCCGTCATGATCACAGGCCGTAGACGTGTATAACCTGCTTCAAGAGCAGCATCAATTGAACTCAAGCCTTCAGCTCTCTTTTCGGCTGCGAACGTTATCATCAGGATGCTATTCGCAGTCGCCACGCCGACCGTCATAATCGCACCCATCAGAGCCGGAACGCTGATCGTTGTCTGCGTAACATACAGCATCCACATGATACCCGACAATGCGCCAGGCAACCCTAACATAATAATCAACGGATCCAGCAGCGATTGGAAGTTGACTACAATAAGTATGTAGACCAGCACGGCCGCGAAAAAGAGTCCGCCGAGCAGACCAGTGAACGATGAGCGCATCGTATCGACCTGGCCGCGAACCGTCATTGTTGTTCCGCGCGGTAATGTCGGTTTGATGGCCGCAACGACCTTGTCTACATCACGTCCCACACCATTGAGGTCACGATCTTCGACATTAGCGTAAATGTCATAAACGCGTTGCACGTTATAATGATTGACGACTCCCATCGTTACGCCGCGACCGACTGTGGCCAGGTTACCCAGAAGCTGTGGGGTCTTCACACTGGCGGCTGTAATAGGAGTGCTCTGCAAAGCGTCGACCGAATCCATTCTGTATTGAGGAGTCTGCACCTGTATCGAGTAGCTGACTCCGTTTTGAGGGTTGTACCACCAGTTTGGCGCTGTCTGGCCGCTTGAACTCAGCGAAATAAGCAGATCGCTTGCGACGTCTCGTTGCGTCAATCCAAGTTGCTGTGCGCGAGAGCGATCTACATTGATGTCGAGCTCCGGATTGTCTACGACTTGATGAAGGTGAACGTCGACTGCTCCGGGAATCGCAGCGACCCGTTCCTGTACCTTCTGAGCGATGTCAAAATTCTGCGGATCCTTGCCGACGACCTGTATATCAATTGGTGCAGGCAGACCGAAGTTGAGAATCTGATTGACGATATCTGCGGGCGCGTAAAAAGTGGTTAGCTCCGGAAACTTTTCCTTCAACCGCTCGCGCAATATTGTTTTGTACTCGACCGTCGGTTTATGACCTTCTTTTAACGACACCAGAATTTCACCGTCTGCCGGCCCGATCGTGGCAGAGTCGCTGAATGCGAGATTCACGGACGTAGGTAATCCAATGTTATCCAGGATCATTTCCCGTTCGCTTTCGGGAATGACCTCGCGGATGGTCTCTTCAACTTTTGCGAAATAGTCTTCAGTCGACTCGAGTCTGGTTCCGGCAGGCGCCCTGACGTGAAGTCGAAACTGTCCAGCATCCACATTCGGAAAGAAGTCCTGTCCAAGCATGGGGTACAGCGCGAATGACAATCCGCAAAAAACGATAAATATAGTCAAAACTACGACTGGATGATGTAACGCCCAATTCAATGCGTTCTTGTACTTGTCGCGCATCCGGTCGAATGCGTGATCGAAACGCTGGCTCGTGCGCCAGATGATTCCGGGTGATTTCGTATTGGGTTTAACGCTGCCAACCCCGTCGCTATCGTCACCTGCATCATGTGAGCCCGGAGCTCCGTGCGATTGATACAGATGAATCTCGCTCCTCAGCATATATTTCGCCATGGTGGGCACCAGCGTTCGAGTCAATAAGTATGACGCCATCATTGCGAACGCAACGGCCATTGCCAGCGGAGTGAACAACGATTTAGCCGCGCCCGTAAGGAAAATAACGGGCACGAAGACGATGCAAATCGAAAGCGTAGAAACAAACGTCGGAATAGCGATCTGTTGCGCGCCATCCAGAATCGCCTGCTCCATGCCTTTGCCCATCGCCATGTTGCGATGAATGTTCTCGATTTCCACAGTCGCATCATCGACCAGAATTCCCACGGCAAGAGCAAGTCCCCCCAGGGTCATGATGTTCAACGTTTCGCCCAGGGCAGCCATCACGATAATGGAAGTCAGAATGGACAGCGGAATTGAAATCGCAACAATTAATGTGCTGCGCCAACTGCCAAGGAACAGCAGAATCATCGCCGCCGTCAGGCACGCCGCGATTATCGCTTCGCGAAGCACACCGCTGATGGAAGCGCGAACATATAGCGATTGGTCAAAAAGGAAATGTATTTCCAGTCCGGGAGGAAGTGTCGCCTGGATTCGTGGCATTGCCTCTTTGACCCGGTCCACTACATCAAGAGTCGAGGCGTTGCCGCTGGTCAGCACCGACAGCAGAGCCGACCGTCTGCCGTCCTCTCGCACAATATTGAATTGCACACCGGCGCCGTCTCGAACATGAGCGACATCGCGAATGTAAACCATCGCGCCGTTGACTTCTTTGATTGGCAGATCGTTTAACTGGTCAACGATAGTTGGGCTGCTGTTTAACCTTACATCGTATTCGCGTGTTCCGACCTTTGCTGTTCCTGCGGGTAAAATCAGGTTCTGCGCGTTGATCGCACTGCTAACATCTGCCGCAGAAACGTTTTTCGCAATCATCGCCTTCGGATCAAGATCGACCATGATATTGCGAGGCTTTCCGCCAAATCCGGAAGGTGTCTGCGCTCCGCGAACCGTAGCAAGCTGAACTCGAATAAATTGATTGGCAAAGTCTGTTAGCTGATCTTCCGAATATACCTTGCTGCTGATTGCTACCTGCAAAACCGGGACGTTCGTCGCGCTGTATTGAATAATCAGCGGCGGAGTAATCCCAGGGGGCAAAGGTCGAATGATCGATTGTGATTGCGCCGTAATCTGCGCTATTGCGGCATCTACGCTTGCGCCTGGCTGAAGATAGATCCTGATGACGCTGATGCCGTTCATGGATTGGGATTCCATGTGTTCGATATTGCTTACGGTGGTTGTGTAGGCGCGCTCGCAGATTGTGACGATTCGCCCTTCCATCTCTTGCGGCGAAATCCCGTTGTATGACCAGATGACCGTTATTACTGGAATATCAATTACCGGAAAAATATCGACTGGCGTGCGGCGGATAGTTACGATCCCCAGGATCAGGATCAATATCGCTGCCATTACAAACGTATAAGGACGGCGCAGCGCGAGCGCAACTATCCACATAAACGGTCAACTCCCTGAAATATCGGGTTTGGTGATGACGGACGCAAAAAAGAAAACATAGTAGCAAATCAATGGTTTATCAAGACTATCCGCTTCTGCTTGCAGACCAGAGGAACGGCGTCTGTTCAATAGTACGCAGCCCTAACCAGAGCGGTTACAGCAACAAAGTCACTGAATCCACTATATTCCGTCGGGTCGATCATTGCTGCTGGCACACGGCTTGAAACCTTATCTGCTTACGCCGAAGACACTTTTCGTGCCAACGGTGAAACTTTGTTCAGACATGCCGACGAGCACTGGTCTGACTAAAGGATAGTCACCCACGAGCCGGATAATTCCCCGCCGCATCGTGGCGATTTCGAGTAACGCACCTCTTCCCTGTGAACCGGTTTACGACATCGGGAGTTCATAATGGAACACGACGACGAACGAGACATACTGCCTAACGTGATAACAGAGTTAGACGAAATCGATGGAACAATGGATTCGATGGAAAATCTTTCTGATTGTGAATCCAATACGGCCGTTGATTATCTTTTGTCGGATGACGGCGAGGCACGGCGTCGATTTCTTATCCAATCTATGATTGCCGGAGGTGGATTCGCGGCTGCAAATCTACTGCTGAGCCACAAAATGATTGCCTATGCACAGACTTTGCAGAACAAGGAGGGCAGAGTCGATCCGGCGATCACTATGCCTGTTAATCTACGGGTAAATGGCAAGTCTTATCAGTTGCAACTAGAACCGCAGACAACGCTTCTTGACGCTATTCGCGAGCGAATTGGACTGACAGGTTCCAAAAAAGGATGCGACCGAGGGCAATGCGGCGCCTGTACTGTTCTGGCTGACGGGCATCGAATTAACTCATGTCTTGCGCTTGCTGCCGCGCACGAAGGTGTAGAGATAACGACGATCGAAGGATTGGCAAACGGCGATCAGCTGCATCCTTTGCAGGAAGCATTTATCAAACATGACGGTTTCCAATGCGGTTACTGCACACCCGGACAGATCATGTCTGCAGCAGGATTTTTGAAAGAAGGATGTCCCCCGGGCATGACTCTTCGCGATTGCATGAGCGGCAATATTTGTCGGTGTGGTGCATACAACGGGATCTTCGCTGCTATTGAAGAAACGATCGGACCTGAATCGCGCGTTTCATAGTTGAAATGCGGCGGATTTGAAGATTGTACAGGAGAGAGCCAATGAATCCGTTTATATACAAGCGGGCGACAGACCCGGGCGACGCAGTTCACGAGATTTCGGGCAATCGCAATGCGAAGTTCCTGGGCGGCGGCACCAACCTCGTCGATCTTATGAAGATGGAGGTCGAATTGCCGACCGAGCTTGTCGATATCACTCGCCTTAATCTAAAAAGCATAGAAAAGAACGGAGGCGGGCTTCGAATCGGAGCTCTTGTCAGCAATACGGATTTGGCAACAAACAGGATGGTGATGGAGAACTATCCGGTTCTCTCACAAGCAATACTTGCCGGCGCTTCCCCGCAGTTGAGAAACATGGCGACCGTCGGCGGTAACCTGCTCCAGCGCACGCGTTGTTATTACTTTATGGATACTGCGTTTCCATGTAACAAACGCGTGCCTGGATCAGGGTGTCCCGCTATCCCCGGATATAACCGAATTCACGCAATCTTAGGAACCAGCGACAAGTGCATAGCCGTCCACCCATCTGATATGTGCGTGGCATTGGCAGCTCTGGACGCTGTAATTAATGTAAGAGGACCCCGCGGCGACCGTCAAATCCCCATAAGTGATTTTCACCGTTTGCCCGGTGACACACCGAATATCGATACGAATCTGCAGCAGGACGAACTGATTGTCTCAGTCGATC
>DASRDY010000236.1:0-59785 GCA_035652355.1 Blastocatellia bacterium
GCAAACCATTCCATTGCGCGCCAGAACGGGAGAGCGCGTGCCTTTGACGCTTCTTGCATTTCGATCCTGACCGGCTGTGGTTATCGTGAACATAAAACTCAAGCTGAGAACGAACGCGAGCAGTCTTTTCATCTTCTCTCTCTCGGTGGTCAGTGGTCGGTGGTCAGTGATCGGTAAAGAACTTGTTCTCCCGACCACCGACAACTGACTCCTGACCGCCGCTTTAGTCTTTCTTTTTCGGCGGCAGATCCGGAGGTGGATAATACGGCTTTCCGTTCAGCGCCTTCACTTCATCCTGAAATGTTGTGCCGTAATTCTTCTTAGAGTCGGCCAGCAGATAGGCCTGACGTTTGTAATTCCAGTTTTCGGGATGCAGTTTCTGAGCCTGCTTGAAATGCGGAATCGCATCATCATTTGATCCAATATGAACCAGATACTCGGCCATACTGAATTCGGCGGCGGCCAGTTGATGTTCCGGAGTCGCGGGCGTCATTCGAGCTTTGAGTTGTTTTTCCGGAACTACGTATTCGCTCTTGTCGCCGTTTGCAATCCAATCCCTGAGCCCGCTCAGATATTGCGAGGTATCCAGGTGCGTAAACTCTTTGAATTTGTCATCGATAAAAGCGACTTCAGGTGGCCGGACCAGCTTGCCCTTCTCGTTGATCCAGATACCGGTCGGAACGTTCACCAGGTTATAGAGCTTGGTGACCAGATGCTCTGAATCGATCAGCGCCGTATAGGTCGGAGGCATCTTCGCAGCAGTTTCTTTTCCCTTATACGCTTCTCCTGTAATCCACGGTCCGGCATCTTTGACTCCGCCGGTGTCCTGCGCGATGGAGATTATTTCGAAATTCTTCTCCTTCATTTCTTCGTAGAATTTTTGCCAGCCTGGCAAATCTAATCGGCATCCTCACCACGAAGCCCAGGTGACAATCAACACCTTTTTGCCTTTGAAATCCGATAGCGAATGCATCTTGCCATTCACATCCGGTAATGTGAAATCGGGCGCAGTCAACGTTGCGAGAAAACCGTTCTGCACCGCCGGTCTATCGCCGAACAGCCAAATTGAATGTTTTTCATCGTACGCGATTGGTTGATGGACCAGTCGCGCAAAGGCACTCAAGTTAAACCAGGACCCGTCATCCTGTTTTCTTACAAACGATTCTCTGTTTGCTTTCGGCAATGGGAAGCAGAGTTCGTCGCGGCAGACTCCGCTCGGTTTCAGCTCAAATCGTGTGGACTTCTTCAGATCTTCAAGCGTGACCCACAGATCTTTCGAGTTGTCCGTAACGCCGTTTACCGATGTTGCAGTTCGGTCGAAGATGATCGTAGCCTGGACTTTGGTCGAGTCTGGAGTTGTTGCGCGAACAAATGGTGCCGTTAACAAACCAGTCATGACCAGCCCAAGACATACGACTAACGTTCTGGTTAGAAGATTCTTCATAGAGATTTTTCAACCTCGATTGGAGATTGTTTTTAAAACGTTTGCAGGCTCGAACTTGACAGAAAAGCGAGAATAGAATTGCGTGAAAGCTATGTCAAGCCGCGACACAGCAATGTCACGGCTTTATAACGTCTATTCCGTCCAGATATTGTTGCAGAACTTCCGGAATCATAACGCTGCCGTCCGCTTGCTGGAAATTCTCCAGAATGGCAAGCCATGTTCGGCCAACGGCCAAACCCGATCCATTTAGAGTGTGAACGAATTCCGGTTTTGATCCTGACTCGCGGCGGAACCTGATCTGTGCCCGCCTGGCCTGAAAGTCGGTGCAGTTCGAACAAGACGAGATTTCACGATACATATTCTGACTGGGCAGCCAAACTTCGATATCGTAAGTCTTCGCCGCCGAAAATCCCATATCGCCAGTCGACAGCGTCACTACACGATAGGGAAGACCTAAAAGCTGCAATATCTTTTCAGCATCGTTTGTCAGCTTTTCCAGTTCATTAAAGGATTCTTCCGGCTTTGTCAGTTTCACCAGCTCGACCTTATCGAACTGGTGCTGCCGCAAAATACCCCGAGTATCTTTGCCGTAACTACCTGCTTCGGATCTGAAACACGGAGTGTAAGCTGTGAACTTGATTGGCAATTGCGCTCCGTCCAGGATTTCGTCTCGGTAAATATTGGTTAAAGGAACCTCAGCCGTCGGGATTAAATAAAAGTTGCGCTCGTCGGTTAACTTGAATAGGTCCTCTTCGAACTTCGGCAATTGTCCGGTACCGAAAAGCGTGTCTCGGTTGACAATAAATGGAGGAACGACTTCCGTGTAACTGTGATCGCGCGTCTGCACATCCAGCATGAAATTGATCAGTGCTCTTTCAAGTTTCGCGCCGATCCCCTTCATAATTGAAAATCGCGCGCCGGTCAGTTTGGTGGCGCGTTCCAAATCAAGGATGTTCAGCAGGCTACCCAGTTCGACATGATCTTTCGGAGTGAAATCGAATTGTCTAGGAGTACCCCAGCGCCTTACTTCCGCGTTTGCCGATTCGTCGTGACCGACTGGAACACTATCGTCGGGAATATTCGGCAGAGTTACGAGCAGGTGCTCAAGCTTAACTTCAGTTTTGGCAAGCTCAAGGTCGATCTCTTTGATGCGGTCGCCGATCCGTTTCATCTCGGCTTTTTTGGATTCGGCTTCGTCGGCCTTTCCGGCTTTCATCAGTTGACCAATTTCCGGGTTGACGCGGTTTCGAGCGGCTTTCAGCTCTTCAACCTCTTTTATTAATGCACGACGTTTGGAATCGAGCTCCGAAAATTCGTCAAGGGGAGCACTCTTTCCGCGCGTAGCCATTTTGCGCTGGACCAATTCAAGATTATTGCGAATGAAATTTGCGTCGAGCATTAATAACTCCCTGCGCAGCTTAATTTTCTGAACGATCTTATATTCGTTGCAAGCCGGTCTAGCTTGTGACGAACGCCCGATGTATAGATAATCATTATTTTGCGCTAAAACGCAAATCAACTTTGTGAGGAATCAATGAGCAGTGATCGAGAGTTGAAGCCCATACGTAAAGCAGTGTTTCCCGTAGCCGGTTTGGGAACGCGTTTTTTGCCGGCCACGAAAGTCATCCCGAAAGAGATGCTGACCCTTGTCGATAAACCATTGATTCAATATGGCGTCGAAGAGGCCCTTGCATCGGGAATCGAGCAGATTATTTTCGTAAACAGCCACGGCAAGACCGCCATCGAAGATCATTTCGATATTTCACCGGAACTGGAACAGCAACTGGAAGCGCGCGGCAAAAAGGAATTGCTCGATCTCGCGAAAAAGGTCGGCAGAATGGCGAACGTAGCAACCGTTCGACAAAAGGAAGCTCTTGGGTTAGGTCACGCCGTGTTACAGGCAAAGAATTTGGTTGGCGACGAACCATTCGCCGTCCTGTTGCCTGATGACATTATCGCCGCCGAAACTCCGTGTATTGCGCAGATGATGGAAGCCTACAAAGAATACCGATGCTCAATCGTTGCAGTGATGGAAGTCGAGCGCTCGGCAATATCAAAGTACGGCTCGATTGCCGTGAGCGAGCAGCACGGACGCGCATACAAAATTATGGACATGGTTGAAAAACCGCCGGCTGACAAAGCGCCGTCCAATTTAGCCATCATCGGTCGGTATATTTTGATGCCTGAAATATTCCGTCTTCTGGAGACGACCAAGCGAGGTTCAGGCGGTGAAATCCAGGTCACCGATGCAATGAAAGATTTGCTGAAAGAGCAATCGTTTTATGGGTACAACTTTGAAGGCAAACGTTACGACGCAGGAGACAAACTGGGTTTCCTTGAGGCTACAGTTGAATTCGGAATGAAACATCCAGATTTAGGTGCGGCGTTTACGAATTATCTGAAACACCTAAAAATTGAAAACTAAAGGAGAACGGAGGAAAGCTGTAGGGGCAGGGCTTGTCCCTGCCCGGATTGCCGATAGGCAATTAAACGCTAGATAACATAAGACTTCATCGTGCTCCGCACGATCCGGGCAGGGACAAGCCCTGCCCCTACATCGAATGCGGCGCTACAGCTCTTCTCCGAATTGATAGATGAAACAGACAATTTCCTCCAAGGCTGAACAATTCACGGAATCCGTTATCCGCGAGATGACGCGGCAGGCAAACCTCTATGGCGCGATCAATATGTCGCAGGGGTTTCCGGATTTTCCCGCCCCGATGGAAGTCAAGCAGGCAGCCATTGACGCGATCAACGCAGAAATAAATCAATACGCAATTACGTGGGGAGCAAAACGCTTCCGCGACGCGATTGCGATTAAATCGAAGAATTATCTGGGACTCGATGTCGATCCTGAGCGCGAAATCACAGTCACCTGCGGCTCGACTGAAGCGGCGATCTCTTCTCTACTGGCGATTATTAATCCGGGTGATGAAGTTATTATTTTTGAGCCTTTTTACGAAAATTACGGACCGGACGCGATTCTTTCAGGGGCTACGCCGCGATATGTAGCTTTGCGAACTCCGAACTGGGATTTCGATCGGGATGAGTTGACGGCGGCATTCAACAACAATACAAAGGCTATCATTATTAACACTCCGAATAATCCGACCGGAAAGGTTTTCAATCGAGAGGAACTGAAATTCATTGCCGACCTCTGCCAGAAATGGGACGCAATTGCCATTACTGACGAGATATACGAACACATTCTTTATGACGGCACAGAGCACATAGCGATGGCGACACTGGACGGTATGAAGGACCGGACTATTACTATTAATGGCATGTCAAAGACGTATAGCGTCACTGGATGGCGAGTCGGTTACGCGATAGCAGCGCCGCATCTGACCAGTGCCATTCGGAAGGTCCATGATTTCCTGACTGTCGGTGCGGCTGCGCCGCTTCAGGAAGCTGGGGCGACGGCGCTGGCACTACCGCAAAGCTATTATGACCGTATGGCTGCCGATTATTTGAAGCGCAGGGACTTCGTTCTGGGCATGCTGGAAGAAGCGGGATTCAAGTGTTTTAAACCGTTTGGCGCTTATTACATCATGACCGATATCAGCGGATTCGGATTTAAGGATGACATGGAATTCTCAAAATACCTGGTCAAGGATGTAGGTGTTGCAGTAGTTCCAGGCAGCAGCTTTTATAGCAGGCCTGAGTTAGGCGCGCAGCAGGTCAGATTTTGTTTCTGTAAGAGAGATGAGACCTTGAATGCCGCCGCAAATCGTTTGAGAAGAATTGAAACGGAGAACCGGTGAGCCGGAGAACCGGGGAAACGTTCTAATTATGCACCAAGGCGAAAAACCAGAGAACAACCGGCTAGTTGATAGCTACAAACAGTTGCGTGTATATCGAGGAGCAATGGATGCCGCGATGGAAATTTTCCGTTTAACCAAAAGTTTCCCACAGGAAGAAAAGTACTCAATGGTGGATCAGATGAGACGCTCCTCGCGCTCGGTTTGCGCTAATATCGCGGAAGCTTGGCGCAAACGTCGATACAGGGCGGCATTCATAGCAAAGCTAACCGATGCAGAAAGTGAGGCCTGCGAAACCCAGGTTTGGATCGAGTTTGCCGATAGATGCAATTATCTCAATTCCGAGACTACAGAAAAACTCGATAACGCATTTGATCGGATCATAGCTCAGCTCGTACGTATGATTGATGAAGCTGACAGATGGTTAATAAAACCTAAAGATTACTAATGTTTGACATCTTGAAATTCTGCGGTTCTCCGGCTCGCCGACACGCCGGTTCGGATTTTCTCTTCCGATTTGACGGGAAAAAAGTATAATTGCTCACTTTAGAAGAATTGTCCTTCATCATATCTAAGAACTAGGAGATTTGCTTTGACCGAACAGGAGATTCAACAGGAAGTTACTGCCATCGTGGCGGAAGTCACGGAGATGGATAAGGAAGAGATCTGGGAGAAGCGCGACGCTAACTTCTTCAAAGAGCTTGAAGTCGATTCACTGCTTGCGCTGGAAATCCTGGCTATGATCGAGAAGAAATTCAAGATCCAAATCCCGGAAGAGCGGCTGGTCGATATCACGTGTCTCAACGCCACAATCGATCTGACCAAATCCATTCTGGCTGAAAACGGACGGCTCTAATAAATGGACGAGTCGCGCGGCGCAATGAGTTTTGAGGAAGTGCGCGCGACCCTGCCGCAAAAGTACCCGTTCATCTTTATTGATAGAGTGCTGGAGCTTGAGGCAGGTAAGCGAATTCTCTGCCTCAAGAACGTCACAGGCAACGAGGCGTTTTTTTCCGGACATTTTCCGGACTTCGCCGTAATGCCCGGTGCGTTGATTCTGGAGGCCCTGGCTCAGGCTACGATTCTGCTTTTCAAGCGCAGTTCAGTCGCTCCTGCCGATCCTGATACATTGTTTCTTTTTGGGGGAGTTAAGGGACGCATGCTGAAGCCGGTTTTTCCGGGCGACCAACTCCGTCTTGAGGTGACTGTCAATAAGTTGATTTCAACTGGCGCCCTTACAACCGGCGTGGTGACCGTCGACGGCGAAGCGGTTGTAAAGGCCGAGTTGAGCTTTGGACTGGCAAAGCGAGATAGTCTACGGAAGTAGTTATATGACCAAGCGAGTAGTTATCACGGGTCTAGGCGCGGTAACACCGATCGGCAGTGGCAAAGATGAGTTCTGGCAAGCGCTTCTTCATGGGAAATCCGGAGTCTCTGAAGTAACGCGCTTTGACACAACCCAGTATGTTCGTCACCGAGCGTGCGAGGTTAAGGAATTCGATTTCGCACCTTATGCAAAGGCATCTGATCGCGCAATTGGTAAGGGCTCGCAATTGGCAATCGCTGCGGCTTCCCAGGCATTGGAAGATGCAAAGCTCAATCTTGATTCAATTGATCCTTATCGAATCGGCGTCTCTGTCGGTACTACAGCAGGCGAAATCCAGATTCTCGAAGATGCCAACGTCGTGCGCCATCGCGACGGCGAAGACGCAATCGACCCCAACATCTTTCGACAACACCCGGTAAATAATATTCCTTCGAATGTCGGCATTCATCTCGGTCTGAAAGGACCGAACATGATCATTCCTACGGCGTGCGCTGCGGGGAATTATGCCATCGGGTATGCCTGCGATCTGATTCGTTTGGGCAGAGTCGATTATATGCTCGCGGGAGGATCGGATCCATTTTCGAAAGTTGCTTTCACAGGTTTCTGTCGCTTGGGAGCAGTCGCACCAGACATCTGTCAGCCGTTCGATAAAAACAGAAAAGGCATGATGGTCGGTGAAGGCGCTGGTGTGATCCTGCTGGAATCGCTTGATAGCGCGATCGCTCGTGGAGTCGAGCCTTACGCGGAAGTGATTGGATACGGTCTCAGTTGCGACGGTTACCATATGACGACTCCTCATCCTGACGGTGTAGGAGTAATCGCCGCGATGAAAAAGGCTCTTCAGGACGCGGGCATTACTCCTGAAGACGTTCAATATATCAGTGCGCACGGGACGGGCACACCGGCAAACGATAAGGCAGAAGTTACCGCGATCAAAACAGTCATGGGCGGTCACGCTAAACGAGTGATGATCAGCTCCATCAAGTCCATGATTGGACATACAATGGGCGCGGCATCGGCGCTGGAAGCAATCGCTTGCGCATTGGCGGTGAAGAATAATCTGGTTCCCCCGACCATTAATTTTGAAGAGGCCGACCCTGAATGCGATATCGACTGTGTGCCAAATCAGGCACGCGAGGCTCAGGTCAATATCGCTCTGAACAACGCCTACGCATTCGGCGGAAATAACAGTTGCCTGGTAATAAGAAAACTATAAGCTGTAATACTGATTGGCGACTGCCGTCATCATAAGTTCGGTCTGGTTTAGAACGTGAAAGGTAGAGATGACTGATCGAATCGTCATTACCGGTATCGGAATTATCTCGCCAATCGGCACAGGCAAGGAGAACTTTTGGCAGAACCTGCTGGCGGGAGCGAATGGATTCCGACCGATCACATTGTTTGATACTGTGCGATATCGCACAAAACTCGCGGCAGAAATAACGGACTTCAATCCTAAAATATATCTGGGATCAAAAGGTCTTCGGTACTTTGATCGCGTTTCCCTGCTGATTACGTCCGCTGCAAAACTAGCCGTTCAGGACGGAAACCTGGAAGGCATTTATCAACCTGACGATGTCGGCGCTGTGATCGGCTCGACATTCGGAAGCATCAACAGTATCAGCTCTTTCGATTTGGAAGCTCTGCGCGAAGGGCCAAATTACGTCAGCCCGATGGATTTTCCCAATACCGTGCTGAACGCGCCTGCCGCGCGTGTTGCGATCCAGTTCGAAATGAAGGGATTAAATTCAACCATCTCGAATGCCGAGACCAGCAGCCTTGATGCAATGCAGTATGCTGCTGACTTTCTGCGGTTAAATAGAGTGAAAGCTCTGCTGGTAGGCGGAGCTTATGCGCTCACGCCGGATACGTACTGGGGCTTTTACGAATCAAAGGCCCTTTCGGGAAGTGTTGAGGGCGACGAAGAAATCTGTGCCCCGTTCGATAGCCTTCACAATGGAATAATTCTCGGAGAAGGCGCCGCGGTGATGTCGGTGGAAACCGAAAGTTTCGCTAAAAATCGAGGCGCACACATATATGGCCAGATTTCAGGATACGGAAATGTGTTTAATCCTAATCCTGAATCCGATGATTCAGAGTGGATCAACGCAGGAAGACGCGCAATCAAACAGGCTCTGGATGAGGCGAATTTAAAGCCTGAAGATATTTCACTGATTTTGTCTGGAGCCAATTCCTCACCCAAAATGGACCGAGTGCAGACGGAAATAATAAAAGAAGTATTTGGTCCTGTTGCTTCGGAAATTCCAGTAAGCGCATTGAAGGCTCAGACGGGAGAGTGCCTGGATGCAACCGGAGCTTTTCAGACAGTAGCGGCTTTGATGGCGATCAACAGCGGCCAGCTTCCGCCGATTGTTAAGGGTAAAGGCTCGGCCGAAATCAAGCATGTTCTGATCACAGGTTCGTCGTTTACGGGTAATAGCTCTGCATTGATTATCAGTGCGCCTGCGTAAAAAATGTAGGGCAGGGCTCGTCCCTGCCCGGATTGCCGCAGGCAATTAAACGTTATGTAACCAGATTTCATCGTGCTTCGCACGATCCGGGCAGGGACGAGCCCTGCCCCTACAGCGTTTTAATTGAAGTATCTGCGACCAAAACTCAAATCCTCATACGACGCCATTGTAATCGGCGCAGGTATGGGTGGTCTCACCGCAGCAAATTTTCTTGCAAAGAACGGCTACAAAGTTCTGGTTGTCGAACGCCACTACCTTCCTGGTGGGTACGCTCAATCATTTCGGCGGAAGGGGTTTCTCTTCGACGCTGCGGTTCATCACATAGGTGGAGGCGGTAAATTCAGCCTTGTCGGCCAGGCGCTGAAAGAACTCAACATAAACGTGAACATGGTCCGTTTAGATCCGATGGATACCATCACGTTTCCGGGATTTCAGATCGATATTCCGTCTGATCTAGATGATTACACGAAACTGTTACAGGAACGCTATCCTGCCGATGCGGATCAGATCAAAGCTTTCTTCAAAGAGCTGATCAAAGTTTACTGGACGGTTCTGAAAGATGATCCTGAAGGTCCCACGTTTCAACGGTATCAGGACAAAACATTCGGCCAGATGCTGGATTCGTTCTTTGCGAATCAAGAGTTGAAAAATACTCTCGGTTCACAATCGGGCTACATCGGACCATCGCCTGCGCGAATTTCCGCGTTGAGCATGGCACAGATGCTGGCTACATACCTGAAAGACGGCGCCTGGTTTCCGATGGGCGGCACACAGGCCCTGGTTGATGCGTTTGTTCTGAATCTCTATAGACTTGGCAGCGATGTTCAGCTTTATCGCGAAGTAACTCGCATAAAAACCCGAAATGGCGCGGCCTACGGTGTCGTTCTTTCCGACGGGCAGGAAGTCGATTCTGACCTTATTATCTCAAATGCGGACGCAAAGCTTACTTTCGGACGTTTAATACAAGACTCGAACATAGATCAATATCGAAACGATTTGAACAATATTGAGGAAAGCTTCCATCTATCCACAGCTTACCTCGGATTGTCTTCTGACATCGATTTGGGCGGACTAAAGCGCGGTTTCTATCATATGTCCGACAACCCTGACGACGAAAACCACGAATGGTTTTACCTTTCAGTGCCGACGCGGATCGATCCGGCGCTTGCGCCGGGCGGCAAACAGATCATCACGATGGACATATTGGCGAAATCGAATTCTGAGGCTCTGAGCGATAAACCATATGCTGAGTTTCGTGAAAAGCTGAAAAAACGTGTTTTTGAGTTTTTGAATCATTACGTATCTGGTGTAGAATCAAGGGTTGAAATTTGCGAGCTTGGCACGCCCAGGACAATGATTCGGTATACATTGAATTCTAACGGTGTGCCTTATGGTTGGGCGACGGTGCCGGAGCAATCTGTGCGAAGGCGGCTTGGACATTCGACGCCCATAAAGAATTTATACCTGGCCGGTCATTGGACTCAACCGGGACCCGGAGTTCCGGCGGTGATATCCTCCGGCTGGAGAGTAGCGAATTTGATACTGCGGGAACGCGAAGAAAATAAAAAAATCGAGAGTAGTATTGGAGCCAATTAAGTTCGGCTTCCGACGGGAGAATATGTCTTATGCCTAAGATGATGCTGGTAAATCCCCATCCGCCTGGACGCCACGGCGAGGAATCCATTTCAGTTATTGTCCAGATGCCTTTAAATCTGGCATATCTTGCAGCGGCAACGCCGTCACATTGGGAAAAGGATTTGATCGACGAGACACTGGAACTTGCTATTGATGAAAATGGCGAGTTGACCAGCGCTTTCGACGGCACAGATGTGGTCGTAATCACCGCCATCACTTACCAGGCGCCGCGGGCTTACAAAATTGCAAAGGCTGCAAAGAAACGCGGAATGACCGTAATCATGGGAGGGATCCATGCTTCGGTAATCCCGTATGAGGTCCAGCAATTCGTCGATAGCGTCTGCGTGCAGGAAGCCGAAGAGATGTGGCCGCAAATCTGCGCCGATTACGAACGCGGAGAGTTGAAGCCGATGTATGAAGGCGGTCAGCTCCAGCTTGGCGTTCTGGGCGACAAATTCCCCGATCGCGAGTTCATGCGCCAGAAATACGATTACAAGTATTCATCGATCATCACCACGCGCGGTTGCCCCTGGCGTTGCGAGTTCTGCTCCGTCCCTACTTTCCAGAGCAAATTCCGCGGCCGCCCGGTCGAAGATGTTTTGAATGAGATGGAATCGACCAGCTACAAGGGTCTGATGTTCGCCGAGGATAACTTCTTTGGCTATGGCCAGAAAGCGAACGATCACGCTAAAGAGATTTTCAAAGGCATGGTCGAGCGCGGCATCTGGAAAGACTGGTTCGGATTCTCAACTCTGATGACGGGTCTGGATAAAGAAGCTCTCGGTTATATGGCGAAATCGGGATGTTTTGGCTTCCTGGTCGGTCTGGAATCAGACGACGAAGAAGTGCTGAAGATCATGAACAAAGGACCTAACCTTCGCATCGGCGGCACCAGCATGAAGGACAGCATCGCCAACATTCACGAAGCCGGTTTGATTGTCTGGGGGTCCGTCATATTCGGTGCGGATGGACAAGGTCCGGATTGCTTCAAGCGAATGGTTGATTACATTTTCGATAATTCGATTGACGTGCTGACGTTCGGCATCAGTTGCCCGTTTCCGAATACTCCACTGCACAAGAGATTAAATGAAGCCGGTCGCATCTTCCGGACGAACTATCCGGAAGATTGGGAGTATTACGATACTGCGCATCTGACGTATCGTTTGTCGGATATGAGTCTGGATCAGTTTGTCGATGGCATGCAATATGTTTACGACAACATCTATGGCGGCGATGCATTGCGCAAGCGATTCCGCAAAACTCTGCAGAACAACCACAATCCGCGTACAGCATTGTTTGCGCTACGCGTAGGTCAGGATTGGAAGCAGGTGTTTGAGCAGGTATTGGACAATCTGCACAAGCTTCAGGAAAGCGGCGATTATTATCGCAAGGGACGCCAGGTACAATTGCCGTTGCAGGGCTCTGCGGCCTTGCAGGCATACAAGGGCTTGTTCCAGATTGCGTAGTGCGATTGATTTGGTATTGTTGTTAGAAGAGGCGGGGATATTCTCCGCCTTTTTCATTATGAATTCACCACAGAGACACAGAGTCACAGAGTTTTTAAATTGTATTTCTCTGTGACTCTGTGTCTCTGTGGTGAATCCTTTACAAAAACAGGAGAGTTTGCGGTTTTGCAAGAACGGAATATTAAACGAATTAATCTTGATGGAATGCTGGTCGACCTGGCCGTCGGAACCAGCTCTGATGCGGTTGTTATAGCGCGTGGCATCGGCCGGCCAGACGAACAGGAACAGGAATGGATCGACCGCTTCAACAAAAATGGTTTTACCGTTGCGATGCCCTATTACAGCGGCACGTGGGGCAGCGCCGGAACTTTCCTTATCGATTCAGCTAAAGATGATTTGCGAAGAGTCGCGGACCTCTTAACGAAGGGCGAGTTCCACCACGAAGACGAGCACTTAATATGGAAAGTTGAAGGAATAACCTTTATAGGACTATCTTTCGGCGGGCTGGCTTCTCTGGTTGCGGGCGCGCAGATCGACTCAGTAGATCAAACAGTTGCGATTGGCACACCTATAGACTCAATTCCCTACAGCGAAGGCTACAAGGGTCGCGATCCGATCAAACAGGCGATTTTCATTTTGAAGAGCGGTTATGGGGCGCGCTATCTTGGTTTCACTGCTGAACGCTGGGAACAGGCGTTGAACGGCGAACTCGATATGTATCCAACGCAACACATTCACGAGTTGGTCAATAAATATGTCCTGCTGGTGCACGGCGCTGATGACGAACAGACAGACGTCAGACGGTCTGATGCTTTCTATGAACAACTGAAAGCGGCCGGCTCCACCAAAGTAGATTACCTGCGCCTCGAAAACGAAGGCCATCGAATGACCTATTCGCACGAACAGATTCACGATTACGTGATGAACTGGATAAGAAAGACTCGTGAGAAAGCCAAAAGCGCGGCGGTTTAAGAATAGCCGCGGTCATTTCGACTATATTCTTGTGATACAATGAATATATTCATCAGGTATTCCTTATGGTAATGAAAACGCCGGAAAGAACCGCGATTTGGGATAGTTACACTTCAATCGTAGTGCCTCCGCAAATGACGGACGAACAACTCTTCGATTTTTGCCAAGTTCATAGGGACTTGCGAATTGAACGCACTGCCAACGGAGATTTGATAATTATGCCTCCTACCGGTGGAGAAACAAGCAATCGCAATATGGCGCTTGCAATAATGTTGGGTAACTGGTCCTGGCACGATGGCACCGGGGAGGCGTTTGATTCTAATGGCGGGTTTTTTCTCCCGAATGGCGCTATGCGCTCTCCCGATGCTTCCTGGGTAAAGGGATCACGACTAATCCAGCTAACCGACAAGGAAAAGCAGAAATTCTTGCCGCTCTGCCCGGACTTTGTCATCGAATTACTCTCACCATCTGATAGCTTGGCTGAAATACAAGAAAAGATGCAGGAATATATTGAAAACGGCGCTCAGCTCGGATGGCTTATCGACCCGAGGCGTCGTCAAGTGCATGTTTACCGGCCAAACAAAGAGATTGAAGTTCTTGAGAACCCGTCCGAACTTTCCGGTGAATCCGTGCTTCCAGGATTCGTGTTAGACCTTACAAAGGTATGGAAATCCAAATTCATCTAAGCCCCATTCTTCAAACATGTTTGGAAGCTGGAACCAAACACTTCTTTACCGCGTGTCGTTTGTTAAGGATTCGGGCGATTACGTGAATAAACTGGATTTGAAGAACGGGGGAAGACGCTTGGGGGCGGCCAAGCCCGCGTATCACTCGAATTAGAAAGTCGATTAATCCGCGCTCTGTTTAAATGAGCTGTTCGATAACTTTTTAACCAATGAAATTAAAATTCTCAATGTGTTCGTGTCTTGCACTTCTCATAGTCGTAGCTGCTGGCGGCCAAGAGCAGTTGCCGCGCGTGATTCCCACAATGACTCGCGAAACGCACAACAAGTTATTCGATATTCTGTTTCCGATGGATATCCTACATTCGCCGGATAACGAATTCATCGTCGTGCTTCGCTACAGCCCGAGCTTTGCCGATAATGAACAAATTGTTCTCGCCGGCAAAGAAGGCCACATCCAAGTTACCGAGATCATTTCAAACGGGAACCTTTGGTACAAAGGCAATGAAATCTTTGAAAAAACCAAAAGAGACGACCCTGTGGAGATCGCACAGCTTATCGGCGTCCGCAAACGCGAATTCGACTTACCATTTTCCACTGTTCGCGAGTGGCGGCGTGGTTTGCTGGATGGCGTTAATCAAGCGCTTCGTCCCAAGAATTTGGAAACCCCATCTCGTCCCACTACAGCAACAATTATCCTTGACGGAACTGTCTACGAAATCTGGGATCAGTCAAAATCAGGAAACTTGCACTACGAACTCTATGATGGCGAGGTCACGGATCGGCTCTATCGGCGCGATCCTCGTTTTATTCATTGGATGAAAATTATTCGGCGAGACATTCGCAATCATCGTGCGCCGTAATAAGAGAGATATCGCTCACTCATGCAGTTTGAAGCTTTAATGATCCTCTGCCGCTGCTGACTCTGTTCACTAACAGGCAAAGGAGTGCGAAAACGGAGAGCAGTACAAATCCCCATGTAAATTCGCCCGTCGCCTGTCGAATTCCGCCAAGCAACAGCGGCGGGAAGAATCCACCTAACCCACCGGCAGCGCCTACCAGACCCGTTACACTTCCAACAGATCGCGGGAAATACTCCGGTACGAGCTTAAACACTGCTCCATTGCCTATTCCGATCGCGGCCGCCATTCCCAGCGCGCCGATGGTGAATGTGCTGATTAACGGACACGCCATGAAAATCGCCATGACGGCTACCACGGGAAAAACCCAAAGCAAAATAGCGTTTCCACTGATTCGATCCGCTAACCATCCGCCTACGGGCCGCAACGCTGTCGCCAGAACAACAAACCCTGCTGTGCGCAATCCGGCGTCCTGTGGAGTGAGCTTGAACATTTCCGTTAGAAATGTCGGCAGGTAGATGCTCATCGCAACGAAGCCGCCGAATGTCAGGAAATAATAGAGGCTCAAGACCCAGCTCATCTTCTCGCCTAGTGGTTTGGCCATTTCTGACATCGTTTTTGGTTGGGTCTTTCTGGGCGCATTTTTCGCCTTGGAGATAAAGAAGATCAACCACACCAAAAGAATCAATCCGAACGTCCAGAATCCCCACGCGAAACCTAATGCTCCCGCCAATATCGGTGAGCCGAACGCCGCCAATGATTGCCCTATGTTCCCACCGCCGTAGATTCCTAACGCCATTCCCTGCTTATGCGGCGGATACCACCCGCTGACAAACCCGACACCGACAGAAAAGCTCGCAAGACCCATTCCGATGAAGAATCCGAAGAATAGCAACTGCCAATAGACGCTGACCCATCCCATCAATATTGCTGGCACTGCCGCAGCGGCCATGACAATCGAAAACATCACGCGTCCGCCAAATCTGTCGGTAAGCATCCCCAACGGAATTCGCCCAAGACTTCCAAGTAGAACAGGCACCGCAAGCGCGATGCTGACTTTCATTGGGCTAAGCGACATATTCTTGCGCATAATCGGCATCATCGCCGAAACAGAACCGAAGACCGCGAAACAGACAGCGAACGCCCCAGTACCGAGTATCAATTGAAGAGTATTGCCGGTTATCTGGTTTGAATTTGAGGGAGTTTGCATAGTTTAAGACCGTTCCATTTTATGTATGTACCAGAGCAAGCCTACATTCAGCCCCAGACAGATCAGGCTGACAATCGCCGCCGGCCAGACAATCGAATCGTCTCCACCCAGATATTGATTCATTGTCGAGGTGAACAGCCACAACTGCAGGACAACGATCACCAGCACAATACAAAGGATCCCGTAAACGATTGTAGTCCGCTGTTCCCGCGTGAACGGTTTTTTCATATCGCCCTCTTCTCAATTTCGGTGGCGTAGATTGCGCCTTGTCTCACTTCGAGCTTTATCCGGGAGAGCGGCCGACGTGGCGGACCGGCTATTGGCAGTCCCGTACTCAGTTCAAACACGCCTTCGTGACACGGGCAATCGATTCGGTTTTCGCTCGGCTTGGGCACGACAGCGCACGATAAATGGCTGCATCTTTGATCGTATGCGACGAATGTTTGGGCATCGGACCTCACCAGCACGCATTTGTCATTCGCCGTCGGATAAGAGAAATTTAGCAGTCCGCCAACCGGGATTTGATCGACCGTCGCAATCCTGTTCATTGGCAGTTCGCCGCGACGCTTGCGGAAAAAATTCTGTGCTGCAATCCACAATTGACCGACTGCGAAGGCAAGGCTCGTCAGCACCATGAACTTGGTAAAGTCACGACGTGCAACATAATTGTCCTGCGGCCAATCGATGGGAAAATCCTTTCGCCATCTCGGCTGGACATTTTCCGGCCGACCATCAGGAGGTATTGTTATTGTCTCGCGATCAAGCTGCCTCATTGCACGTCTTCCTCGTTGTACATACCGTCCATCAGGATGTTCAAAGTTATGTTCTTTCCAATGGTCTGTTCGCCCATCGCCGAAGTAACATCAACGTATTCGGCGCGACCATATTTAGGCACCATCATATTTACTTTTGTCGTGATGGTTTGATCTCCAAAAACAAAGCGATTGACGGCATTCGAGCGTGGCCGCAATTGTTCAATTTGCTCTCTGGTGCCAAAGAATAAAGCCTGGCTCGGGCAGACCGTTGCGCACATTGGTCGCTTCCCTGCGGATGTCCGGTCATAGCACATATCGCATTTCATCATCAGCTTGAATTCGGTCTCCATTTTCGGAACACCGAACGGGCAAGCCAGCACACAATTATTGCAGGCAATACAGCGCGGTTTTCTTGCCGTTTGAACTACTCCGTCCGCTGTTCGCTTAATCGCATCGGCCGGGCAAACTTCGGCGCAAGTCGGAGAATCGCAGTGCATACAGACAACCGGAGCAGTCTGGACAGAATGCGCGCGATCGACATATTCAAGATGAATCATCGAATGGCCCTTGTGTGTTTCGCATTCACTGCAAGCCTGAACGCACGCCTGGCATCCAATGCAGCGATTGGGATCGACGAAAAACTCCATGCTGAAGGCGCTATTCATTGCCTGTAGCCTTCGTGACGCGAACTGCGCAAACTTTAAATTCCGGAATCTTTGATATTGGATCCTGCGCCGAAATCGTCAATTGATTGATGCTGCGTTTTCCCGCCCAATGATATGGAACAAAGACAGTGTCAGGTCTTATGGTGGCAACGACCATAGCTTTCAACGCGATGTTTCCTCTTCGAGATTCGACTAATGTCAGATCGCCATCTTCTATTCCCAATTTGGCAGCTAACTGCGGGTGCATTTCAATGCGAGGCTCAGGATACTGATCAACCAGCGGACCGATTCTTCGCGTTTGTGTGCCTGACAGGAACTGGCTGACAACGCGCCCAGTCGTCAATATCAACGGGTAATGCTCATCGACATCTTCAGCCGGGGGTGAATATGGCGCGACATTAAAACGCGCTTTGCCGTCGGGGAAATAGAACGGACCTGCTCCTTTCGCGACAGGATTCCACGAATTCGGTTCGAATAGACGCGGAGTTCCCGGATGATCTTCTGAAGGACACGGCCAGAACACACCGTTCTGTCGATCTATCTTCTCATAGGTGATACCAGAATAGTCGATTATCCCGCCCTTTGATGCCCGCCGAAGCTCTTCAAAAACTTCGCCGGGATTGTTGAATGTGAATCCGCGCTCGCGACCAATTCCGGATGCGATATCCTGAATGATTCGCCAATCCTGTCTTGCCGCGCCGGGAGATTCGACGGCCTTGTTGATCTTTATCACCCGACCTTCGATCTGAGTCACGGTCCCTTCGTCTTCTTCTTGAAGCGATCCCGGCAGAACGATGTTCGCGTGATGAGCGGTCTCATTCAGGAAAAAATCTATCGCGACGTAGAACTCTAGTTTGTCCAGCATCCGCGCGATGAAGTTGTTGTCGGGCAACGATACTTTTGGATTAAAACAGATGCTAAGCAGGCCCTTTATCTCGCCACGATCGACTTTCCGAAATATTTCGTACGCATCGACACCTGCTCCCGGCAATTCTTCCGGCTTGACACCCCAAATATTCGCGATAAAAGCTCGATGTTCCGGATTGCTGATGTCGCGACCACCTGGAAGCTGGTCGCACTTTTGACCGTGTTCGCGACCGCCCTGTCCATTGGCTTGACCGGTGATCGTGGCGTAGCCACAGTATTCGCGCCCGATACGGCCTGAGGCAAGAACCATATTGATAGCGCCAAGGACGTTTTGAACTCCATGACTGTGATGCTCAATGCCACGAGCGTGCAGCAAAAAGCTGGTCTTTGCCTCACCCCACCATTCAGCGGCCTGACGAATCGCTCGCTCTGAAACTCCCGTTACTTGCGCCGTGCGTTTTGGTGTCCAATCTTTGACGTGTGCCGCGACGTCGTTAAAGCCTGTTGTATGTCGGGCAATAAACTCATTGTCGATCCAATTATTCTCAATCATTAAATGCAGGATGCCGTTGAATAACGCGATATCTCTGCCAGGTTTGATCGGAAGGAAGAGGTCGCAGGTTCGAGCAATGGGCGTGATTCTCGGGTCAACGACAATTATCTTCGCGCCGTTTTCTCGTGCCTGCCAGACGTAATTAGTCGTAATCGGTGCGCATTCCGCGATGTTTGCGCCGCTGATCCAGACAACTTCTGCCCCCAGAATGTCGGACCAGGGATTTCCTGCCCGATCAACACCAAAAGCTTTCTTGTTTCCGGCTCCTGCGCTGACCATGCAAAGCCTGCCGTTGTAATCGATGTTCGCCGTCTTCAACGCCACACGAGCGAACTTGCCCATCAGGTACGCCTTCTCCGTCGTCAGGCTTGCTCCTGTCAAAACAGCAAACGCGTCATTACCGTATGTCGACTGAATTCGCTTTATTTCTGCCGCTACTCGATTGATAGCCTCGTCGTATGGAAGCGGACTGAATCCACCCGGAACATTTGGATCTCGCGTGTAGGCCGACAACAGCCGATCAGGATGGCTGCCTTGCAAGTATCGCTTTACGCCTTTTGGGCAAAGCATTCCTTTGTTAAATGGGAAATCTTCTCGGGGTTCAAATCCTATCACCTGATTGTTTTTGACTTTGAGCTGAATACCGCATTGCTGCCCGCAAAAACAGCAATGCGTTTTCACAAGCGCGTCCGGCTCAACACCAGTTTCCAAACTCAACCCCGAGGTATAGTTGAGGTGCGGACCAAAACTGCTGAACAACTCCGAACTGTCAGGAACCGTTGCCATTAAACCTCTCTCCAAGACCTATGGATGAAAATTCTCTTTGTCTTCATTCCCGAGCGGTCCTTCGCCAATGCCAGTATTGCCAAGCGTCGGCATCGGCATATTCGGCGGAACGTCCATATGGATCAGTTCACCACCCAATTGCCCCTGCCACATTCGACCCTGCGCCAGCGCGAGCATTGCTCGACGGCACCTCGGACAAATTTGCTGATAATGCTCGGCAGTACCGTCTTTGAGTTCGTACCGGTAACCAAGCTGCCGTTCCACCTTGATCAAATCGTTAACATGCATCAGCGAGGTAAACGGCTGTCCACATCGTTTGCAATTGGCCAGTTCTTCGCGCGGTCCGACATCTTTATAAAAGCTCACGCCAAGCTGCGCCGGTCTTTGAAAGATGTGGAAGAATTTACCGAACGGCAGCCATAACAACGTGAAGATGACCGTGATCGAATGCAGGATCGCCAGAAATTCGTATCCCGCACCTTTCATCCAACTGTAACTGGCCGTCAACATCAATCCAGTTATGCTGACCGCAAACAGCAGGATCAGCGGCAGGAAATCTTCGCCAAACTGCTGCAAGGCTGCTGCGCCGTGATCGCGCATGCGACGCCGCATTGCCAGCATCACTCCGATAATTACGAGAATCGATGCCCAGACAAGGCCGTGGAAAACCATGAACCCAAACAGCGAATGAATAGGAAACGTGAATGCGGGAAATCCGAATACGTACGCCCGATACCAATCGAAATTGTCCGGCAATGTTTCGAAATGGATCCAGCCAAAGACCAAAGGAAACGTAATTGCGATGGCAATTATGCAACCCCACATGATCAGCCAGTGCGCGGCCCAGCGTGGCTTTCCGCGTTTAGCGATAAATCTGTTAAGCGCAAAATCGCTGGTGAGCCGGCTGAACCATTGGCCGATGTTCCGTACAAAAAATCTTGGTCGAAAAAAGACCTGCCATCCACGCTTCCAATACATCGCAGTTGGCGGTCGTTGCAACCACATTGAATATCGATAGGTAATGCCAAAGGCGGCAAATAGCACCGCGAACGTATAACCAACCAGCGCTGCGTCGAAATGCTCCAGGTTGCGTGAACCGATCATGATCAACGCCGCAAGGATGACGGTGACTAAACCGCCCCAGACTATCGCTTTGATGGTTTCTTTGGTCATTTACAATAACTCGTTGTAATCCCGCCCAATCGCCTCAACAGTTCTGGACAAATCGACTCAGAATTAAGCTGTAGAATACATAATATCCATTTACAGGGATGTGACATGAATCACACTGGTTCAGATAGCAACGGTGTTGCTGACAAACGGACATTCAAGGAGGAGAGTCTCTAAATTTAAAGATTAATGTTAGTCCTAACCAGACTTTGTGTGCAAGAATGATAGTAAGTTATCGCCTTTTTTCAGAGCACGGGAAAACCTGATTCGCGCTGGGTCCCGAAACGCGCGTTTCTTCATTGTTCTATAATGGATTTCTGGTAGCCTAAGCTATACAACAACAAAATTTATGGAAATCCCAAGCGGGAGTCGCATAGCCCATTATGAGATTATTTCGCCCATCGGCGCTGGAGGAATGGGAGAGGTCTATCTGGCACAGGATACGCGACTCGGCCGCAAGATCGCGTTAAAAATACTTTCAGCGGAATTTACAAAGGACGACGATCGTGTTCGTCGATTCCAACAGGAGGCGCGTGCCGCTTCAGCACTGAATCATCCGAACATACTCACGATTCACGACATCGGACAAGCCGACTCGATCCATTATATAGCGACCGAATTTATTGACGGGCAAACCTTACGCAAATATCTGACGAACAAACCACTCTCAACACACGAGGTTCTGGATATTGGCATACAGGTAGCCAGCGCACTAACCGAAGCGCACGCCAGTGGCATAGTGCACCGGGATATCAAACCGGAGAATATCATGCTGCGCCAGAATGGACTGGTCAAAGTCCTTGATTTTGGACTTGCGAAACTGATTGAGAAATCTCCATTAACTCAATCCTCTTCGTCTAATTCCGAAGCGGCTACCGTTGCTCGGGTTAATACTGACCCCGGCACTGTTATGGGAACGGTATCGTATATGTCGCCGGAACAAGCAAGAGGACTGAAAGTCGATGCCAGGACCGACATCTTCAGTCTTGGCGTTGTGGTCTATGAGGCTCTCACCGGCAAAGCGCCATTTACCGGAGCGACTCCCAGCGACATCATTGCGTCTATATTGCGGTCGGATCCGAGTCCTCTAACAGAGCAAATTGGCGATGTTCCCGAAGAGTTGCAGCGGATCATAAGCAAGTCGCTGGAGAAGGACCGAGACGAACGATATCAATCGGTAAAGGACCTGCAAATCGATCTAAAACGATTAAAGCAACAACTGGAACTACAACCAATAGACAGGGCACCGTTAAAACGGGAGCTCGGCCAGCAAAGCTCTGTTCAATCTATCAAGACAGACGAAGACACAGTTCGTCTTTCCGT
The DNA here is from genome assembly GCA_035652355.1 of Blastocatellia bacterium. Classification (GTDB taxonomy): domain Bacteria; phylum Acidobacteriota; class Blastocatellia; order DASRDY01; family DASRDY01; genus DASRDY01. The sequence continues at coordinate 21,949 of DASRDY010000236.1, forward strand.
TGATCAGGAAGCTGTGCGTGTGACATCCAGCCTCGATTACTTTGTCGGCAGGATTAGACGGAATAAGCTCGCCACGTTGATCGCCTTTCTGGTTTTTGCGGCCGTTGCCTTGGTAGTTGCCAGGTATTATTACGCGGGAAGCTCCAATGTTCCAATCGACTCGATTGCTGTCCTGCCTTTTGTAAATCAAAACAGCGATCAGGATACGGAATATCTGTCGGATGGTTTTACAGAATCAACCATTAACAGTCTCGCGCATTTGCAAAACCTGAAGGTGATCGCGCGCAGCTCTGTTTTCCATTACAAAGGAAGAAATGTTGATCCGATGACCGCGGGTCACGAGCTGAGCGTGCGCGCCGTGCTTACCGGACGGATCATACAACACGGTGACAGTCTGATTATCAGCGCTGACTTAATGGACGTTCGAGACAACAAGCAGATCTGGGGCGAGCGATACGAGCGGAAAACCTCCGACCTGCTGACGGTGCAGCGAGAAGTTGCCAGAGATATCTCTAACAACTTGCAGATGCGGCTTTCCAACGCAGACAGAAATCGCGTGACAAAACATTACACTGATAACGAAGAGGCTTATCAGCTATATTTAAAGGGGCGATTTTATTGGAACAAACGCACTGGCGATGCGACAACTAAAAGCCTGGATTACTTTCATCAGGCAATCGACAAGGACCCGAATTTCGCGCTGGCTTACGCAGGTTTGGCCGATGCTTACCTTTTCGTTCCCATATATTCGGCCGGTTCTCCACAAGAGTATTACCCAATGGCGAAAAAGGCGGCTATGAAGGCGCTGGAACTGGACGACTCGCTCGCAGAGGCGCACACGTCGCTGGCCCTCGTGCTCTCCGTAAACGATTTCAACATTCTTGAATCCAACAAGGAATTTGAACGCGCGATTGAGTTGAACCCAAATTACGCGCCAGCTCGTCAATTGTATTCAGACTCAAACTTGTTGATCGTGAGGCAGTTTGACAGAGCGGTTGCGGAAGCTAGAAAAGCGGTGGAGCTGGATCCTCTCTCTTCAAACATCAATGCTGATCTTGGCGAGGTTTACCTGTGGGCGCGACAATACGACAAAGCGATCGAACAAATCCGTAAAACTATGGAACTGGATCCGGGGCTCTATTTCGCGCATTACAACCTGGGCATAGCTTATGAGCTGAAAGGAATGTATTCGGAAGCACGGCAGGAATACGAAAAAGCGAGACAGTTGAGCGACGATCCTTTTGCCATCGTGGAACTGGCGCGTTTGAACGCGAAGACCGGCCGGAAAGACGAGGCATTAAGGATGCTCGATCAGTTAAAGCAACTCTCGCAAGGGCGATATTTTCTTGCTTATTTCGTGGCCACTGTTTACGCGGCTCTTGGCGATAGGGACAAAGTCTTCGAATGGTTAGAGAATAGCTACCAATCGCCAAATCATGGAGTCATGGGATTCATGGATATCGATCCCGCCTTCGACGCATACCATTCGGACCCCCACTTCGTCGATCTGATTCACCGCATGGGGCTCGACAGGTATCGGTAATCTTCCTGAGCCTGAAAATGAGCCTGGCGATATGCGGACTTGCCCTGCTGGAAATTTTCGGCTAAATCATATTGACGCTTTTCAGATAGATACAAATATATGCGCATAGTAGTTACAGGACTGGGGCTGATTACTGCGACCGGAACGAATGTCGCGGAATGCTGGCGCTCGCTCGTTGAAGGAATTGAAGGCGTCCGTGAAATCACTTCATTCGATACATCGAAATATAAGCTTAAGCGTGCCTGTGAAGTTCCCCGCATTGAAAAACCGGTCCCAATCGCGACCGATCCAAAAATCGATTCGGTCGGCAAACTCGCTTACCTCGCTGCACAGGAAGCTATCGCCGACAGCGGAATCTTTGCGAGAGAATTCTATAAACCTGAGCGTATCGGTCTCTCGGTTGGGACCTTAGGCGAAGTTTCGCTGATGGAAGAGGCGCTTCGCAGAACTGGCGGCGATGTTCCAATGGCTTTTGATAACAATCTAATTAACGCTTTCTCGCTGAACCTGATTATCGGCGCGCTTGCAGATCAGTTTGGCACGTTTGGTTCTGTATCTACGCATCTCAATGGCTGTTCATCTGGTACACACGCGGTGGCGTACGGGTTTGATCTGATTAGAGACGATGTTGTCGATGCGATGATAATCGGCGGCGCTGATACAGTCGCGCAAATCGTCTTTACCAATTTCCACAATCTCAAAAACCTCGCACCAGAGCATTGCCAGCCTTTCGATCTTAACCGCAAAGGACTAATGCTAGGCGGCGGTGCCGGATTTCTAATCCTCGAACGCGAAGATCTGGCGCGAAAACGCGGAGCTAAGATCTATTGCGAAATGAACGGCTACGGTTGGAGTTGCGACGGTTATCATCTGACTTCGCCGCATCCCGACGGCGAAGGCGGAGCGCGAGCGATGCAGAATGCCCTGGATAACTCCAAATTGTCTTACAAAGATATCGATTACGTTAATCCGCATGGGACGGGCACTTTGCTGAATGATTCGGCGGAAACAAGAGCAGTCAAAACGATTTTTCGAGAGCGGGCTTACGATGTGCCGGTAAGTTCCACAAAATCGATGATCGGTCATCCGATGGGAGCAGCGTCCGCTATCGAATCGGTTATTGCGTGTTTGACAGTTCATCACAACATTGTGCCGCCGACGATCAATCTGGAAACGCCGGACCCTGACTGCGATCTGGATTATGTTCCCAATCAATATCGCGAGCTGCCAGTCCGTTATGCGATGAATAACTCTTTTTCGTTTGGCGGCAATAACGTCGTCATCATTTTTGGAAAGTTTTAATGCGCAGAGCATTCATCACAGGTGTAGGAATGATTTCGCCGCTTGGCGAAGGGCGGGAGGCGTTTTTCAATAACCTGATCGAGGGTCGTTCGGCAGTTCGGGAAATCGAAGGATTCGATACCAGCAGTTTTAATTCGCATCTTGGCGGCGAAGTTCGCGGCTTTAAACCTGAGATTTACATGGGTCGCAAGATGCGTGGGTTGAACCGGACCACGCGCTTCTTGACTGCCGCAATGAAATTGGCGGTTGAAGACGCTGGGCTCTCACCCGAAGAGACCAGCGATTCCGGAGTGATTGTTGGCACTGCTTTCGGCAATTCCGCCCACGCGATCACCTACGCTCAAAAGTTGTTGAAAGAAGGACCGGATGAGATGTTCCCGCTGGATGCGATGGACATGCCGTCGAATTCTTCGGTGAATTTCGTATCGGTCTTTTTTGCAATCAAGAATTTTGCCAGAACAATCTCTGCCGGATTTACGTCTACTCACGACGCGCTGGGAAACGCTCTTCAATTAATTCGCACAGGCAGAGCGAAGCGAATAATCGTCGCTGGTATGGAGCAATTGTCGCCGGAACTCTTTACGATTTTCAATCAGCGTGGACTCCTTGCTCGCGCTACTGAGGAGGCTGCTGAAGGCGCTCGTCCGTTTAATAAAACCCGGAACGGCTTTGTTCTCAGCGAAGGCGGATATGCTCTGACTATCGAAGAAGATCAGCTTGCCGGAGCGCGTGGCGTTAAACCGTTGGCAGAAATCACCGGTTTCGCGAATGGGTTCGTCGGTGGGAGCAAACTCTCCAGCAATCAGCGGCTGGAAAGATTGTCCTCGATAATAAATGCATCTCTGGCTAATGCTGCGGCACGGTCATCAGAAATCGATTTAATCTATACATCTGCAAATGGTTTACGTGATCCAGATTTGCTGGAATGCCTCGGGCTCCAGGCTGTATTTCAACCCGAAATGCCGTCCATTTGCGCCATTAAGAGCCAAATGGGTGAAGCCTACGGCGCTTCCGGTGCGATGCAGGCTTCGGTCGCCGCACTGTCACTCTCGATCGGAAAAAAGCCTTTACTGAACCCTCCGGCAAGTGAAGATGTCGACCCCGCCTGTCACAGCGTTCTTAAGACCAAAAACCCCTTGGTAGAAAGCCCGCAAAAGGTTATTATTAATGGTCTTGATCTTGCCGGAAATTTCTCCTGCTTGATACTTGAAAAATATAAATAGAGCATTAGTATTTAACGTTTGCTCTGACAGGTCAGCCGTGGTTCCGGTTGAATATGTGAGTTTGGCTGCTGATCCGAGTTTGACTACAATTTTATTCAAGGTATAACGCATGAAACGATTGGTGCTGATCCAGCCCCATCCCCCTGGAAATGTGGGCGAAGAGAATGTCTCTGTCCTCAATCAAATGCCCGTCAATCTGGCTTATCTGAAGGCGCTGACGCCGCCTGATTGGGAAGTGGACATAATCGATGAAACGCAGGAAGCAGTGCTTTCTGCCGACGGAAAATCGCCGCTGTTTGAACGAGCCGATCTCGTCGGTATTTCGGCGATGACCCATCAGTCGACTCGGGCTTACGAAATTGCACAGGTCTGCCGCGATAACGGAATGCCAGTAGTTCTGGGCGGCGTCCATATCACTGCATATCCGGAAGAAGCCGCCAACTTCGGCGACTCAGTCGCGGTGAGAGAAGGCTTCTCCGTCTGGCCGCAAATCGTTGCGGATTTCGAGCGGGGTCAGATGAAGCGCTTCTACGATGGCGGTTTGAACAATCTTGGCGATTTGGAAGGCGTCTATCCCGACCGCGAGTTCCTTCGCCAAAAGTACGGATATCGCTACACCGCGACGGTGGCGACCGCTGGTTGTCCTTATCACTGTGATTTCTGCTTTGTGCCGTTGTTCCAGGGACGCAAATACAGAGAGCGCCCGGTTGAAGATATCCTGAACGAGCTCGAAGCAATTAAAGGCCATTACCGTGGAATGATATGGACCGACGAGAATTTCTTCGGGCATTCCAGAATCTCACACGAGCGCACACTGGCGCTGTACAAAGGAATGGCTGAGCGCAAACTGAACCAGAACTGGTTTGGCTTTACTTCGATCAACATCCACGAAGATCAGGAAGTGCTCCACTGGATGGCGGAATCCGGCTCAGTCGGAATGCTGATTGGCTTCGAATCCATCGATCCGCAGGCGTTGAAGAATATGAACAAGGGCTTCAACGCTAACGTCGAGAAGAGCGTCGGATACAAAAAAGCCATCGATAACATCCGCAAGAACGGCCTGGCAATCTGGGCGACGATGATCTTCGGAACGGATACAGATCGGCCAGAGACCTTTGACAGAGTCGCGGATTTCATTCTCGAAAATGAAATCGACATTATGACTTGCGGATTGGCAACGCCGTTCCCCGGCACGAAGCTCTACGACCGGCTGATGGCTGAAGGTCGCATCTTCAGGAACAATTATCCGCACGATTGGCAGTATTACACAGCGCACCATCTGCTCTACACATTGAAGAGCATGTCGCTGGACGAACTGATTGAAAGCTTCGAGAACATTTACGACCGGCTCTATTCGACAGAAGCGCTGCGCGAACGATTCCGCAAATCACGCGCGCGGCTTCAGAACGAAAATGCAGCGCTGTTCGCTTTCAGAGTCAATCTGGACTGGCAGAATGTCTATAAGCACATAATCGAGAACCTGAAAGTTCTGCGCGAATCAGGCGATTACGAGCGCGCTTTGTCGAGAGTTAAACCGAATCCGGCATTTATTCCGACATCGAAGCCGGTACAAATAGCAAGATAGTGGTCGGGGACCAGTAGTCAGTGGTGGGAATTCATTTCTTGAACTGACCACCGAACACTGACCCCTGACCACCAGCCTAAGGTCTTTGAAAATCAACTTGAGCGACAGGCTTTGTGAAGAAGCTCTCGACCCGGATCGTCATTTCGAGCATTTCACGTTCGAGACGCTCGCGATATTGTTCTAGAGTTTCATCATCGACGTCAGACGGAATTAAGATCGGATCGCCGCAAATAAAAACGAGACGGCTGAACGGCAGCGGCATCAGGGTTCGATCCCAGTTCTTGAACAGGAACTTTGGTTTGGCCCAGGCTCGTAGAATGTAGATCGGGGACCCGGTCGAACGAGCAATGACGACTATGCCGTGCTTTACTTTTCTTGCCGGACCGCGCGGGCCGTCGACGGTTATTCCAGTGAGTACGCCGGTATGAGTCTGCATGTAGTTGATTATTGCTTTCAATGCAGCAGCGCCACCGTGCGAACTGGATCCGCGAACAGGAATGAAACCGCATCGTTCCAGCACCTGCGAGACGATTTCGCCGTCCTTGCTGGCGCTGGCCATTGTCACGATTTTCCGGCCGCGATACGTGAACGGGCTAACGATGCTGTCCTGATGGTAAACTGCTCCGATGGCGTTTTCGCCGTTGGCCAGGCTGCTCCAGAGACGCTCAAAGTTGATATAGGTTTTGCGACTGGTATAAAAAACAAGTCGCATGTAGTTGTTATATATAAAGGGGACGACCCAAATTATTATTTTGAGAGCGAGACCGTTCCGACGCATATGATTGCTGCTTAAATAGAGCAAGCTACATTATTTCGGAAGTCATTGCAACCGACGCATAACAGGAGAAGTTAAGATCATGCCCAAAGTGCTCTTTATCAATCCGCACCATCCGGGCCGACACGGCGAAGAAGATATTTCAGTCATCGTTCAGATGCCCTTGAACCTTGGTTACCTGATTGCCCTGACACCAGATCACTGGGAGAAGGACATAATCGATGAAACCATCGAACTGGCAATGGATCTGGATGGTAATCTGACTTTCAGCGGTGTCGATCTTGTAGCTCTCACTTCAGTTACCTATCAATCACCGCGCGCATATAAAATCGCCGAGGCTTGCAAAAAGGCCGGCATTACGACGATCATCGGCGGCGTTCACGTCTCGACCGAATATGAAGAGGCGATGAATTATTGCGACTCTGTCTGCAAGGGCGAGGCGGAATATATCTGGGGAGATATCCTGGCCGATTTCGAAAAAGGCGAACTGAAAAAGTTTTACGACGGCGGTCTGCCAAAGTTGACTTCATTAACAGAAGTTCGACCTGATCGTGAGTTCCTTCGCAAAAAATACGATTACAAATTCTCTTCGATCATTACGACAAAAGGCTGCCCGTTCCGTTGCGATTTTTGCTCTGTCCCGATGTTCCAGGGACGCGTGTTCCGCGAGCGCCCGGTCGAAGACGTTTGGGAAGAGATGGAAACGACGAGTTATCGCGGATTAATGCTCGCCGAAGACAATTTCTACGGCTATAGCAAGAGCGCCAATGAGCGAGCTCGAAAGCTTTTCACCGGAATGGCCGAGCGCGGCATCTGGAAAGACTGGTTCGGCTTCACAACCTTGGCAACCGGCAATGATCCCGTAATGCTGGATGCAATGGCAAAGACCGGTTGTTTCGGTTTCCTGGTGGGACTGGAATCCAACAGCGAAGAAGTCCTTAAAAGCATGCAGAAGGACGTAAACCTTCGCATAGGCGCTGATAAACTTCACGAATCGATCGATAGTATTCACGATAACGGAATGATCGTTTGGGGCTCGGTTATATTTGGTGCCGATGGCGACGACAAAGACTGTTTCAAACGGATGGTCGATTACATTCTGGAAAACAGCATCGATACGATGACATACGGTATATATTGCCCGATGCCGCGGACAGCGCTGTTCAAGAGGCTTACCGCCGCCGGACGTATTTTCAGGAACAACTTCCCTGACGACTGGTACTACTACGATTCCGGACACCTGGTTCATCGCTTGAGCACAATGACTCTGGAAGATTTCATCGAAGGCATGCAGTATGTCTACGATAATCTTTACAACCCGAAGGTTCTGCGAGAGCGTTTCCGAAACTCAGTCAAGCGAACCGGTAACCCGCGCAATGCAATGTTCGCCTACCGGGTAAACCAGGATTGGGATACCGTTTATCGCCACAATATGGGCAATTTGATCAAGCTCTATGATTCCGGCGACTACTACAATGGCTTGGATAATCAATCGGTTGAAATGATGCCGCCGCGACGAGCGATCTCCTTACCAATAGTTCATCTGTAACCTGTGGCGCAGACATTCAGTCTGCGCAATCTTCGGTCAATGCACTCGTTGATTTAACAAGCGCGTGCATCCTTGTACAGATCAAGTTTACATTCGATTTATTCATTTGATCGCTGCGCGATTTGCGCAGACTGAATGTCTGCGCCACTTTTGAGGCGAAAAAATAGGAGGCCCGCGGCCGAGCCTCCTATCAAGTGAGTTGTTGCGCGTGTAAAAACCCTAAGAGAGGATTTCTCTCAACAACTTCGAACGACACAAAGTACCAACTTATAATTGCGGAATATCGAAGTCGACTCTAGTTAAGGCAAGATTGGTTCCACGCGCCCTGCGGCCTATAACAGCAGGAAATAAAGAACTTATAGCTGCATAAAAATCATGCCAAAATAAATTATCCGAAATCTCGTTTGACGGCGTCCAAATATTTGGAAAGGATTCTCCAGTCATACTCGTCTGAGATCGTCCGCCAGTTCGTGGTCGGTTTTGCTTATCCTGATGCCTAAAAGGCCCGAAACGATCGTGAATGCTCTTGGCCGTCGTTTGTTGATCCCGAAAATATGGGTTCTTAAACCTATCTCCCGTCTCTAACGCAAGGCAAACGCGTACGCGCGGGCGAATTCTCTATCGGAATCTCAATGTGGTCATTCTTGTGTGAATATATTTCCGTATATTATAAATAGTGAAAATAAAATCAACGACTACAATATACATTCCATATTTCTGGATAAACGTCCATTTTTTTATATCAAGGGGGACTGTTGGAGAGCAATAAACCCGCTACGATATATCTCAAAACAAACGACTTATCTTGCATTAGATCGAGTTGGAATAGTAGTTGCAGCACACCTGACTAAATGCTGGTCAGATCGAGGCGAAATCCACTTTGCGGGATTTGCTGGTCAGTGTTTTCACTCGGACGGTAATAAAGCAGGAAGTCGGTTGATGACACAAACTAAAAACAAATCCGTCCTTACTATGCAGAAGGCATAGCAGATAAAAGCAAGCTCTGTATCCCCAGTAACTGAGCAACGCTGGCGCAGTGGTGGACGTAGTGTATCTGGCCGGGAGTTGTTGCGTCTGGCGGGTTTTTATTCGCTCTTTTTAGTTCGGATTAACTTTAGACTCAGTCTCTGCACTGGAAGCGGTAGAGAGGCGATGATTGAACATTTAAATAACAATCGTTTTTCAACCTGTTCCTCAACCAGGCTCTGACAGGCTAGAAAAACACACTAGGAGGTTTAGTTGCGAAATAAGAGTTTGACATTACGAAATCTTTTCAAAGGCGGCCTGTTTGTTTCAGGGCTGCTAATCATTCTGGCGGCGCTGGCTAGTTCCGGTTTTGCGCAGCAGACTACTGGTCAGGTTCGCGGTGTTGTAAAAGATCCCAATGGCGCGGTCGTGGCGGGGGCTTCAGTTACAATCACCAACGTCCAGACCAACGTATCTCAAACAACGCAAAGCACCAGTGATGGTACGTATCAATTTAACGACTTGCTGGTCGGCACCTATAAGATCGCGGTTACGGCGACTGGCTTTAAAAATCTGACTTTAAGTGACGTTCGCGTCGAGCTGAATAAGACGACGGACATACCTACCAACCTTGTTGTCGGAGGCACTTCAGATACTATAGAAGTTTCAGCGGCGGGAGCTGAATTGGTTGAAACCACGACAACCACACTGACCAAGGATTTCAATCAACGGCAAGAGCAGGATCTGGCACAAACGTCGGCTGGTAATTTCAGCCCGGCTGGTGTCAATAACCTGGCATTGATTGCTCCTAATGTTACCAGCAGCGGTGGTGTCGGTGTGGGCACGGGCGGTTCGGTCGGTGGTCAACGACCGCGAAACAATAATTTCGTTGTCGATGGAATCGATAATAATGACAAGGCGGTTACCGGACCTCAGGTCTATATCTCACCCGATACGGTTTCCGAGTTTTCACTTCTCTCGAACCAGTATTCAGCAGAGTTCGCGCATTCGACCGGCGGTCAGTTCATTACAGTTACCAAGAGCGGAACAAATCAGTATCACGGTACGGCCTATGGATTTTTCCGCAACAGACACCTGGATGCGATGGATAGCTTGATTAAGACCTCCGTCGTTGGCGCGACCAGAGCCGACAATCCCAGATTCGATTATGGACGATTCGGCGGCAATATCGGCGGTCCGATCATCAAGGACAAGCTGTTCTTCTTTGTGTCTTACGAAAGAGGTCAGTTAGGCAGCGCATTTTCCAGCCCGTTCTTTGCTCCGACCACGGCGGGATTCGCTACTCTCAGTGCGCTTCCAGGGCTGTCGTCCACCAATCTTGGAGTTCTGAAACAGTTTGTACCGGCGGCGCCTGTCCAGTGCGCGGGCTGCACAATTGATGTTAATGGCACTCCGATTCCCTTTGGCTCGGAAAATCTGCCTGCCCCGAATTTCCTGGTAAACCATAATGTGGTGGCCAATGTCGATTTTACGCAGAACGAATCCACCCAGCACAGATTCAGGTTCATCTTCAATAACAACAGCTCAATCGATAATACTCCTTCGTTCTCTGCGTTCTTCACCACAGTGCCATCAAATACGAGGTTAGCCTCGTACACGATGCTGCACAACTTTTCACCTAACGTGACTAACGAGCTTCGTCTTGGTTATCGCAGATTGAACCAGACGTTTGGAGTACCAGGCATTCAGTTCCCGGGACTGGATCAATTCCCGAACATTACAATTGATGAGCTATCGTTCAACATCGGACCTGATCCGAATGCGCCGCAGTTCACAATTGAGAACAACTATCAGATTGTCGACAACGTGAGCTGGCAGAAAGGCAACCATTCCTTCAAGTTCGGCGGTGACTTCCGAAAACTGATCTCACCGCAGTCCTTCGTTCAGCGCCAGCGCGGCGACTATGAATACTCTACACTTCAGGACTTCCTGAATGACGTCAGCGGCAATTTCGCCGAGCGCTCTGTTGGTTCATCGCCCTACGAGGGAAATCAGAAGCTGTTCTTTACCTTTGCCCAGGACGATTGGCGTGTTCGCGATAACATTACACTCAACCTCGGCTTGAATTACTCTTTACAGCAACTGCCGTTCGGCGCGCGACAGCAGAGCTTGAATTCGATCGCATCCGTTCCAGGACTGATCGAGTTCAACTCCCCCAGGATGCAGACGAAAAACTTTGCACCCAGGGTCGGTATAGCCTATGCCCCTAACTTTAATAGTGGCTGGCTGCACACTCTCTTTGGCGATAAGGATCAGAGTTCGATCCGAGCCGGATTCTCGATGGCGTATGATGTAGTCTTTGACAACCTTTACATCTTGTCATTGCCACCGCAATTTACACAAACTATCGACGTCGGTCCCGGTGTACCTAATTTCCTGAAGAACGGTGGTATTCCGCCTACGCCCGTTGCGGTCGCGAACGATCCTGCGGCAGCACGAGCAGCCACGTCTGCTTTCATTCCAGATCAACAGGTACCTTACTCTATTACTTATACGCTCAGCTATCAGCGGGAATTCGCAAAGAATTACGCGTTAGAGTTGCGCTATCTGGGAACACGGGGCGTGCATCTGCTTACGCAGAGCCGAATCAATGACCAGGCTATTGTAACTCCGACCAATTTCCTGCCCACATTCTTTAGCGCACCGAGCCAGGCGACCCTGGACGCGCTTCCGCTGACACTGGACACTCTGGAGAATGGAAATATCATCAAGCCGGCCTTCGATGCCGCTGGCTTCAATCAGAACTTCATTACGTCGTTTCTGTCAAACGGTAATTCCAGCTATAACGGTTTCTCCGCCCAATTGACTCGCCGCCTGGCTAATGGATGGGTTGGATCAGCAGCGTATACCTGGAGCCATCTGATCGATGACACGACAGCGGAAGTGTTCAGCACCGTTTTGTCGCCTCGCCGAGTACAAGACTTTAATAACTTCCAGGCAGAAAGAGCGGACTCCGCTCTCGATCACCGCAACAGATTCGTTCTGTCCACTGTGTATGATTTACCGTTCTTTAATAAGAGCACCAGTATGCTGACCAGGGCCACGCTGGGTGGATGGAGCCTCTCTGGCACACTGACCCTTGAAACTGGCGAAAAGGCAACGGTTCGCAGTGGTGAAGATTCCAACCTGAACGGTGACAGCGCCGGCGATCGCACGATCTTTAACCCGGCAGGTGCTGTGGGTACGTCCTCGAACGTTACTGCATTGACCAATTCATCGGGACAGGTTGTGGCTTACCTGGCCAATAACCCGAACGCCCAGTACATTGAAGCCGGGCCGGGCGCGTTAGCAACAGCAGGCCGAAACACTTTACAACTTCCCGGAATCAGGAACCTGGATTTCTCAATCTTTAAGAACTTCAGGATCCGGGAATCCAAGACTCTTCAATATCGCGTTGACCTGTTCAACGCGTTTAACCACGCTCAATACGTTCCCGGTTCAATAGACACCGTTCAACCAGTAGCCAATACCGGTCCGCTGGTTACGGATATGCTGATCGTCGGCAGCAACATTTTCAACCAGCCGAGCGTCGCATTCAGCCAGAACCCGAGAATTATTCAGATGTCACTGAGGTTCACGTTCTAGGGGTTTTGACCTGAACGTTTATTGTGTTCACGCGGAGGCGGCAGAAATGCCGCCTCTTTTTATTTGGTTTATTTCCCGGTCGTAGTTGAGTAATCGGCTGCAGGATCGGAGTAACCTTCGGCTTCATATCCGCCGTGGTAATCCGATGAATCGGGACGTTTGATGTGTGAGTGAGCAACGATTCGATCGCGTCTGATACCACGGAAATCCTCCAGGCAATGCCAGCCTCGGTGTTCATTCTTTTGCAGGAATTCCGTCATTCCGCTTATCAATATTTTAATAACATTTGGGCCTATCGCATGATCGAGCATTGCCGCCGTGCAGACCTGCACCGTTCCGCAACCTAAAAGAAAATAATTCAGCGCGTGCGAAAAATCAGCAATGCCGCCGATCCCCGAAAAGGCTTTGTCTGGAAACGCCTGTGTCAATTGCGACATCTTTGCCAAGGATTGAGGAAGGATCGCCGGACCACCCAAACCTCCGCTGGATACGTATCCGTCTACATTCATTTCGAATTCCAGTGTTTCAGGATCTATCAGCGGAAGAGACGGGAACGTGTTTGATGAAGAGACTGCATCCGCACCACCTTGAAATGCGCCTCTAGCCTCGTAAATGATTTCTGTAGTCGATGGCGTTAGCTTCACCCACACTGGAACCTTGGCCACTTCTTTAACGACGCTGGTAACCGCTTTGCACAGCGCCTGGTTCTTGCCGACATTCGAACCCATGTCTTCGCGATCCATGTGGGGACAAGAGAAATTCAGTTCCAACCCATCCGCGCCTTCATCCTGGCAAGCTTTGGCAAGCACCTGCCAGTGTTCAAGCTCTTTGTCATTCCCGGAGCCAGCCATAATTGACGCTATCAGCATTTTGCCCGGATGCGCCTTCTTGATTTTTGAGATTCGCGGCACCCACCAGTCAAGCGGCTTGTCCGAAATCAACTCCCAGTTCCATGAAGAAACCAAAGTAGACGACGGACGTTTTAACATCGAAAGACGCGAGGAATCGTGGCTTGCGCGGATGAATTTGGTCTTCGGTCCTTTTACATTGATTACAGGATGCAGTCCGATCGTCTTAGTGACCACACCTCCCCATCCGCATTCGAAGGCCCGCAGGATATTGCTGTCCGATTCAGTCGGAGGCGCGGAGGCGAGCAAGAATGGATTCTCGAAATTGAGTCCGGTAAATTTCACCGAAAGATTTATTGCCATATGCACCTCCTGGGAGCGCACGCGTCTCGCGTGCTTCTCCTTGTTATCGACAGTTTAATTTCAACTTAAATCCCCACGGAAGACAGCACGTCTGACGCGTGCGGTCCCGGGATTATCGTTCTTCAGTCAGGATCCCGTATGTTTCCGGTCTTCGGTCACGATAAAAAGCCCAGTACTCGCGAACCTCACGAATCATATCCAGATCAAGATCGGCAATAACGATTTCGTCTTTATCGTGACTTCCCTCTGCCAGAATTCGGCCACGTGGATCACAGAAATAAGAGTTGCCGAAGAAATGTCCAATATTCCACGGAGCTTCGGTGCCGACTCGATTTAGTGCGCCGACGAAATACCCGTTTGCTACTGCGTGGGCCGGCTGTTCCAGCTTCCATAAATATTCTGCATGGCTTGCGACAGTGGCAGACGGATTGAAGACAACCTCGGCGCCGTTCAACCCGAGCGCTCTTGCGCCCTCCGGAAAATGCCGGTCATAGCAAATGTAAACACCAACATCCGCATAAGCAGTCTTGAAGACCGGATAACCAAGATTGCCGGGTTTGAAATAGAATTTCTCCCAAAAACCCGGATGGCAATGCGGAATATGTGTCTTGCGATATTTGCCGAGATATTTTCCGTCGGCGTCGATCACGGCTGCGGTGTTGTAATAGACTCCGGTTATCTCTTCCTCGTAGATTGGAACGACAATAACCATTGAATGTCTTTTGGCGGCCTCTTGCATCAGTTTTACGGTAAGACCGTCAGGGATGCGCTCTGTCGCGCGAAACCATCGGGTATCCTGCTCTGCGCAGAAATAGGGGCCGAAAAAGATCTCCTGCATGCAGAGGATTTGAACGCCTTTGCTTGCTGCTTCGTCAATGTATCTGAGATGTTTTTCGATTGCAGCTTCTTTGATTGTCTTTATAGATTCAGTAGCCGGAATGTCGTTCGTCGCCTGAATCAAACCACCTTTAACAATTCTTGCCATAATACCCCTCTGAAGGACACGGGGACGCGGGGAAACGGAGAATCTCCGCGTCCCCGTCTCTCCGTGTCTCCGCGTCTGATTTTCTAAACTACATCTGTTGCCAGGTCTGAGTAACTATCAGGTCGACGATCGCGATAGAACTGCCAGACGTCGCGAACTTCACGAATCATATCCAGATCGAGATCGGCTACAACCAACTCGTCCTTATCCCGCGAAGCCTCGGCAATAATCTTGCCACGTGGGTTGCAGAAGTAGCTCTGACCGTAAAACTCACCGATGTCCCACGGCATTTCGTGACCAACTCTATTGATTGCGCCGACGAAATATCCATTTGCTACTGCGTGAGCCGGTTGCTCCAGCTTCCACAAATATTCTGAAAGACCAGCAACCGTTGCCGAAGGATTGAAAACGATCTCTGCTCCGTGCAACCCGAGCAACCGCGCCCCTTCAGGGAAATGCCGGTCATAGCAAATATAAACTCCAACATCGGCAAATTGAGTCTTGAATACGGGATAACCCATATTGCCCGGCTTGAAGAAAAACTTCTCATAAAATCCGGGAGCGCAATGCGGAATATGGTTCTTGCGATACTTGCCCAAATATTTTCCGTCTGCGTCGATAACAGCAGCGGTGTTGTAATAGACGCCGGGCAGCTCTTCTTCGTAGATGGGTACGACAATCGCCATTCCGTATTGTTTAGCGACTTCCTGCATTAACTGTGTCGTCGGACCATCGGGGATTCGCTCGACTGAGCCATACCATCGTTTATCCTGCGAAGGACAGAAGTAGGGGCCGTAAAAGATCTCCTGCATACAGATGATCTTCACGCCCTGTTTGGCAGCGTCGGCGATGAAGGCAAGATGCTTGTCGATCATGCCTTTCTTGATCTTGTCGATCGACTCTTCACAAGCGACCGCGTTCGAAGCTTGGATCAATCCGCATTTAACTATTCGTGACATAGGCCTCCAGAAACTTTTTATCAATTCAAGACGAAGTTATAGGTCAGAGTACCTTCTACCTTCAAAGGAGTTCCGCAAAGCAAAGTCGGTTTGAATTTCGATGCCTTCGCAGCATTTATGCAGGCATCGCGAAGCAACTGGTCACCACTTCTAGCAGTTGCCTGTTCAACGTTTCCTTGCTCATCAATTACAATATCGATTTCTACTTTCCCTTCGACTCGGGACTCTCTCGCTTCAACAGGATAGCGCGGCGTAACCAGGCTAATCGCCTTCATTCGGATTACACCTTCGCTCATCCGTACGTACTTAGGCGGGGGACCGCCGGTCGAACTGCATGGGGATGCAGACGGCGGTGGAACCACTTTTTCTCCGTCAGCAGGCCGACCTTTGCCTGGTTCATCTCCTACCGAGAAGGAATTAAAGAAAGTTGCACTTTGAACTGGTTTCCCTGGACTCTGTGGTATTGTAACAGCGAGTTGATAAAGGCGATTTTTTACCAGATAAGTCTTGGAAATAACAACCTCGCTGCCTAAATCGATTATAAGCTGCCGTCCGGGATTACTACCCAAGTTGATTTTCTCTTCGTTAGCAACTTTTCCTTTGGAGTTATCGAGCGCACTTTGGCGCGCGTCATCCAGGATTTTGTCGGCAACCACGGGATCATCCGGATCTATTGCTAGATCTGAGTATGAAACAGAAAATCTGACTCTCTCGAATGTGGTATAAGTCGTATGCGCTACGCCGCGAAATTCGCCAAGAGTAAACGGCAATTCCAGTTTCGAGGGGCGAGCTGGCATAATAACGGCAAAGCGTCCTTCTTGAGATATAACCTGAATCCACTCGGTCTGCGAGTAATTGGTTGATAACAAGACAACTGTACACAAACAGATACCGAATATCTTAACGACCTTGGATCTAATGGAGAGGTGTGATCTCATTGTTTTCGAAATGCACTTTCATTCGGACTTAGTGGCTTATAGCAGGCTGCTTTGCCTGCTTTCATGAATAAATAATACGACAATCCCGAAACAAACAAACCTACAAACCAGGCATAATCATACAGCGGCTTTAAAGGCTTGAAAACCAGTCCGCCCCAGGCGAATGCGCACCCAAGCAGTGTAGCGACAACCGCCCACCAATTCCATCCTCCGGCATAGGTATACGATCCTTGCGTTTTGTACAGGTCCGCAACCCTAAGTTCTTTTCTTCGAATAATCCAGTAATCGACAATCAGCACTCCGGCAATCGATCCAAGCCCGCCAGAGTACGTGCCGAGATACCCAAAATATTTGTCGGCATCTGCAAGCAGTCGCCACGGTTGTATCAGGATGCCAAGGATGCCAGTCAACAGACCGCCGGTTTTAAAGCTGATCCACTTCGGAAACGCGTTTGCAAAATCGTTAGCTGGTGAAACGACATTTGCTGCGATGTTCACCGAAAGAGTCGCAACGACTATGGTAAACATAGAGATCGCAACCAGCCACGCCTGACTGAATTGCCCGACCAGCTTGACCGGATCCCAAACGTCACCGGGATTCATTTTCGGATAGATTATCATCGCCGCAGAAGTGATTACGACTCCCATCGCCGAGAAAACGGTCATCGTCGTAGGCAGGGCCACAACTTGCCCCACAACCTGCTCCCGCTGGCTGCGACCAAACCTTGTGAAGTCTGGCATATTCAGCGATAAAGTAGCCCAAAACCCGATCATGGCAGTCAACATCGGGGCGAACACCTTCATAAAATCCGAGAATGAAGCAAAGTTATTCTTTGCCTCCATAATCGCGCCCAACCCGTTGGCTTTAGTAACAGCCCACACCACAAGGACCGCTGCCATTATCAAAACGAAGGGAGCCGCCCAGTTTTCTACCTTGCGCAACAGGTTCATTCCACGATAGACGATGAAGATGTTGATGCCCCAGAAAATCAGAAATGAAATGTATTCCGTCGGAGTGTAGCCAGCGATGATCGAAGTCTGAATCGGCCCTCCTAACAGAGTCGGCCAACCCGGGAACAACGCTCGCAGAAAAAGATGTATCGCCTGTCCGCCAATCCACGCCTGAATACCGAACCACCCGCAGGCGACGACGGCTCTCATAATAGCTGGAAGATTGGATCCGTATGTGCCGTAACTCGCTCTTGCAAAAACCGGAAAAGGAATGCCGTATTTCGTGCCGGGATGCGAATTCAAAAGGATCGGGATAAGAACAATCGCATTGCCTAAAAGAATAGTCATCAGCGCTTGCCACCAGTTCATTCCCTTGCTGATCAATCCCGAGGCAAGCATATAGGTCGGAATGCAATGCGCCATGCTGACCCAAAGAGCGGCGAAGTTGTACGTGGTCCAGTTGCGCTTTGCAATCGGAACGGGCGCAAGATCTTCGTTCCATAACGGACTATTGGAGACGTCTTCCTTTAACTCAAATAGAGATTCGTTAGCTCCTCCTTTTGCGCCGACAATAGTGGCCATCAATACTTCCCTCCCGACCCTGTTACAGTGATGGATTAGCAGTTTGGATAGACGAAAAGCTCTTATATTCTAAGGGAGGTTATGTGGTTTGCAAAGAAGAAAAGGGTAGAACAGGCTGCCAGCCTGTTCAGGGTTTAAGCTTCGCATTTAATAACAGCAACAGGCTAGCAGCCTGTTGTACAACTGTCACTCAGACCTGAGGGCAATCAAAGGATCTACTTTTGCCGCCCGTCGAGCTGGCAAATAACCGGCAATGGCTGCAACCCCAACCAGGAAAAGCGCTGCCAGTGCGATACTGAAGGGGTCACTGGGACCGACCCCAAACAACATCCGCTGGTCGCTGAAAAAGCCGATCAATGAATTGGCAACAACGCGGTTTGCTTCATACGACGCTGCCACACCAATAACTATTCCGATCCCGACTATCAGAATCGTTTCGCGCATTATTCGCCCCAAGACTATTTTCGCGTCCGCGCCCAATGCCATTTGGATTCCGATCTCTTTGGTCCTCCTGGTTACGTTGTAAGACATGACGCCATACAACCCGAGTCCAGCTAAAATCAAAACCAGCAGTCCCAGACCGGCTGTCAGACTGGCAAACGTACGCTCTGTATCCAGCTTATCGTGAATTTGCTGTTCCTGGGTCCGGACATTCGTTACCGGAAGTTTGCTGTCGATCGAACGAACAACATCTCTGATGGCTGGCGCCAAAGCATAAGGATCGCCTGATGTTTTAACTTCGTAGGTCAAACCGGAACCCACACGGTCCAATCGCGATACGTGCTGCTGAACGGGGATAAACACTATAGGTCCGGGCGCGCTTCGCAGGTCTTCATAGATCACGTCACGGACGACGCCAACCACTTCCAACGTGCGGATGTTATCGGTGTGGTTAAATTCAAGATGCTGTCCAATCGGGTTGTCATCGTCGAAAGCGCATCTCGTCGTCGAGCTCGCGGTCGAATCGGTCTCTTCCGAAATAGAAGGAGAAGCGGCGTAATAATTCGCGCAGTTTCTTCATCGCTCTGTTTTTAGCCATCGTCGACTGGTCCACGATCTTCGGAAATTACGGACGACCGATGAGCGCGATAAGTGCATCAGTAAGTGTTCCGCGCCAGCTCAATCCATCGTGTCCGCCGACGAACTGCTGATAATGCACCTCGTACCCTTTCGCGAGCAGGACATCGCGCAAGGCCCGCGTCGGCTCGAGGATGTCGCCACCACCACCATAGCGGTCCAGCTCGAATACTCCGGCTTCCAAATCGAAACGCACCGGAAGCTTTGGCTGGGCAAGGAACTGCTTCGCGAGCCAATTAACTTCGGTCGTTCCGTCCATCTTGTCCTCGGGCAGGTATCCCAGATCGTGACACAGAGGGCCGCAGTATCCACCATTGTGGTCGGGCGCCCACCAGAACGATCCGGATTGGCTGATCACGTTGCCAAACACCTCTGAGTGCCGCAAACCCATGAATGCAGCCGCGAACCCACTAGAGCTGTACCCGCCCACAACCGAGCGTTTCGGATCGGTCGTGACGTTGTAATGCGCGCGCACCCACGGCACGAGCTCGGTCGCCACAAAGTCGGCAAAGCCGGGATTCGCCAATTGGTCCAACACGCGCCGATTACCGATGTTGTCGATAAAGACGGCTACGGTGGGCGGGATTTTGGAGGCAGCAATCAACTCGTTGAGAGTCGTGAGCGTCTGAAAGCTCTCAGGGTCGTACCAATCCTTTGGGTTGTTCGGCAAATAAGTCCCGGCGTCGAACAGGACCAGTAATGCGTTCACAGGGCCATCTGCCTTGTAGTTGGCAGGGACATACACTGAAAATGTTCTCTCAATGCCCTGGATGGTGCTTTTGAGACTTCCTTTCTCGACCTTGCCTCGCGGTGTCTCAGGCTTACTGATCGTCCACGGTTGCGGAGCGGCATCCGGAAGTTCCACGACGTTGATGCACGCGAATTTGCTGGCAGTGGCGGGGCAGGTTCTGGACCCGGGTAACATGCGACGAGGATTGAGCGGGTCCACCTGGCGCGTGACGTCGCGTTGCATCGCGCGCGGAGGATCCCACGTCATCGGATCGTTCGGCGAAAGCGAGTATGTAAACCGCGCTCCAGTCGGCATCTTCGTGGTCAGATACCAGACGTCCGACGCACCGAGCCGCTGCATCGCAAGATCCTGTACTGATACCGGATCCAGGAAAGATCCCAGCACCACCACGTTTTTCGTCTCGTGCAGCTCACGCCAAAGAAAAGTTACGAGCTTGTACTTACCGTCCGAGCCGAACGGCTCGACGAGCGGTGTACCGCGCGCGGCAATCTCTTTCCAAAAAGCTTCTGTCGAGTTGCCCGCTGCGATCTCGCCACGTAGCGCTTGAATTCGCGGACTGGGATAAGGGTCGCTCTGCCGTTCGGGCTTAAGACGCTCTTCCAGCGACAGTACTTTATCGAGGACAACCTCCACTTTTGCAGGATGCTCCGCGGATGCTGAGAGCTTCAGTGTATAGCTGCCAGCCCCTTCGGCGGGAAACGTGAACTGTCGTTTACCGTCCGGCAATGAAGCGGCAGAGCGGCGCAACACCGATCCATCCGGATAAAGAACAAGGAGGCTTACCCCGCCTTGCAGATCGAGAGAAAGAGTAAAAAAGTCTCCATCCTTCAGCGGAATTACGAACGTTTTTGAATCTCCCGGACTAATCGTAAAAACCACGGAACGATTCAAATCGAGTTTGTCCTGAGCCATCAGGCTCTGAACAAACACAAAAACCATAAATAGACATCCAAAAGTAACGATTCTTATGTACATCTTGAAACTGGTTCTTTTCGCCGAACAGTCTTTGAGTTCATTCATTGAGCTTGATGGAACCTCCGGTTTCCTTCAATAAATCGATGCGGCGTATTTAGAACATTGCGTTAGTCGTCAGTCGTACCTGAGCGCAATCAGAGGGTCGACCTTTGCAGCTTTTCGCGCCGGTATATAGCCGGCAACGACTGCCACGGCCAAAAGAAACAATGCAGCCATGATCAGGCTGGCAGGGTCGTGGGGCGATACACCAAACAGAATGCTATTTCTATCGCTCAACCCAATCCACGATGCTGGAATAAATCGTGTTGCGGCGTATGACGCGGTAATACCAAAGACGATGCCGACGGTGACCAGGACGATGGTCTGATTCATTACGTGACTCAATACTCTTCGTGATCCCGCCCCCAGAGCCATCCTGATGCCGATTTCCCGTGTCCTTCTGGACACGTTGTACGACATCACTCCATAAAGCCCGAGACCGGCCAGTACGAGAACCAGCAATCCAAGCAAGCTGGTCAGATTCGCAAAGACACGTTCCTGGGCGATTCGTTCATCAATCTGCTGCGTCTGTGTTTTAACGTTCAGGATGGAAAGTTTGCTATCGATAGACCGAAGAACTTCGCGAACGGCGGGAACCATCGCAGTCGGATCACCGGATGTTTTTACCTCGTATGTCATTCCCTCGCCCATATTATCCATCTCTTTCATCTGTTGAAGATAAGGTAGAAAGACTATTGGCTCTGGCTGGCGACGCAGGTTGTAATACAGGGTGTCTTTAACAACGCCGACAACTTCGAAAACTTTTGATCCGTCGCGGCTGTCAAATTGGAAGTGCTCGCCAATCGGCGCGTCGCTGTCAAAAAACTGTTTTACAAACGCCTGATTGACGATTGCGACTCTCGGGTTATTGGCATTGTCTCTGGCATCGAATTCACGGCCAGACAATAAAGGTACCCGCATCGTATCGAAAAAATTGTTTCTAACCGGAAGCATGTAAACTCGCGTTTTCGGGTCGGGGGTTTTCTTTGCTCCGGGAACAGTTGGTGTCCCCATTCCCCATCCCCATCCCTTTAACAGCGGATAAAGCGAAACTGTCGTCGATTTGACGCCAGGAGTCGCGTCCAGTCGGTCCGCAATCTGTTGATATACGTTCGACAGACGTTCGCCTTTGTATCCGTTTAGCGAAGGATTCACGTCAAACAACAAAACGTTCTGCGCGTCGAATCCGTAATCCACATGCTGAAGATTACGCAGCGTGCGAAGAAACAATCCTGCTCCAACCAGCAGGACGATGGACAGTGCCACCTGCAGAACCATCAAACTCTTTCCCAGACTTAACCAGGACCGGCCAAATCCCTGCGAAGCATTCTCTTTCAATGCGGGGCCCGGATCGATCTTTGTTGCCTTCAGTGCAGGCGCGATACCGAATAATATTCCAGTCGCGATCGATGCCGCGGCCGTAAACAGCAGAACCCTCGTGTCAAGACTCGTATCAATTACTATTTCTGAGCCCCATAAACCTGTTGCTGCGGCGAGAAAATCCTTTACCAAATACCCAATAACTAACCCTGCAAACCCGCCTGCTATCGCGAAGACAAGACTTTCAGTCAGCAATTGTCGTATCAATCGCCATCTGCCCGCACCCAGAGCTATCCTGACGGCGATCTCTTTTTGCCGCGCGCCCGACCGCGCCAGCAACAGATTCGCAACGTTGACGCAGGCTATCAGCAAAACCAGGCCCACCACGATTGACAGAACATAAAGCTCGTTGGTAAGACCAAGCCGTGAAAATACATCGCCCTGACTGCCTGATTTAACCACCAGCGTTGGCGGAACGGCCTTATCCATTTCAGGATCCGGATGTTTTGCGAGATAGTCACGCAGGCTTTCCATCGCGGTCTGCTGAATTATAGGGTCGAAATTGCCGCGCACCTGCTCAAAAGATACTCCCTGCTTCAGCCGTCCCATTACCCGCAGCCACATTTCGTTATTATCATCTTCGTGACGAGTAACCTGCGATGTCGCGGCGATAGGAATGTTGACTTGGGTGGTTCGTTCCACACCCATTGTTCCGTCAAAACCGGGTTGCGTAACGCCCACAATGGTGAATGGGATTGCGTTTATGAAAGCTGTTTTCCCGACGATGCTCTGATCGAGACCGAATCGTTCTCTCCAGTATGAATATGTAATCACGGCGACCAGCGGCGCGCCCTTTTTGTCATCATCTTCGTTCAGAGTCCGGCCCAGAATCGGACGGACTCCGAGACCTTTATAATAATCGCCCGATACAACCTGACCCGTCGCAATCTCTGCGCGGCCATCGACGGCCACATTCAAGTTGGTATAAAGCGGCGCAAAAGCAAACAGATCTGCCAGCGTCTGATTCTGTTGCTGCATCCGGTCCAGCATCGGCTGTGATAGAGAAGAACCGAGGGTTGCACCTGTTTTCGGATCCTCATCCCAGTTTCCGCTGTGCTCGGTCACCGCTACAACTTCGTGTGGCTTTGCCCCCCAGCAGAAAATCACAAGTTCATTGGGGTTTCTTACCGGCAACATCTTTATTAGAGCAGCATTGACGAGAGAGAAAATTGCGGTGTTAGCCCCAATCGCCAAAGCCAGCGACAGGATGACTACAGCGGCAAAAACAGGACTTTTACGAATCATTCGAAACGTATATTGAATATCTTTAGCTCCGGTTTCTATCGAGCGAATACTCCACATCTCTCTGCTCCTCTCTTTCAAACGGGTCTGATTGCCGAATACGCGGCTGGCTGCGAAACTGGCATCGCGCGCGCTGGCGCCGTCGAGCATTTTTGCCCTGGCTTTCATTTCCAGATGGAATCTCATCTCGTCGTCGAGTTCGCGATCGAATTGCTCTCTTCTAAAATAGAAAGCAATTCGTCGCCACAGTTCTTGCAATTTCTTGATTGCCGCCATTGCTTAATCCTCCTGAGGATGAGCAAGAGACTTATTCGTATCTGAGCGCTGTCAGAGGATCGACTCGCGCTGCTCTTCGGGCAGGCAAATAGCCCGCGATCGCGGCCACGACTAAAAGGAAAAGCGCTGCCAAAACAATACTGAATGGATCATGCGGACCAACCCCAAATAACATATTCGGTCGATCATCAATCCCGAACCACGCAGCAGATATGACATTCGTTGCGAAGTAGGAACCTGCGGCGCCAAAAATAACACCGGTACTGACTATCAGCAGGGTCTCACGCATCACCTGCGCCAAGACTCTTTTTGCACCGGCGCCCAATGCCATCCTGATTCCGATTTCCCTGGTTCTTCTCGTCACGTTGTATGACATGACGCCATATAGACCTATTCCGGCCAGAATCAAAACCAGCAAACCAAGCGCGGAAGTGAACTTGGCAAAAACGCGTTCGTCGCTTAGTGCTTCATCGATCTGATCAGGCTGTGTTTTAATATTTTCAATTGGAGTCTTACTGTCGATAGAACGCATCAAATCCATGACTGCAGGCACTATAGCAATTGGATCTCCGCTCGTTCGGACTTCGTAGGTCATTCCTTCCGCAAAACGATCGATGTCGGCCATGTGCTGCTCATATGGGAAATAGACTATGGGTGGTGGAGCGCTGCGGAGATCTTCATAGATACTGTCCTTGACGATGCCAGCGACTTCAAAAACCTGTTTCCCTCTGGGAATGTCGAATTCAAAGTGCTCGCCAATCGGTTTGTCATCATCGAAAGTCAGCCTGACGAATGTCTGATTTACGATAGCAACTCCTGGGGAGCTCGCTGTGTCTCGTGAATCAAACTGCCGCCCAGCCAGCAGTGGCATCTGCATAGTTTGAAAGAAATTGTTTCCGACCGCCAGCAAGTAGCAACTCGTGTTCGGATCAAATGCTTTCTTCCCGCCAGGGACTTTAGGTTCACCCCACTGCCAACTGTCGCCCCTCATAAATGGATACATTGAAATGGTCGCGGATTTCACCGCCGGAATGGTGTTCAGTCTGTCAGTAATTTGCTTGTAGACGTTCCTGAGCGCCTCGCCTTTATAGCCATTAAGAGAGGGGTTGACATCAAAGAGCAGCAGGTTCTGAGCATCAAATCCGTAATCAACATGCTGAAGATTGCGCAACGTGCGAAGAAACAATCCAGCCCCGACCAGCAGCACTACCGACAATCCGACCTGAATGACTATCAAGCTTTTTCCCATCGTAAGGCGCGACCGGCCGGGACTGGCTGCTCCGGTTGTATCTTTCAAGGCCGGTCCGGGATCGATTCTGGTCGCCTTCAGCGCAGGAGCAATTCCAAAAAGAATGCCAGTTGCTATCGTGGCGGCGGCGGTAAAACCGAGCACTCTGAAATCCAGGCCCATGTCGACTTTAAGTCGATTACCACCCAGAACCGATACTGATAACAAAAAATCTCTTGATAAGAATGCAAGCAGTAAACCCAGAGCCCCACCCGCCACGGCAAGCACTAAACTTTCAGTTAGCAACTGACGAATCAAGCGCCATCGACCAGCGCCCAACGATATTCTGATTGCAATCTCCTTCTGACGCGCGCCAGACCGGGCTAGCAACAGATTTGCAACGTTGACACAGGCAATCAGCAAAACCAGGCCGACAATAATCAGCAGTATGTAAAGCTCTCTTACATAGTCGGACCGTTGAAACATATCACCTTGACCACCTGGAATCGCGGTCAACATCGGAGGAACGGCATTGGCAAATCGCGGATCGGGACGTTGGGCCAGATAATTTCGAAGACGCTCCATCGCGCTCTGCTGCATTAATGGCTCAAAGTTGGCTTGCGCCTGTTGAACGGTTACACCGGGCTTTAATCTGCCCATTATGCGCAGCCACCAGTTCCCTTCTGTTGATCGCGGCAAACTGTCGACCAGAGGTTCCACCGACAGCGGCATGCTGAGATCAACCACTCTGCTTATACCAAGAGTGCCAACAAAACCAGGCTGAGTGACTCCGATGATGGTGACCGCGACTCCGTTTACGAATGCATTCTTTCCGACGATGGATGGGTCTGAGCCAAATCTGTTCTTCCAGTAATCATAGGTAATTACCGCTACCGGCGGCGCGCCGACTTTGTCGTCTTCGTCGGTTATGGTTCGGCCCATGATCGGCCGCACTCCTAATCCTTTATAGTAACCACCTGACACGACCTGGCCGGCGGCTATTTCAGCACGATTGTCGACGCTGACATTCATGTTCGGGTAGATTGCATAACAGGCAAAGATATCTGTCATGGTCTGGTTCTGTTGCTGCATCCGCTCAAAGATTTCAGTGGAAAGTGAGGACCCGTACCTGATGCCAGTTTTTTTGTCAGTTCTTCCGCTGCCGCTTCCCCCAAGGTAGGCAACATTGCGACCACCGGCCCAACCGAACAGAACAAGCTCCTCAGGATTCTTCACCGGCAATTTCTTGAGCAGCACAGCGTCAACGAGAGTGAAGATTGACGTATTCGCTCCGATAGCCAGTGCGAGTGACAGGATGACAACGGAAGCAAAGACAGGGCTCTTCCCGATCATCCGAAAACTATACTGAACGTCTTTGCCAATTGATTCGATCCAGCGGAAACTCCACATGTCTCGACTCCTCTCTTTCAATCGCGTCTGGTTGCCGAACTGTCGTTTAGCTGCAAAACTCGCGTTGATCGAATCGTCACCGTCTTCAATCTTTGCCTTCGCCTTCATTTCCAGGTGAAAGCGCATTTCGTCGTCGAGTTCCCGATCGAACTGGTCTCTTCTGAAATAGAAGGAAAGTCGTCGCCACAGTTCGCGAATTTTTTTCATGGCTGCACCTTAGACTTTTTCCAGAACTCGCCAGATCGCGCCGGTTACGCGACTGAACTTCTTCATTTCTGCTTCGAGCTGCTCACGACCGTCCTTCGTCAATTTATAAAAGCGTGCTTTGCGGTTCAGCTCCGTCATCTGCCACTCTGACGTTAACCAGCCCTTTATCTGCATCCTTTGCAAAGCCGGATAGAGCGACCCTTCTTCAACCTGAAGCACGTCTTCGGATGTCTGCTGAATGTTCTGAGCGATGCCATATCCGTGCATTGGCCCGCGAATCAGAGTCTTTAAAATCAACATTTCCAGAGTTCCCGGTGGGAATTCGTCTTTTTCTCGCTGTTTTCTTCGTAGCATAGTTCGCCTTTACATAGTTCAACTATGTAACTATATACGGCGCATCTCGGCCGGTGTCAACAGGAAATATTAAGAAATTAGAAATTTGATCGGAAAAGCCCATGTAGCATGGACATCTTGTCTGCGTTTCTAATGTGACCGGAGCCTCTCAGAGGACACGGACAAGATGTATACGCTACATGTGACGCACGTGGTGTGGTTTGATTTTTTGGGTGATCTGATTCTTTTCTTGCAGCCACGCCTACAAATGACCGCAGACAAGGATGTCTACGCTTGATTGTTTTTTCGCCGCCGCTGCTCACTTGCCTTTCTGATTTCGGTCATGTCCCCCACGGGCCGAATCTCCCAGATGCTGCCATATTTCAGGGAGGGATGCTGCGCCATGAGTTGTACAGCATGATTCATGTCCCGCGCCTCGATGAATCCGATTCCGCCGAGTTGTTCCTTGGTCTCCGCGTAAGGACCGTCCGTGGTTGCGACTTTGTCGTTCTTCCAATACAGGGTCAAGGCGGTTTCCGTGGGCTGGAGCGCTACTCCTTCAGCAGCAACGTGTCCGTTGGCGCGAAGATGGTCGTCGTATTCAAAACATTCATCGAACATCGCGTGCCGCTCGTCCTCGGTCATGCCGTCGAATTTGTCCTTGTCGTAGTATCCCAAACAGATGTATTTCACGGTTTCTTCTCCTCTCGCTTTTCCTCAAGACGCGAGCCAGCACGGCCATCGCAGATTTTCCCATCACTGTTTTAAGTAGCGAAGCGCGACACATCCTGACTTATAAATCTTTGACTCAACAAGTTTTAATTGCAACTTCTCTTGTAGGCTAACATCATCTAACAGCCGTCTGCCTTCCCCCGCCACGGTCGGGTTAATGACTGTAATAAATTCATCAACCAGTCCAAGCTCGATCAGTTGTGAAGGGAGACTTACACCACCGGTTAGTATGTTTTTGCCTTGCTCCTGTTTCAATTTAAGTATTTCGTCGCGCAGGTTCGTACGAATAATTCTCGTATTTTTATCTTCAGCGCTCTCCAATGTTCGCGAAAAAACAACTTTGTTGATGGAGTCAAATGCCACGGCAAATTCGTTCTCTGCTTTTGACTCAGCCTGGCTTTTTGCTATATCAGGCCAATAAGGAACCATCAATTGATACGTTTTACGCCCGTAGACGATCAGGTCCGTATCTCGCAGGAGAGGCATAAATAAATCGTAAACTTCTTCATTGGGAGTTTGTTTGGTGTGGTCGCAGCAGCCGTCCACAGTCAGGTTGATTGCGAAGATTAGATTTCTCATTTGATTGATTTTCCTCGTTATGATTTCTCTTGTTATGTTCTTTGAGAGAGTTTTTGAGCGAGCAGCACGGCTTTTCATCGGCTCGTTCATCCCATCGTTTAAACGGTGTATGTTCCGAAGTCGTTGCGGCCAAACTATTCCGTTGCCCCCTTCGGGTCCGGGACGAAAAAGATCTGCCGCACCTCGCCCGACGCACGGCAGGCGTCGGAAGCCTTGCGCGCCCATTCGACTGCCTCGTCCAGATCAGCAGCTCCCAGGATCCAGAAACCGCCTATGTGCTCCTTCGTTTCCGTGTACGGCCCGTCGGTGGCGAGCACCTTACCATCGGGCTGACTCCTCAACGACTTGGCGCTGCTGGCCGGGGAAAGGCCGCAGGCACACTTTCTGGCGCCGGCAGCCATCATTTCGCGGTTGAGCGCGTGGATATCTTCCATAATTTCTTCGGTTGCGGCGGATGGGTCGTAGTCGTCGGGGCGATACAGAGCAACCAGATACAGTTGCTTGACTTCTTCTCCCTGGCTGCTCTGATTCAGAGCATCAAGGCCGCCGGGCCCGAAAAAAATCTCTATCACTTCGCCTGACCCACGGCAGACGACGGCGCCCTTGCGCGCCCATTCGACTGCCTCGTCCATATCAGTAGTTTCGAGGATCGACAACCCGCCTATGTGTTCCTTGGTCTCCGTATACGGCCCATCGGTGATGAGAACCGTACCATCGGGCTGCCTTCGCAGCGACTTCGCGATCGGGGAAAGGCCGCAGGCAAACTTCGTGACGCCGGCAGCGTCCATTTCGCGGTTGAGCGCGTGGATCGCCTCGATAGTCGCTTCGGTCATAGCGGACGGATCGAAATCCTCGGGAAGATAACCAGTAACAAGATATTGTGGCATAATTTCTCCATTCTCCTTTAACGGCCTTTCGGCGGTGCGCTTGCGCTGCCTTCACCCTATAGTCGTTCGGAAAACCGAAAATCGACAGCCTACTCGAATATTTATTTCAACCGTCGAATCCTTTCTTGCAGGAACTGCCGTTCCGGCTCCTGTTGGGTCAGCGCCAGGGCCTTTTCATAAGAAGCCCGAGCCTCATCTGTCCTGCCCAGCCGGCGGCACATTTCCGCACGGGCTGAATGAGCCAGGTAATAATTCGCCAGTTCGCCATGTTCCAGTATGGCGTCGATATGCATCAGACCAGCCTCTGGACCATCGCGCTCTGCAATTGCGACGGCACGATTAAGCTGAACGACCGCCGAGGGCTGAATTCGAAACAATCGGTCGTAAAGCGCGACAATCTGCCGCCAGTCCGTCTCCGCAACAGATTTCGCCTCCGAATGAACAGCAGCAATCGCCGCCTGCAGTGTGTAAGAGCCAAACCGACGGGACTTCAGGGCGCGTTCCACCAATGCTACTCCCTCCGCGATCTGTTCCTGATTCCATAGCGAGCGATCCTGGTTCTCCAGCAAAATCAGCTCCCCGGTCGGAGAGGTTCTGGCCGCGCGACGGGATTCCTGCAGCAACATCAGGGAAAGCAGCCCGATGACTTCCGGCTCTGGCTGGAGTTCGCAGAGTAATCTGCCTAGTCTTATCGCCTCGCCGGTTAGCTCACCGCGCGTTACCTCCGATCCCATCGCGGCCGAATACCCTTCATTAAAGACGAGATATACGACCTGGAGCACGGCACCCAGCCGCTCTGGCAATTCCTGCGCCGTCGGCACCTCGTATGGAATCCTTGTCTCTCGAATCTTTGCTTTCGCGCGTACAATCCGTTGCGCCAGCGTGCGCGGAGTAATGAGGAAAGCCTTTGCAATCTCCTCGGTTGTCAGCCCGCATACCTCACGCAAGGTGAGCGCGACGCGCGCTTCCGGCGCCAGGGATGGGTGGCAGCACGTAAAAATCAGGCGCAGGCGATCATCCTCAAGGTAGTCTTCTTCATTGGACGTTCCGGACGAGCTCAATTGCGCTTCGACATATCGCGCCAGCTCGTCCTGGGACGCATCGAATCTTGCCCGTCGACGCAGAGTATCAATGGCTCTGAATCGGGCAGTCGAAATCAGCCATGGTCGGGGATTATCGGGCACTCCACTGCTCGGCCACGTGCTCAGCGCGGCCGCAAAGGCTTCGTGCATTGCTTCTTCGGCAAGATCAAAATCGCCCAGCAAGCGGATCAGAGTGGCCAGGATTCGTCCCGAATCGACGCGATAAAGTGAGTCGAGCAATTCTTGTATCTGCGCATGTAGCATAGACATCTTGTCTGTGTTCCTCAACGAACGTACAGGTTAAAATGATAACCGAAGTTTCCGAAAGAACGCAGGGGTGAGGGTCTTACACGCTGGATTTATATCACGGGCCTTTGTTGACCAAAATGTAATCTCGGTAAACGATGTTGCCCCATGAGTAGGACCGAAACTATCGAGCGTGATTTTGCAGGCGCTGTACGTATTCGGGATAGAGCGCTTTGACACATTCGGGGCAGATACCATGGGTGAAATCGGCGTCAGTGTGTTCCTCGATAAGCAGGTCCACGTTTTTCCAGCAATCGCCTTTATCACGAATCTTTTTGCAGGAAGAACAGATAGGAAGCATGCCGCTCAGGATTTTTATTTTGGCCATTGCCTCTTCAACGCGGTTCGCCAATTGCAACTCGCGCAGCTTCAGTTGACGAAAAACGCGGCGTCATGGAAACGGCGAATGACACATCGTCCGTACTCCAATTATCGGCACCAGGGCCGAATTGCCTGTGCGATTTTCGCCGATTGGCGCAGCAATCTTCATTCGACCGGCCGTTTATTGCGATTTGCGACTTGAATTTAAACGCGGTTAAAAGTATTAATAAGGCCAGGAAACGGCCCCTAGCTCTTGGCCGTAATTCGCGTAGTAATTTCTGCAGCAATCGGACTGCGGCCAGATCAATATCCGAAGCTAATTAATCAGTACAGGCAAGGAGATATAGTATGAAAGTAACTGCGCTTGATGAAAATGGAAAACCGGTCGACTGGTGGTTCATTTACAAGGTCCCCCAGCTCAGCCCCGGCGCAGCCAACGACAGTGCCACGGGATACGAATACGTATACTACGATTCGACGATTGATAAAGCGCCAAACATCAAAGACAGACTAGTTGAAAAATCGCCATATACACTCGACAAAGGAAAAGGCGCGCTTAACAACACTTTGAATTCGGTTTTCAGTAAAGCCGCGTCCACGACTGGGCATATCCTCTACAATGACGAGTCTCCCGCAGCGGCCAAAATGCACGACAATGGCAATCTTGGCCATACAAAAGGCGTTATCGCATTCGACACTGCTTCAAAGACTGCTTACTGGCTGCTGCATTCATGGCCAAAGTTTGCCGAGCCAAAAGCGAAGAGGGATCCGACGCCGAAATACGGGCAGACTTACTTGTGCATTTCGCTGGACATCGAGACCGCGGCGACGATCGCAAATCAGATGGCCAATCACCAGGAACCGCAAACTTATCTTTGCGAGGCGGCAAATCTGCCGAAAGATAATCCGCTCTATGTATTAACCCAGCCTTTGAATGCCAACGCAGAAGGCGATTCAAATGTCATTGACGTGAAATCGATTGGCGGTATGCCGTTCAAAGTGATCGCAAAGAATCGAAAGTGGAACAAAGATTTTTGGAATGACCTGGTCGGTCCAACTTTGAAAGTAGACATGGATGTCGAAACCTGGATTCGAGGAAAGATACCGCCCATTGCCGATTCCGACGGCATCCACAAAACATTCGATCTCAAATACATTAACTTGGGCCCACTTGGCGCACACTGGGTTTGGCCGGAAACACACGATCATGCCAAGTGGGGAATATCACTCCATTCAGACTGGATCTGTGTGGGCGATATCAATCGAATGATTTCGCAGAGAAAGCGCGGCGGCGGCACTATCGCCTTCCAGAACGAGGTTTTGTGGAAGGCTCTTTCAAAAACCGGTCTGTTGCTGGCGCCTCCGGGACATAGTCGAACCGTTGCTCACGAGATTATCAAAAAGACGCACGTCGACCCCGAAGCGCCACCGCCTCCCGCCAAGGCGAAACCAAAACCAAAAGCGCCAGCCAAAAAGGCGGCGTCAAAGGCTAAGAAGTAAGTTTGCGGGAACGGGTGGAGCACTGATCTGTTGGTTCCGCCCATACCGTTTTTAGCGTCCAGAGGCGACCTTAACCACGTAGATTTCCTGATTTCCGTCTTTGGTATTTACGTACGCGATTTTGCCGCCGTCGGGCGACCACGTAGGCTGTCCATCATAATAGCCGTCCCGGGTGAGCTGGACAGGATTGCTTCCGTCTGCGTTCATAATCCATATTTCCTGATGACCCGTGGAGTTGAGATTATACGCGATCCGTTTTCCATCCTTTGACCAGGCCGGATTGCCCATCGTTGCCGGGACGGGCGCCAAAATCTTTTCATCGTTGCCATCCTGATTCATTTCATAAATCTGAAAATGACCGGATCTTGTACTCTGAAAAAGGATCTTCTTGCCATCCGGTGACCAGACTGGAGCTTCATTTACGCCGAGGCCGGAGGTTAGCCTGGTCAGACGACTGCCATCGAGGTTTATAGCAAAGATGTCTATGCCGTCTCCTGCTTTTGAAGCGAAGGTTATCTTCTTGCCGTCAGGAGACCACGACGGACCGCTGGCCGAGATTGTAGCAATCTGCCGCACATTGCTTCCGTCTGAATTCATGACGTACAGCTGTGGAATACCGCCACGATCGCTGGTAAAGGCTATCTGCTTACCGTCCGGTGACCATCTGCCATTTGAATCGTTCGCGGGATTGTTTGTAAGGTTCGTCGGATGCCCGCCATCTGAATCCATCACATAGATTTCCAGTTTCCCTTCTCGGTTCGTCGAGAAGAGTATTTTGGATCCATCAGGTGACCAATCAGGATCGGCATCATTACTTATATTATTGGTCAGGTTTATCTCTGCGACGTTATCAATATTTATCGCGTATATCTCGCTATTGCCGTCCCGTTGACTCTCGAAAACGATCGCTTTGTCGTCCGGCGACCAGGAGGGCTCCGTATTATCGGGCTGGTCGTTAGTAAGTCTCGTCTGCCCCGAACCATCCGGATTCATAATGTACAATTCATCGCTTCCATCTCTGCTTGTAACAAAAGCTATCTTCTTGCC
The DNA here is from genome assembly GCA_035652355.1 of Blastocatellia bacterium. Lineage (GTDB taxonomy): Bacteria > Acidobacteriota > Blastocatellia > DASRDY01 > DASRDY01 > DASRDY01. The sequence goes on from DASRDY010000236.1 coordinate 55,495, forward strand.
ATCGTGCGACCACATCGGAAGACGACTGTCAGAAGAGCCGTAGGTCAGTCGTATGGGGTTGGTCCCGTCGGAACTCATAACCCAGACCTCTAAATGTCCGTCTATCCAGGACGTATAAGCAATTTTGCTGTCGTCGGGTGACCAGCTTGGATCAAGAGCTCCTGCCGGACTGGACGTCAGGCGCGTCTCATTAGTCCCATCAATATTGATGACGTAGACTTGCCCTTTGTCTCCTCTGGCGCTGGAAAAGGCGATCCTTTTTCCATCGTGCGACCAATCGGCTCTGGCGCCAGGGTTAGTGGTAACTCGGCGAACATTAGAACCATCCGCATTCATTATATAAATGCAGACTGTACCTTCGCGGTCGCTTTGAAATGCGATCATAGAACCGTCGGGCGACCACGCTGGCGAATCATCATTTGCCGGATTATTCGTGAGATTACGTTGATTGCTGCCATCAGCGTCCATGATGTAAATCTCGCCCTTGCCATCCCTGTTCGAAACAAAAACTATTTTGCTTCCGTCCGGGGAAATATCGGGCTGCCAGTCATCCGCCGGGTTGTTTGTCAGTCTCAGCAGGGTTTTAACCGAGAGAATCTTTTTGGGATTCGAGTGGGATCGCGCTCTCCATATTCCCAGCACCACAACCCCTAAAAGCACAACAGCCAGCGCCGCCACAATTGTTAAGGAAAATGAAGACCGTCTGTTTTCTTCGACTTTGGCTGGCTCAACCGTTTTGGGGTCAGGTGCAGTCGGTGCAGCTGGCGAAAGATCGACTACTTCCTCCATCACCGGAGCTTCCGTTGTCTTCTCCTGGTTTAATGGTTGTGCAACCGGAACCGAAACTTGTTCATTTACCTGGGTGACTTCCTTTACGAATCGATATCCGCGTTTCGGAACAGTTTCAATATATTGTTGATCTGAGGAGCCGTCACCGAGCGCTTTCCGTAAAGTCGAGATGTTTACCGCCAGATTTCCTTCTTCGACAAAACTGTCCGGCCAGACCTTTTGCATCAATTCATCTTTACTAACGATGCTGCCGCTGTTTTCCACAAGCAGGACCAGCACTTCGATTGCCTTCGGAGTCAGCGGAACCGGCTTGCCGTCTTTGAAAAGCTGCCGCTCTTCAGGGCTTAGCCGGAATGCGCCAAACTCGTGGAAGTTTCTGTATTTCCTGCTCATTTTGCTAGTTTTAAATGTTCTTTAAGATTTCTTTAAAGTCGGTTTTAAGAAAAATTCTATGAGCTATTAAAGACTCCATCTCGACCCCGCTGTATCTTTCGCACCCGTGGGGAGGTCGGTTTAGAAAGTAACAGTTCAAGCAGACCACGCCAATTTATATCACAACGGTCCGGAAAAAGAGAAGAAACGGTGTTTGCCGAACCTTTAGAGGAGGAATCAATGAAAGATAAGAAACAAGAAAATCAGGAGCGTCGCAACTTTCTTAAGGTTGCGGGATCTGCCGCTTTAGCCGCGGGATGCTTCGCAGCGATGAGCACTACCGAGATTCGCGCGCTGGTTGCAGTGGCGGCAGCCACAAACAAACCGCTGTTGACGGAAAAGAACCTTAATGACTTTATCAAGTCTATTCCCAACAGTGATCGCCAGTCGTACGCCAACAAAGCCTTCACGGATTTGAAAGGCTTCCTCAACGATCATTTTACTTTGTCTACCACTCAGCAGAGTCAAATTGATGAATTAAAGGGCCAGTCGCTTTTGAAACTCGAACAAGGGGTAAGGGACGCGATTCAAAACAACAAAGCATTGCAGATCAAATTGCCTGTACCTAGGGCTCAGGCAATGATGCCGAAAAATCAGCAAAGCAACCCAAACAGAACCGCAGCGGTCGAGGTCGGCGGCGATGTCAACGTGAACGTTGTGACGATCAATTATTAGCCCTTACATCCATCAATAAAAAGCAGCAAACAGGCCGGATACTCAGCTGTGCAGACATTTGAATGGGCGGCTGGCTCGCCGCCACACAACGACTTTTAGCAATCGTTGGTTTTACAAGGAATTGTTTATGAAGCTGTACCTAAAGAACCTTTCAAAAGTTATGCTGGCGCTATTCGTGTCTGCGGTTATTAGCCACGGACAAAGTATCGGCAGCGTATTCGATAAATCAAAAGACGCTATAGATAAGCGCGGCGATAAAAACGAGAAAAAGACCGCGCCGACAACAGCTCAGACAAACTCTCCAGCCGTTTACACCGGTCCCAAAAAACGCCTCGGCGTTATGGACCTGGAAGTAAAAGTCACGGCCAATAACACAACGAACGCGACATCAACCGGGACCAGCAGTACAACGACCGTCGATCTGACTCCTCCGACTGATTTCGGAACAGGTTTAACTGAGATGTTGACGACAGCGTTGATCAACACAAACCGGTTTGTCGTTCTGGAGCGAAAGGCCATGGCCGATATCCAGGCCGAACAGACCCTGGGCGCCAGCGCGGCGGTCGATCCGGCCAGCGCTGCGAAAGCAGGTCGATTGCTGGGCGCGCAAGTCCTCATTCGCGGCGCGGTAACTGAATACTCGTACAAGAAATCCAGCCTTGGCGGAAACGGAGTGTTCGGTAAAACGCTGGGCATCTCTCACGCCGAAGCCGAAGCCTTTGTCGCTCTCGACGTGCGAATGTACGACACCGTGACCGGACAGGTTCTGGATTCGGTTCGCGCCGAAGGTCGAGCGAAATCGTCAGGAACATCGGCGCAACTGGATGTCGGTAACACTCAGATTGGCGGATCGGGATTCGACAGCACACCTCTTGGCCAGGCCAGCCGCCAGGCGCTGACGCAGGCGGTGAATTTCATCATAAGCAAAATGGAAGCGCGTCCCTGGGAAGGGGCTATCGCCGAAATCGAGACTGAAGACAACAACTCGCAGCCAACGATATATCTCAACGCCGGCAGTGAGCTAGGTATAAAAGTCGGCGACGAGCTGGATGTGCTTCGCGCCGGTCACGAAATCATCGATCCGCAGACGCGCGTCTCGCTTGGACGCACAAAAGACAAAGTAATCGGACGAATAAAAGTCGAGAGTGTTACGCCAAAAATCGCGATTGCCAGACCCATCAACGGAACAGATTTTAAGAAGGAAGATCTGGTCCATTTTGCCGGGCAATCAATTACTCAACATTAAAACGTGTCCGTGCCGCCCGCGGTAGCAGGCAGGTTTTTGAGCACACGCATGTGCCAGGGCTAACCAATCCGCTACTGCGGACGGGATGGACACAAGATCTGGGAGAGTTTTGTGGTCAACGTTATCAGAGTGACAATGCTGGCGCTTTTATGTTCATCGAGCGTGACGTCATTTGCTCAAGGTGCGGCATTTCGTCCGGGAACATATTTGCTGTCGATGACGCCGCAGAAGGTAAATAACGCTCTCGCTTCTGGCAAAGAGGCCGCGACGATAACCTATGCGGTCCTGATAACGGGAAACGGCGATCAACTCACGATAACTGCGTCTTCAAAATCCGGCGGCGGAGCCGGACGCAAAACCCTGAGTGGTAATCTCAGAAATAACCAGTTCAAGGTACACGTTGACTCACAAGGCAGTCTTGACCTTCAAGGACTACTGCGCAATTCGGCGGACAGCTCCATTGATGGAGCGTTCAATATGAAAAGCCCTGATGGGGTACTGGTCAGCGGCATCTTCAAGCTCGCTTTGATTTCAGAGACAAACCAGCGGCAAAAGGAAACCGGAAGCAATGGTAATCGTCTCTGGGCCTGGCTGGACGCGATGCTGCTCTGAAGTTCGATTATTGGTTCATTCAATTTAGACGATTTCAATAGCCCGTAAATATTAAATGTAACGTATCAGGAGGTTCGTAGATGATTAGAAGATTTTCAATTTTTTCAGCCGTGTTTGTAATTCTTGGTATCTATGCCTGGGCGCAAACCGGTTCATTGCCCACGGGACAATATTTCCTGACGATGAAACGCAGTGCCAATGGCGCGGTCGAGCAAACGATAAATATCAGCGTAACGCATAACGGCAACAACCTTTCAATTTCAAGCGCGAAAAGCACAGCGCCAATCACTGGAACGCTGGTCAACAATCAATTCACCGCTCATCTTCAGCAGGATGGCACTCTGGATATGCACGGCACGTGCGCCGGCAATCAAGTAACCGGCACGTTTGTTCTGAAATCCAGCGACGGCAGCACGACCAATGGAGCTTTCACCATCGCAAAACCGATACCGACTGCGCATAAGCCCAAAGAGCTAAAGCAATACGGGTCCACCAGCAGCACCGCCAGTAGCAATGAAAGCTGGTGGCAAAAGGTCA
>DASRDY010000237.1:0-30947 GCA_035652355.1 Blastocatellia bacterium
TGCCGCTGAAGCGATTGGAGCAGATGCCCTGTTTGCGCGAGTTGCCAGTTTTTACCACGACATCGGCAAAGTCAAAATGCCCGAGTATTTCGCCGAGAATTTCTGTTATCTTGCCGACAAGCACGAAACCCTTAAGCCTAAAATCTCCAGCATCGTAATCGCCAATCACGTGCGCGAGGGTCTGGACATTGCCCGTCGCGAAAATATTCCGCCGCGCATCCAGGCGATAATCGCCCAGCATCACGGAACGGCTTTGATGGCGCATTTCTATAATAAGGCGATGCAGCACACCGAATCGCGATTCGCCGACGTGATGGAAAATGAATTCCGTTACAATGGCCCAAAACCGCAATCGCGGGAAGCAGCACTGATAATGATTGCCGACGCGGTCGAAGTCGCCTCGCGCTCTGTCACCGAACCCACGCCGACAAGACTGCAGGGATTGATTTCAGATATCATCAAGGCGTTTCGTGATGACGACCAATTCGAGCAGTGTGAATTGACAATGGGCGAGCTGCATACGATAGGCGAAAGCTTTCTGCGAGTTCTGACTGGCATCCACTATCATCGCGTTGCCCAGGGAACAGGTCAGGATTTCAGTTACGGCAAATCTTCCACGGCTGGCACTGCGCGTGGCGCCGGTTTACTTCGACCCTGATTGATCGCGCTTTGATTTATATCCTCGACCTTGCATGAACATTCTTATAATTAATCGCCAGCGAAAAACTAAATTAAATACGCGCGACCTGCGGGTCTACACGCAAAGTGCTATTGAATTGATTGAAGCGACTATCGGAAAAAAAACGGAATCTGATTCGAGGGGAGTTTCAATTGTCTTTACCGGCGATCGAGCCATGCGAAAATACAATCGCGAGTTCAGAGGCAAAGATAAACCCACGGACGTACTTTCGTTTCCATCAGATTCTGACGACTCGGAATTTGCTGATTATCTTGGAGATATCATCATTTCAACTGAGACCGCCAGCCGCGATGCAAAAGAGTTAAACTTGACTTTTGAGGTCGAATTACGGATGCTGATTCTCCACGGATTGCTGCATCTGTACGGTTATGATCATGAAGTTGACCGTGGTGAAATGAGTCGACTGGAGCGGCGTTTGCGGCGAAGACTTTTGTAAAAGAATTGTAAAGGGAAAAAGTTAAATAACGATCCTGAGCGTCGATTATAATTAAATTTGGAATACGAAATAGCGTTGACCGGCATCTGTTTGCTGGTGCTGGTCTTCCTCTCAATCATCGAAAGCGCATACGGGCATCTCAGTGATGTCGGGTTGCGAATTTTGCTCTCTGAACACGAAGATTCTCCCGCCGCTAAATTCCTGCGAGAACTGGTAGATAATTATCAACGTTTCTCGTTAACGTTGATCACCGGGATTCAACTTTCGCTAATCGCGGTTGTCCTGCTTTCCGGTCACATTATCCAGCAGCTTGGTGTAAGCTGGCAGCTTGTAGTTGCATTCATCGTTGGGTTGATCACGATCATTCTGTTTCATCAATTCCTGCCGAACCTGATTGCACAGAGCGCGCCGGATACTGTGTTGCTGAAGCTCTTGCCCATCTTCAGGGTTTTTTATATCGGTCTTTCACCTCTGGTTTGGCCTGTCTATTCAAGTTTGCGTCGATTCCGTCTGCCACAGCCAAAAGAGCCTGCGCCGCAGGAAGAGGAAGATCAAAATGACGAACTGCAGGCGCTGATCGATGTCGGCGAAGAGGCCGGTATTATTGAAGAAGAAGAAGGCGAGCTGATCCAGTCGATTGTCGAATTCAGCGATACTGCTGTCCGTGAAATAATGACGCCGCGGACGAAGATCACGGCTATTGAATCTACGGCGACTGTTCGTGAAGCCCGTGACATGATTATTGCCGCGAAGTTTTCGCGTATGCCGGTTTATCGCGAACAGATCGATAACATCGAAGGGATAATCTATGTGCGCGACTTGCTGACATACTGGCAGGAAGGACGCGACAACGAACCCGTAATCAAGCTCATCCGTCCTGCTTACTTTGTCCCTGAAAGCAAAGCCGTCGCCGATTTGCTGGAAGACATGCAAAAGTCAAAAGTCCAGATCGCGATAGTCATTGACGAGTACGGCGGCATCGCGGGATTAGTGACTCTAGAGGATATTCTGGAAGAAATCGTAGGCGAAATCGAAGACGAGGATCGCCCTCCCGAGGTCGTTACCGAACGTGAAATTGTCGACGAACCTGACGGGTCGTATTTGGTCAAAGGAGATACAGAAGTTCGCAAGCTGGAATTGCTCTTCGATGAAGAGATGGAGGCCGATGATTTCACAACAGTCGGTGGAATGCTGTTGAATAAACTGGGTCATATGCCGGCAGTCGGCGAGCAGATTGAATTTCAAGGGCACACTTACGAGGTTGTTGATACCGAGCCTAATCGCATCCTGCGCGTTCGAATCAGGCCAGTACAACACGCAGCAGTGCCTGACGAAGCAGCTTAGTGTACTCTGTAGGACATGAGTTTTAAGTCAGGATTCGCCGCTCTTATTGGTCGCCCTAACGCTGGAAAGTCGACGCTGTTGAACAAACTCGTCGGTGAAAAAATAGCCGCCGTTTCGGACAAACCTCAAACAACCAGAACTCGAATATCGGGCGTATTGACTCGCCCTGAAGGTCAAATAATCTTCGTCGATACCCCCGGGATTCACAAACCTGGCTATAAGCTCAATCGACGAATGATGCAAACCGTTGAAGATGCTTTACAAAGCGTCGACATCAGACTCCTCCTGGTCGATGCAACATCTTCATTCGGCAAAGGCGATCAGTTCACGGTCGAATTGATAAAGAAATCGGAAGGTCCGAGTTTTCTGCTGCTGAACAAGATCGATCTGCTGAAGGACAAGTCGAAACTGCTTCCGCTGATCGAGCAATACTCTCATCGAGCCGAATTTGCCGAAGTAATCCCGATCTCTGCGATCAGCGGCGACGGCAGCGATCTGTTAATCAGCAAGATCCTCGAATACTTGCCTGAAGGTCCGCAGTTATTCCCAGAAGACACGCTGACCGATCAGCCAGAGCGAACTATTGTCGCCGAGATGGTCCGCGAGAAGATTTTGAAGCTTACAAAAGAGGAGCTTCCCTATGCGACGGCGGTAGTTACCGAGCGTTTTGAAGACCAGGAAGATATTGTTCGACTCTATTGCGCGATCTTTGTTGAGCGCGATTCGCAGAAAGCGATCGTGATCGGCCGCGGCGGCCAGTCACTAAAGCACATCGGCACGGAGGCTCGCCGGGATATCGAGAAGTTGTTAGGCAAACGAGTATACCTGGAATTGTTCGTAAAGGTGCAGCCTCAGTGGCGCGATAATGAAGCTATTCTTGACACCTTGGGTGTCGACAAAAGAGAAATGTAAGCTAAAAGCGCGATCTGCTAGCCTGACTTCTTATCATTGATATATTTGGACGCTAATGCCTCCAATATCCTGAGTGACTCTTCATATGTGATGATTGAACCATCTTTGAAACTATCAGAGCATAGGTTCATTTTCTTGGCCAGAGCAGTTAATGTGGCGAACGCTTTTTCAAGTCGCTGTTGTCTTATAGCCATCAGGCATCCCCGAAGAGAAATTTAGACAGCCAGAGGCCTCAGTATTTTATTCTGTCTTATCGTAAATTTCCTTCAATATCAGGTCGCATCCGATCGATGGCAGTTTAACGACGCTCTTCAGATCGGTCACCTTTGTGTAAAGCCAATTATCAGCACCCTGCCGAGCGTACTTCTCGACCAGAATCTCATCCTGTGCGACGAACACAAATTCATTCAGCGAAATGATCTGTTGATATGCTAGGAACTTCTTGCCTCGATCAAAGGCCGCCGTTGAGTCGGACAGAATTTCAGCTATGAACGTCGGATTAAGGATTACATCTTTATGTTCATCGGCATACTTCACTTCACCGCAGACGACAGAAACGTCAGGATAAAAGAACTTCGAAGAGTTCGGCACTCTTACTTTCAAGTCGCTCGGATAGACCTGCCATGGTCGATCTCTAAGCTGCGATCCGATGGAAATTATCGTGTTTGCAACAATAAGATTGTGGCGCTCACTGCCACCCGCCATTGCGTACATAACGCCATCCGCGTACTCGCTCTTGTATTCGGACTTTCTTTCAGTGGCGAGATACTCTTCCGGAGTCAAATAGTGTTGAGCTAAAGATGACATAAAGCTATCCTGCCGAATTATTCGCGTATGCCGTTCAAGCGCTGTGCATTAACATTATACTGACAAACGCGACATACAGTGAACTAAACGTCATCAGGAGCGAATTTGCAGGAGATATGCTTGCCTGAAAAAGTCTGGCCGAATCAATTATCCGAACAAACGGCTGATGCGCGCTGCTGGTATGCACTCGATCTGGAAATCTCCCCGGCGGCCGAAGAGGTCATAACCTGGAATCTCTGGCCGTTGGGAGTAACCGGAATTGAAACTCTAGAAGAGACTCGACACAAAACCATTCTCGCCGCATATTTTGACAATCAGCCGGACGTCAAAAAAGTTGAATCCATAATACGTGAAGCGCTCACCAGCGCCGCCCTGGAATTGTCCTGTCTGCACTCTATTTCATTTCGGATAATTCCTGATGAAGACTGGCTGCGAAAATGGAAAGAGGGCTATGAACCATTCAAGGTCGGCGACCGTTTTCTAATGACACCGTCCTGGAAGAAGCCTTCGCAACAGGAAATCGGTAATCGGATCGTTATTGAGATCGATCCCGGAATGGCATTCGGTACGGGCACGCACGAGACGACTCAACTCTGTCTTCAGTCGCTTGAAAAATACTGGCAGGGTGGCAGTTTCCTTGATGTCGGGACGGGCACGGGCATTCTGGTAATTGCGGCTGCATTGCTTCAGCCGGAAGCGTACATAAATGCGTTCGATATTGATCCGAATGCGGTCACCGTAGCTCGTGAAAATGCTCGTATTAACGGTGTTGAAGATAGAATAAACCTCGCTGCGGGATCCATTGATCACTATCTAAATCAACGCTTTAACTTCGTCGTGGCAAACCTCACGATTGATATTCTTGCTCCGCAACTGCTGGCGCTCGCAAACGTTACCTCGGAAAATGGCGTCCTGGTAATGTCTGGTCTTTTGGTCGAACAGGTGTCTGCTATCGGGTCGATGCTTGGTTCGACCGGGCTTGTTGAAATTTCGAACCAGAAATTGGGTGAATGGGGAATGCTCGTATGTCGTCGCGGCTGAACTTTTCCGAACTTTCTTTACTCTCAGGCGATTAATAGCGTAAACTGTAACTGTTTAATAGAACTTGAGCTATTGAACCGGTTTCCTCTTCACTGAACAGTCTTATAACCGGTCAGTTTTTACGCCGCCTGGGCAATTTATTCATAGGCCGGCCCTGCTTATTCCGATAAACTGGATAAAGCCGGGTGCATGAGATTTTAACTCTCTCTGGTATCCGAATTGCCGTAATAATCTTGGATTTTTCCAGCGGTAGCACATATGTCAGAAGATAAGACATTAGACCTTTTTTTAAATAGAGCCGTAGAACGAAAACGTCTCAATCGCCTTCTTACAAGTTTCGGAAACATAATTACATTGCTGGCTTTGCTTGGGGTTACGCTTTTGGTTGTGAACCTGCTTCTTTGGTTGGTCACTCCGCTCGTGCCAAAGCTCAGCGAATATGCGCTTTTCAACATCCTGCCATTCCGCTGGATCGTGTCTTTGCTCGCGTACGGAGTGAAAACCATTTCATCAGCGCTGGCTTTCAGCGGTAGAACAGTCGCAATCCTGTTCGGTGTCGGACTTGCTTCGGGTGTTTTCTTATTGCTGAGGTCATGGTTCAGTCCAATTTCACTGCTGGCAATGGCGCAGGAAATCGATATCCGTTTCGGACTACACGACCGATTGTCCAGCGCGGTCGAGTTTAGAAACAAGAAGTCGAAATCCGATTTTGTCAGGGCCGCGACGGCAGATGCCGCGGCACAGATTGCAAAGATCGATCCCGAAGCAGCCGTGCCTGTTCGGATACCACGGTCTATTCAGTTGACTTCGACATTGGCGGCCTATGCGGCAACGATGGCCGTTACGGTGATAATCGGTCTGGTGTTGGCGCTGACACTTTCGACTTCCGTCACTGAAGCCAAAGCTAAGATCAAAGTCGATACTGGAAATCTGCGCGCCGATATAGAAGAGCTGAAAAAAGAAGCTGCATTAAACGGAGATCGCGTCAGCGAAAACATCAACAAAAAGATCGAAGATATTCTGAACAAGCTGGAAAAGGGCGAGCTCAGCAAAGAGGAAGCTCTGAAAGAACTTTCCGATCTCCAGCGCGAAATTCAGCAGGACCAGCAGGGCGAAGAAGATCTGGACAAAACAATGCAGCAGATGGCAAATGATTTTGCCAGATCGCAGATGTCGTCTGATGTTGCAGACCAACTGCAGCAGAAAAATTCCGATGCCGCCAGCGAAAAGATGGAGGAACTTTCAAAACAGGTCGGCAACGGAGACATGACCAAACAGCAGAGCGACAGTCTTCGCGATGCCCTGAATGCGGCTGCCAAATCTGCCGGGAATTCTCAGGATTCCGACATGAAGCAGATGAGCAACGATCTGAAGCAGAGCGCCGAACAAATGAATCAGGGCGATAACAAGGGCGCCAGCCAGCAGCTTCAAAAGGCAGCAGATGATCTGAAGAAGCTCGGCCAGAAAGATTCGAACAATCAAAGACTGGACGAGGCCAAACGCCAGCTTGATAACATTCGAGACTCCATCCAGTCAGCCAGCGAACAGAAAAATAACGACGGACAACAACAGTCCGGCAACCAGCAATCTGGCCAGCAAAAGTCGGATAAGAGTCAATCCGGCAGCAATCAGCAAGGCGGATCACAAAAAGGACAGCCTGGTGATTCGAAGGATCAGAACAACAGCTCGATGCAAAATGGTCAGCAGCCGGACCAAAACTCGAACGATGCGCAAGGCAAAGGATTAAATGCCGGAGCTCAGCCGGGTGACAAAAAGCTGGAAGACCCAAGCCAGCGTTCTGATGCCAAACAGAAAGAAGAGATTGAGGGTCAGGCCGGAGACCAGAAGCCTCCGGAATCCACCGACAAAAAGAGCGACCTGAACGCTACCACTAACTATAAGAATACTGTCACGGCGGCCGAACGCGCAGCACAGGACGTGATCAATCACGACGATGTGCCTCCAAGCTATCGGCGAGTTGTGAAAAAATATTTCAATAGTATCAAGCCCAAAAAGTAAGCCCAGATCCTGCGGAAACCGACGTGTTCCTGTATCAGTCTGGCAATCTCCCGAGCGGAAATTTAAGGAATTAAGAGGTTGGAAACGGAAGGTATAACTGATACTACTTTCCACAATCAGTGAGTTTTCAAATCAGTCGGACGGACGCGGCGGTGTTAGCATTTGTATGAGCATCATCGCTGGCGGGAAATGAGTTGAATTAATGTCTACAGTCGCACCAATAGCCGAACATCAGGCTGCGGAATTCCGGGATACATTCAATCGAGCGAAAGCCGAGGTCATGAAGATGATCGTCGGCCACAACGATATCGTTGAAGGGACTTTGATATGTCTCCTGGCGGGCGGCCACGCTCTTCTGGAAGGCGTTCCGGGTCTTGGCAAGACGATGCTGGTCAGAGTCCTGAGCGACGTCCTGGACCTGCAGTTCTCGCGAATTCAATTTACGCCTGACTTGATGCCTGCGGACATTCTCGGAACGAATGTCGTGCTGGAAACAGACAAAGGCGGAAGAGTATTCGAATTTCAGCCCGGACCGATTTTCGCGAATTTGATTCTCGCTGACGAAATCAACCGTGCGACCCCGAAAACTCAGTCCGCATTGCTGGAAGCAATGCAGGAACAGCACGTCACCATTGGGCGAACGACGTACCAGTTGAAACTACCGTTCTTTGTGATGGCAACGCAGAACCCGCTGGAGATGGAAGGCACGTATCCATTGCCTGAAGCGCAGATGGATCGTTTCCTGTTCAAGTTGAAAGTCACATATCCGACTGCAGACGAGTTCCACACGATCCTGGACAGAACAACACAGGCGACGCAACCCGAAATAACCAAAGTTGTTGATGCCGAGCGCATAGTTGAAATGCGCCGCATAGTCAGAGAAGTACCGATCGCTCGTCACGTACAGGATTTCGCTGTCCGGCTGGTAATGGCCACGCATCCTGGCACGGCGACGTCGCATCCGCTGGCTACAAAGTATGTAAGATACGGCGCAAGCCCGCGTGGCGCGCAGGGTTTGGTAATCACGGCCAAAATCAGAGCTTTGCTTCAAGGCCGTTTCAATGTCAGTCGCGACGACATCCGCGAAGTCGCTCTGCCAACGCTTCGACACAGGTTGCTTCTTAACTTTGAAGGTGAAGCTCAAGGTCTGGATACGGACAATATCATCACCGAGATCGTAAAGGCGACAAAAGAGAACGATAAATAGAACCTCTAAAATAGAAGCAAGGTTTTATGCTGTTTGATGAAGAGTTTCTGAAAAAGCTGGAAAGGCTTAGCATAGTTTCAAAGCGCGTCTTTGCAGGCCAGATGCGCGCAGAGCGACGCTCGCGAAAACGCGGGTCGGGACTGGAATTCGCTGACTTTAAACAGTATCTGCCTGGCGATGATTTTCGTTCGCTCGATTGGAATGCCTTTGTTCGTCTCGACAAACTGCTGCTCAAACTTTACGAGGAAGAGGAAGACCTTCCGATCTATTTCTTTATAGATTCCAGCAGGTCGATGACAATCGGGAAGCCGTCAAAATTCGATTATGCCAGACGATTGGTTGCTGCGCTCAGCTACATCAGTCTGTCGCATCTTGATCGAGTCAGTTTAGTTCCGTTCTCGACCAATATTGAAGATGATTTGCCTCGCGTTCGCGGAAAGACGCAGATCCATCGAATGCTGCGTTTCCTCGAAGACATCAAGGCTCATGGACAAACGGACCTTCGCCAGGTCGCAAGGACATTTCTGAATGGAAGCCATCGACGTGGACTGGTTGTAGTTGTCTCTGATCTGTTCGATGACCAAGGGTACGAAGATGCTCTCAATATGATCTCCAGTCAACGGCACGAAGTATTTGTGCTGCAGATAAGCGATTCGACAGAAGCGCATCCCCCATTAATGGGAGAGTTAAGACTGATTGACGCCGAATCAGGTGAAATGCGCGAATTGACGGTAACGCCAAACCTGTTGCGAGCGTATGAACAGGCGTACAAGGTTTTTTGTGAAAAGCTGGAAACTTTTTGCCTTCAGCGCCAGATTGGCGTCCTGAGAGTCGAGACGTCGCAAGATTTGGAAGATTTGATACTCAATGTCTTCCGTCAGGGAAGGTTCGTCGCATAGTGTCACTGCTTGGATTATCATGGCTTCAGATGATCTCGATCACCGCTGTTTTGGCGGGCGCTGTCGTTATGATCTATCTGGTCAAACTGAAGCGGCGCGGATTGTTGATTTCATCCTCTTTAATCTGGCGCGAAGTCCTAAAACAAAATCGAGCAGAATCTTTGATGGAGCGGCTCCGCTGGTGGATCTCGCTCATACTGCAGGTCGCGTTTGTCGGTCTGATCGTCGCCGCTCTTGCTCAGCCAAAGCTCAACAGCGCAGGTGACGGATCGACAGTGGTTATACTGGACGCTTCTGCCAGTATGCTGGCACGCAGCCCTTCGGATTTGAATAGAACCAGATTTGAGCTTGCGCAGGCGGCAGCATCAAGATTGATCCACAGTTTGCCGGGCACTGAGTCGATGATGATCGTCAGGCTCGGCGCCACCAACGACACTCTTGAGCCATTTACTTCAGAACGTGAAAAACTGCAGTCCGCAATCGACCATACCCAACCGAGTGAAGCGCCAAGCGATATAAACGCGGCCTTGGCGCTCGCGAATCAATCCCTGTCGGGCAGGGTTCACCCAAAGATCGTGCTGATCACAGACGGCGGACTTTCGCCTGATGCGATTGCCAAAAGTCCAATTAAGCCAGAGCTGATCCAGGTCGGTTCACCGGTGGATAACGTCGGGATAACTGCATTCAGCATTCGCCAGCAGTATGTCGATCTGCCAGATTATCAGCTTTATTATGAGATCAGTAATTTTGGTCGGTCAGATCAGACCTTTGACGTCAAATTCTATCAGGGTGATGACCTGATAAGCACTAAACCCATATCGCTGCGAGCGCGAAGCACGATTCAGCAATCGTTCTCTGACTTCTCGCCAAAAGGTGGACCAATAAGGCTTGAATTAGACATAAACGATGCATTCCCGCTGGATAATAAGGCGTTTGCATACTTGCCGCCACGACGCGCACAGCGTGGGCTACTGGTAACGAACGGAAATCTGTTTCTTGAAAGCGCACTTTCTGCCGATCCTACGGTCGATCTCAAGAAAGTTTCGCCTGCACAATTCGACGAAAGGGCGGATTACGATCTGATCGTCTTTGACGGCGTCGCTCCAAAATACAGCGGAAAATCGAATACCTTGTATCTGAACCCGCAAGGTGAATTCAGTCCGGTCGCAACTGACGGTGATTTGAAACAGGCACAAATTAGCCAATACGACGGTCAGCATCCGTTACTCAAGTACATCAGTTTTAAAGACCTCTCGATTAAAAACGTGCCGAAATTGAAAGCCGGGCAGGGCGACACGGTTCTTGCCCGCGCTGGCAATGACCCAATCGTAATAGCGCGCGAACAGGACGGGCGACGCACCGTTGTTCTGGCGTTCGATATGAAAGTGTCGGACAAAGCCGATCTGCCGCTTCGGGCTGCCTTTCCGATCTTAATCGAGAATGCTCTTCACTGGTTTGCAAATGAGCGAACGATAAATGCGACCACATCGCCGATTGGTCAGCCTGTCCTGTTTGAACAGAATAAAGGAAGCAAGGCGGGAGTTAAGAATCCCGATGGAACAACTACTGATCTGGCGACCGACGGCAGCTTCCTGCCGGTGAAGACAGGGTATTACGAAATCAAAGCCGGCAATGAATCGCAGGTTGTGTCGGTTAATCTGGTGAGCGCATCCGAATCAGATCTGATTCCACGTGATGGATTGGATCGGGTAACCAGCAAGATCGTAAGTCAATCGGGCGGCTGGTTCGTCAATCCGATATGGTTTTATCTGGCTTTGGTAGGTTTTGCGCTGGCATCGGTAGAGTGGTTCACATATCAGCGTCGAGTTACGGTGTAAAGAATGCGGATCGATTTTGGCCATCCCTGGTTTCTGTTGCTGCTGACCGTTATACCGGCAGTATGGCTGATCCTGCGCCGCAGTCTTCGTGATTTCGAGCGTGGTCAGCAACTGTTGATGGCTGGCTCGCGAACTCTGATCCTTATCTTGCTGATCCTGGCAATCTCGCAGATCCGATGGACCTATTCCAGTGACCGGACGGCGCACGTGTTTGTTGTAGATACTTCGGGCAGCATGTCACCGGAAGAATTGATTCAGGCCCACGATTTTGTCAACCGCGCATGGAAAGTTCGACAGCAGGATCTGGTTCGCGTCGTGACTTTTGCCGCCACTCCGCAGGTACTTGAATTTTCACCGACAGCGAGAAACGTTCCTGATTTCACCCCTGCTACTGGCGAAACAGCAAAGGCCACCGACATCGCTGCAGCCATTCGTCTTGCGCTTACCCTGATGCCGGATGATTGTGCGAAGCAGATCACTTTGCTTACAGATGGCAATGAAACCAAGGACGAAGCAGCGAAAGAGATAGCGCATGCTCACGCACTAGGCGCACGAATATTTGCAGTTCCGCTCGGACGAAAACTGGATATCGAAGCCGCGATTGCCAATGTGGCGATGCCGTCCCGGACAAATGTCAATGAGAGTTTCAATGCAACCGTAACCGTGTCGTCGACGCAACAGACAACTGGCGACCTGACGTTACTGCGGGATGGCGAGGTCGTCGCAACCCAGCCTGTGAAATTGGATGTCGGCGATAATCAAATTACGATGAAAGCTCTGGCCGACAAGCCTGGCATGAACACATTCGAGTTTCGCCTGACTGCTGCAAAAGACACAATGCCAGAGAATAATGTCGCGCGGATGACTACTCTGGCTGAGGGCAAGCCTCGCATCCTCTACGTTGAAGGCAAAACTGAGTCTGCACGGTTTCTGCTCGATGCCTTGAAGCACGAACAGCTTGACGTCGACGAACGTGGTGGATTGCCGCGCGATCTCGCAGGCTTCGGTCAATACGATCTTGTGATCGTCAGCGACACAAAAGCCTCGGCGCTTGGCAACGCCCAGATGGGTATGATGGAGCAGTACGTCAACGATCTTGGCGGCGGCGTGTTGCTGGCGGGCGGCGACAATAGTTTTGGAATCGGCGGATTCAATGACACTCCGGTTGAGCGGCTTTCGCCAGTCAGTTTCCAGCCAGAAAAGAAACAACTGCCTTCGCTTGCGCTGATCCTGGTAATGGACAAATCGGGAAGTATGGCCGGTCGCAAGATCGAAATGGCAAAGGACGCGGCCGTTGCGGCCGTCAACGCTCTGGACGATGAAGATCTCGTGGGTGTGCTGGAATTCGATCACACGTGGGAATGGCTAGCGCAACCAAGACCTGCCAGTGAAAAGGCTCAACTGAAAGAACAGATCAGTGGAATGCAGGCTTCTGGCGGAACGAATATTTATGCCGCTCTTGAGGAAGCTTACAATGTCCTTGCGAAGACGCAGGCAAGAACGAAACACGTGATCCTGATGACTGATGGGCGGTCTCAGGCGGGAGATTACCAGGCACTGATTGAAAAGATGGCTTCTGAAAAGATGACCGTGACTGCGGTCGCCATTGGCAGCGGAGCAGACCGGGAGCTTCTCGACAATATAGCCAAATGGGGAAACGGTCGTTCTTATTTCACCGAAAACGCCGAAGACCTGCCTCAAATATTCGTGAAAGAGGCCAAGCACGAACCGCAGCCGCAAACCTTGATCGAGAAACCATTCCGTCCGATCGTTCAGAAGACCGGCGAAGTAATCAACGGCATCGATTTTAACAGTGCGCCGACGTTGCTTGGCTATAACGAGACAAAGCCGAAACCTACCGCGGAAATCTTGCTGGTATCGCCAAAAGGTGATCCGATTTTGGCTCGCTGGCGATATGGCATCGGTAAAGTCGCGGCGTTTACCTCAGATGTAAAGAACCGCTGGGCCACGAATTGGATTGGCTGGGGCGGTTACACAAAGTTCTGGGCGCAGCTTGCCAGAGATACGATGCGACGCCGCAGTGCTGATGGTCTCAGCATAAATCTGGTCGAGCGAAACCAGCAGGCATTTCTTACGTTTGAAACTACTGACGCTGGCGATACTTCAACGGGACAAGTGACCGCAGTCGTGGCCGGACCAGACAACACGAAAGAGACCCTGCCGCTGCGGCAAACTCAAGTCGGAACATTTACCGGCAGTTTCCCTATGAACGCGGGCGGCAATTATCTGGTCACTGTTACTCGCACTCAAAACAACGGACTGACATCGACCGCATCCGCTGCCGTTGCGGTCTCGCCATCAACGGAATATGCCAGACTGACTACGAACAATGGGTTACTCGTGCGGTTGACCCAGGAAACCGGCGGCAAGATCAATCCAACTACTGAAGATATATTCCGGCCGAGCGGCGAACGAATCTACGCACTGCGCGACCTTTGGCGCGGACTGTTATGGGCGGTGCTGCCCCTGTTTCTGGCCGATATTTTTCTCAGGCGCGTTCGCCTTTTCGAGCCGAAATAGTTCGAGCTTCTCTTTCATTCATCTGAATCTTATATTCAATTTGAATTTCGGTTAAACTCACATCCATTATGGCAGAAATAAGAGTAGGCTGTGCAACGTGGTCATATAAGGATTGGATCGCAAAAGCGGGGAAACAATCCTATTTTGAGCTTAAAACAAAAGAAGACCGAAAGAATTGGGTCGGTCCGTTCTTTCTGCGCGGAACTCGTCCGGCAGACATGCTGACCGAGTACGCAAAAGTATTCGACACGGTTGAAGTCGATTCGTCGTTTTACGCCATTCCCCCTGAAACCAATGTCCAGGGCTGGTTTGATCGATCTCCGGACAATTTCATCTTTTCATTTAAGATGCCGCGAGAGATTACTCATTTTCGCCGCCTGAAAAACTGCGAAGAGATACTGGAGCCGTTCTGTCAACGTGTTCGATTGATGAAACACAAACTTGGCGCAATTAATATTCAGATGCCGCCGAACTTTACTCCGAAGCAACAACCGGCACTGGAAGCTTTTCTGCCTGCATTGCCGCAGGATTTGAGATTCGCAATTGAGTTTCGCGACAAATCCTGGGCAACTGATGAGATACTCGCGCTCTTGAAGCAATATGGCGTGGCCTTTGCGCTAACGGATAGCGACAAATTTCCTCGCGAGCTCAGCTTCAGTCTTATTGATAAACCTACGGCCAATTTTGCCTATGTGCGGTGGCTTGGGAAGCGAGTGCTGAACAGTTTTACCCACGCGCAGATAGATCGAGGCGACGCCGTGAAGGAATGGGCGCAAGCGTTCAAACACCTGAGCAAAAATGTCCCGGTTATTTACGCTTACTTCACCAACCACTTTCAAGGTCATTCCCCATACAGCGCAATCAGATTTAAGGAAGCGCTAAAACTGCCTGTTCCCACTGGCAGAGAGAACGAAGAACAACCCGGGCTTTTCTGATGAGTTTACGGCTGTCGATGAATTGAAGCGCTCGCAGTCCTTTGCGCTTCAAGGTTGAGGAAGAGCGATTCGGTCGCAACTGGGCGATTGATATTTACTCGAAGCGTCCGCCGGACTTCTTCAATGCGCTCAAACCAGATAGTGATCGTTTGAATATCAAGTTTATGCGCGAAGCTCTCAAGCTGACCTCTTATATCCTCGTTCGCAATCTGTTCCGAAGTTTCGTTTGCAATCAAACTCACAACATCGCGCAGCAACGACGACAATATATCAAGGCTCGCTTCGTATTCTTCTCGCTCGCGCCGTCCCAGTGCCTCGGCCAGTTTTACAAGTTTGACCCTGTTTTTTCCGTGCGTGAGCAAATCCACCACATCAACCATCTCGTCTCGCTTTTCACGATACACAGAAAGGTCTATGGATGACGCAAGTCCAATCCTGCCGCCTGAGATTTTTGCCAGCAGTCTCGTGTCCTCGGGAGGCCGTTTGAAATGAGCTTCTAGATATCCTTCAACCTGATCTACAGTTAGCGGGGCGAACCTGATTATCTGTGAGCGCGAACGAATTGTCGGGAGTTGCGAATCAGGTTTCGAGGTTATCAATATGATCAGAGACGTGTCTGCCGGTTCCTCCAGTGTCTTAAGCAAGCCATTCATCGCGTGCGCGTTCATCTTGTCTGCGGGATCGATGATAAAGACTCGCCTCCGCGCCTCCATCGGTGTGGCGTAGGCCTCGGCAGCCACTTTGCGGATCGCGTCGATTGTGATGAACGCCTTTCCCTTTTCAGGCTCGACGATTTTTATATCTATTGATTCGCTTTTGTCGATGCGATGGCAACTGCCGCATTTATCGCAACTGTCATCCTGAAGTTTTTCGCAGTTAATAGCTTTGGCAAGAGTAAGCGCGAACAGTTGCTTCCCTATTCCTTCGGGTCCGGCAAAGATGAATGCATTAGGCAGCCGTCCATTGCGAAGCGCCCGTTGCAGAAGGTCCTTGTTATGATCGTTGCCAACTATAGATTCGAAGGACATTTTGAAAAACTGCGGCGCAGACATTCAGTCCGCGCGGCTATATTAACTATCGCGTCGGTTTCACCAGGATCTTAGATGTAATTACCTGCGCAGACTGAATGTCTGCGCCACAGCTAACCGAAGAACTGTTCCATTACTGATCTGGTCTCTCGCCAGGTTGTCTCGATGTCGTTTCCCGAATGGATGATGCGAAACCGCTTGGGCTCCGCTGCCGCAATCTTCAGATAGCCTTCGCGGACCTTTCGATGAAATTCAATGCGCTCGTTATCCAGCCGGCTTTCGTCCTGCACAGCTTGACCGGTTTCGCTTGTAGCCTTTTTTCGTTCATTGATCCGGTGGAGCGCAAGTTCGACATCGATGTCGAACAACAACGTCAGATCGGGAACCCATCCGCCAGTCGCCATGTGATTGAGTTGCCGGCAAAACTCTATATCAAAGCCGCGGCCATACCCCTGAAAAGCAAGCGTTGCGTCGGTATATCTGTCGCTGATAACGATAACGCCTTCAGCTAGTTTAGGCCGGATGAACTCTTCAACGTGTTGGGCTCGGTCGGCGGCGAATAGAAGCAATTCCGCAAGCGGCACCATCCCCACATTGCGTGAATCCAGTAGTACCCGACGAATATTCTGGCCGAAACTTGTGCCGCCTGGCTCGCAAGTAGAGACAAAACGGTCGCCTCTCTCGCTGAGCCACTGTTCTATCAGATGTAGTTGCGTGGTCTTGCCGCAGCCGTCCAGTCCTTCGAGTGTGATGAAATGCCCAGCCACTCTCAGACCGTTTATGACTCGCCCTGGCGAGATCCACCGCCACTCGGAGCAGATTCCTGCGCCGGTGCGGCAGCGGGTGTTGGAGTATTGGACGCTGGCGCATGGCCCGGTCCTCCGGGAGCGTGTTCCTGATCAGGTTCTGCGGCGGAGCCTTCAAATCGATATACAACTCCGCGCGGTAACGCAACCGTGGAAATGGCGTGTTTGAAAATTAATTGTTGCTGCTGTCCTGACTCAAGGATAACGCTGTATTTGTCAAAGCCCCGAATTCGTCCCGTGAGTTTGACGCCGCTCATTAAATAGATCGTGACCCCAATACGGTCACGGCGCGCCATATTCAGGAAACTGTCTTGCAGATTCTGCGAAGCCTTTTCCATTTGAACTCTCCCTTTATTAGTTTACTACTTTTGTTATTTTGGGGATGCCCATTCTAACAATCCGGCCTAATAGGTGCAACATCCATAAGATTAACACACCTTCACGTCGCGGCAAAATTACGATAGCACAGCTATCTCCAAGATGAAGTGTCACTTCAATAAAATTCCTCTCTTCTGGTATACTCGTCCCTTGTTTTTGAGGCTGAATAGAAGATTGTATGGACTACGAAGCGGTTATTGGGCTGGAAATCCACGCACAGCTCAAAACTAAATCGAAAATTTTCTGCGGCTGCTCGACACGATTTGGCGATGAGCCTAACTCCAACACCTGCGCTGTCTGTACAGGTCAGCCTGGCGCATTGCCCGTGCTCAATAAAAAAGCGGTCGAGTATGCAGCCAAAGCCGCTCTTGCGCTCAACCTTTATATAAATCCAATATCGATCTTCGCCAGGAAAAACTACTTCTATCCCGATCTACCGAAAGGCTATCAAATCTCGCAATATGATCGCCCTTTTTCTGAAAAAGGAATTATCGATCTGGAGACTGCGGACCGCGATAAAGAAGGTCGCATTACCGATTGGCGTCGCAAGCGGGTTGAAATTACCAGGCTTCATATAGAAGAGGATGCCGGGAAATCCCTGCACGAAGGAATGCCGGAATCGGCCTCTAAATCGTATGTCGATCTTAATCGCAGCGGCACGCCTTTGGCGGAGATAGTGACCGAGCCCGATTTTCGCTCGTCATGGGAAGCTTACGATTTCGTTCAGCATTTGCGACGCACTCTGGTTTATCTGGACGTTTGCGATGGTAATATGGAAGAAGGAAGTCTCAGGTGCGATGCCAACGTTTCTGTTCGTCCGGTGGGCAGTGACAAGTTTGGAACAAAGGTCGAGATCAAGAATCTGAACTCATTCCGATTTCTGCAACGTGCGATCGAATACGAAATCAAACGTCAGTCAGAAGCGTCCAGCAAGGGCGAGCGTATAATCCAGGAAACGCGACTCTGGAACGAGCAGGATAGTAAGACTTATCCGATGCGCTCAAAAGAAGAAGCGCACGATTATCGATATTTCCCTGAGCCCGATTTGCCGCCTCTCGTTTTTGCGGCGGACGACGTCGATGCAGTTAAAGAATCGTTGCCTGAGCTACCCGCTGCCAAACGCGAGCGCTTTATTGGTCAATACGGTCTTTCAAAAGATGACGCGATTCTGTTGACCAATCAGCGCGAACTGGCAGACTACTTCGAAGAAGTAGCGAGTGTATCAGAAAATCCGAAAGCAGCCGCCAACTGGGTTCTAAATGAATTATTGAGAGAGCTGAAGAATCGTAATCACGATATTATTGAAAGCCCGGTTACCGCGACTATGCTGGGCGAAACGATCAAGCTGATCGATGCCGGATCTATCAGCGGGAAAATCGCCAAAGATGTTCTAATCAAGATGTACGAAACCGGCAAATCCGCTAAAGAGGTTGTTGAGGACCTGGGCGGCGGTCAAATTAACGATGCGGCCAAATTAGAACAGATCATTACTGAAGTCATTGCTGCGAATCCAAAACAGTTAGAGCAATACAAATCCGGCAAAACCGCTTTGTTCGGCTTTTTTGTCGGCCAGGTAATGAAGGCCACGCAAGGTAAAGCGAATCCTCAACTGGCAAACGAGATTTTAAAAAAGCAGTTGGACTGAGAATATGAATTCACCGCAAAGGCACAGAGGCACAGAGTCTTATTGATTTCTCCGTGCCTCTTTGTCTCTGTAGTTAGTTTTTTTGAGACGACCACATACAGAGGTGACCCGATTGTTGAAGAAACTGTTAACGATTTGTTTTCTGTTTTCTCTTATAGTTTTCCCGCAGGCTTGCAAGGACAAAGTAGCATCTGTCGATACAGGACCGGACGACGAAGTGGCAGTGCTGGACACGGATTATGGTCGAATCGTTTGGGAGTTCTACCCTAAAGATGCACCCAATCACGTTGCGACATTCAAGAAATTGATCCGCGATCATTTCTTCGATGGAACGGCTTTTCATCGTATCGACCTTGTCAGCGGCGTTATACAAGGCGGCGATCCGAACACTAAGACGAAGCCAAATGATCCGGCAACCTGGGGAATGGGCGAGCCGAATCAGCCAAAGATCAAGGCTGAATTCAACGACCATAGTAATGTTCGTGGCGCTGTTGGCGCGGCGCGGTCTGGCGATCCGGACAGTGCAGCGAGCCAGTTTTTCATCAACATCCGGGATAATCCAGGATTCGATCAGCCGGGCAATCAGTACACCGTATTCGCTCACGTTATCGAGGGGATGAACGTAGTCGATATCATCGCAAACGCTCCGTCGGATAAGACGGCACAGTTCCCGCGACCGCTGGAGCGCATCAATATCTGCAAAGCATATCTGGTGAAAAGGGATCAGTTGAGCAAATTGCAGGATCCATCGGCCAGTTGCAAACCATAACGAGGTTCTCGGAATGCTAAGAGTCGCCGTAATCGGCGCAGGTCATTTGGGACGCCATCATGCGCGGATTTATGCCGCGCATGATGGCGCTCAGTTGGTTGGAGTCGCAGATACTGATCCGGCTAAACGCGAAATCGCCGATCAATACGGCGTGCCGTTTTTCAGCGACTATTACGACTTGATCGGCAAAGTCGATGCCGTCAGCCTTGCCGTTCCGACAATCGACCATTGCGTCATCGGCTGCGAATTGATGCGAAACGGAATACACGTTCTGGTGGAAAAGCCGATCTCGCGCTCTTTGGAAGAAGCCGATCAACTGCTCTCTGCTGCGAATGAAAATAATGTAACGCTGGCGGTAGGTCATGTTGAACGACACAATCCAGCGTTACAGGCTGTTTTCAAAATCCTCACTCAGCCACTCTTTTTTGAAATGCATCGGTTGGGCGTGTTCACGATGCGCAGCTTGGACATAGATGTCGTGATGGATCTGATGATTCACGATCTGGATATTCTGCTGGCGCTGACGGGATCGGAAGTTAGTGCCGTCAGCGCGGTCGGCATTGCAATCCTCAGCAAGAAAATCGATATCGCCAATGCTCGCGTCGAATTCGTAAACGGCGCGGTAGCCAATATTACAGCCAGCCGTATTTCAAGCGAAAAAGTTCGCAAGCTCAGATTCTTTCAACCTTACGATTACA
This sequence comes from Blastocatellia bacterium, assembly GCA_035652355.1. Lineage (GTDB taxonomy): Bacteria > Acidobacteriota > Blastocatellia > DASRDY01 > DASRDY01 > DASRDY01. The sequence continues at coordinate 20,004 of DASRDY010000237.1, forward strand.
TTTCTGTGGACTATGCCTCGCAGTGGGCAGGCGCGTGGAGTCTGAAACCGCCATCACCCACATCCGGGGCAAAGCCTGAAATTGGAGCACGCTATCTTGAGGTGGTTCAGCGGGAACCGCTGGAAGCCGAAATCTCTGATTTCCTGCGCGCAGTCGAAACTCGCACTTCGCCTCTGGTCGACGGAGCGCAGGGACGAAAGGCACTGGAACTGGCGACAGAAATCCTGAAGAAAATTGAAGAACATTCACTGAAAGCCGGAGTTCCAACCACCTGGTCGGTAATGCCTGACCTCAGCAAATTCGGAATGTAATTGTTGCGAATGGTGAACCTCTCTCCCATTAACGATCTCCTGAATTCTGCAATTGAAGAACAACATTTTCCTGGCGCGGTTTATTTAATTGTCGAAAACAGCGAAACAAAAGCGTTCGAGGCCTTGGGAAACGCAGTCGTTGTTCCGGAAATAATCGCGGCCAGAACTGATACGATCTATGACCTGGCGTCTTTGACTAAACCGTTGGTGACTGCCCTTCTGTGTGTACAGCTTTCAGAAGGGGGGAAATTAGTCGTCAATTCTCCAGTTGCGACTTACCTTCCCGAATTCAACATTGAGGACAAACGCGAAATCACGGTCCAGCAGCTATTGACCCATTGTTCGGGTTTGCCAGCGTGGCAACCGTTGTATGCTGAGGTTAAATCTCCGACAGATGTTCTTCCTCATATCGCGAATATAAAACTGGAAAACGAACCTGGGACGAAGGTGGTGTATAGCGATCTGGGTTATATCACGCTCGGCAAAATGATTGAGCGCATGACCGGCGCCGACCTTGCTGAATATGCCGCTCAAAAAATCTTCAAGCCTTTAGGATTGAATGACACCTGTTTCAATCCTCATTTGTCTTTGCAACCCAGAATCGCAGCAACGGAGGAAGGCAATAAATACGAATCCGCAATGGCTGGCGACGCGGGGAAAGATTATTCCGGCTGGCGGAACGCTATGATCTGGGGTGAAGTGCACGATGGTAACGCCTATTTCCTCGGCGGCGTCGCCGGTCACGCCGGACTATTCGCAACGGCCAGTGATATTCTGAAAATCGCCCGGCAGTTTTTGCCCGGATCAAACCTTCTCAAGCCCGAATCACTGCCGCTCTTTTCCACTAATTTCACTCCGGGTTGCGGAGTTGACCGATCAGTAGGCTGGTCTCTGGCGACAAACAAAACCAGCGCCGGAAGCCATATTTCGCGAACAGCATTTGGTCATTCAGGCTTTACTGGCACAAGTCTTTGGATCGATCCAGAAAAAACCAGAATCTTTATCCTGTTAACCAACAGGGTTCATCCCCGCAGATCCGATTTTGACATGGATGAGCTTCGGAGAGAGTTTCACAACCGCGCGGTGGATTGGCTCGATAAAGAGAACACCGGGTGATCCACCCGTACTGTACTTTGGCTCGGGTATATAATATAACGTACGGCGCAGAGACAAGGCAGGCCATCAAACTCCCACATCAAAGCAGCTATTCGGTAAAAACGAGAATGCCGATTAAACATGGGTAATCCGGTTCATTGCCTCGGCGAAAAGGCCGAAGCAGGGAGAGACGCGTCCGATAGAAGGGTTAATACAGTGGTACTCGCGGAAGACAGGCTTATGATGCACGACAGGGGCCGCAATATGGTCGATGGCGCCCCGGGGCTGCAGGAATCGATTCGGCAGTATGTTCGATATACTCTGGGCAAGACTGGCAATAATCTTTCAAAGACAGATCTGTTCTTAGCCGTAGCTCAGGCGGTAAGGCAGCCAATAATCGACCGACTGCTGGAGACCGAGGACAGCTACCAGCAGATCGATGCGAAACGCCTCTACTATCTGTCGATGGAATTCCTTATCGGGCGCTTCCTGGTGAACAACCTTATCAACATCGGTCTTTATGAATATGCATCAGAAACCCTTTTAAAACTGGGCATCGATCTTGAAGAGCTGCGCGAGTGCGAACGCGATGCCGCGCTGGGCAGCGGTGGTCTTGGTCGTCTGGCAGCGTGTTTTCTGGATTCACTCGCCACCCAGGGACTTCCCGGTTTCGGATACGGCATTCGCTATGAATACGGTTTATTCAAGCAGGAGATCGAGAACGGTCATCAGAAAGAACATCCTGATAACTGGCTGGAATCCGGTTATCCCTGGGAAATAAAGCGATCTGATGAGACAGTAACAATTCCCGTCTATGGTCGCATGATCGACGGTCGCGATTCGGATGGAAACTTAAGGCCACAATGGGTAGATGCCAAACTCCTGGTAGGTGTTCCCTACGATGTTCCAATCGTTGGCTACGATGGACGGTCGGTTAATTATCTTCGTCTATATTCTTCGCGGTCATCTTCAGAATTCGATCTTCAGGTATTCAATCAGGGCGACCATCTGAAAGCCATGGAACAGAAGATGGCGTCCGAGATCATAATCAAAGTTCTTTACCCATCGGATGCAGTTGATTTTGGTCGGGAGCTGCGTTTGCTTCAGGAGTATTTCTTTGTTGCCTGCGCGGTCAGGGATATAACGAAGCGTTACTTGAAGGCTCATCAAAACTTCGATGCGTTTCCGGATAAGGTTGCAATACAGCTAAACGACACACATCCCGCGCTCACTGTAGCAGAATTGATGCGATATTTCGTTGACGAGCAGAAAATGCCCTGGGAGCAGGCGTGGAATCTGACGCGTCCAACGCTTGCATATACGAATCACACTCTGCTGCCCGAGGCTCTTGAAAAATGGCCGGTATCGCTGTTGCAGTATGTGCTGCCAAGGCACCTGCAGATCATCTACGAGATCAACCAGCGATTCCTTAATGAAGTCATTACAGTCTGGCCTGGCGACGACGCTCGGGTTTCGAGAATGTCGATCATTGAAGAAAACGGATCGAAGCAAGTGCGGATGGCCAATCTGGCAATCATCGGTAGCCATTCGGTAAACGGGGTGGCGGAGCTTCATACAGAACTGTTGAAAACCTCGCTGGTGCCGGATTTTTACCAGCTTTGGCCGAGCAAGTTCAATAACAAGACGAACGGTGTTACACAGCGTCGATGGCTCTTGAAGGCGAATCCAAAACTGGCTCGATTGATCACTGGCAAAATCGGCGACGAGTGGATCACGGATTTGAGCAAGTTAAAAGGCCTGGAGCCTTACGCCGAAGACGCATCGTTTCAGGATGAATTTCTGCGCGTTAAGAGGGGAAATAAAGAGAGACTCGCCAGGGTGATCAAGGACAACACCGGTGTTATTGTCGATCCTGATTCTCTCTTTGACGTTCAGATCAAGCGCATGCACGAGTACAAGCGCCAGCTTCTGAACGTGATGCACATTGTTCACGAGTATCATGCGATCATCGACGACAACAAACGTCCACTTGCGCCGCGAACTTATGTCTTCTCCGGAAAAGCAGCGCCGAGTTACTGGGCAGCAAAACAGATCATCAAGTTGATCAACAACGTCGGCGAAGTCATCAATAACGATCCTCGCGTTGAAGGCGCTATGAAGATTGTTTTCCTACCCGACTACAGAGTGTCGCTTGCAGAGAGAATAATTCCGGCCGCCGATCTGAGCGAGCAAATATCGACTGCGGGGACTGAAGCATCGGGTACCGGAAACATGAAGCTGGCAATGAACGGCGCGTTGACCGTCGGGACACTTGACGGCGCAAACATCGAAATTTTGCAGGAAGTCGGTGCAGAGAATATTTTTATCTTTGGATGCACTGCGGAGCAGATTCAGGAAATGCGCGACAACGGAACTTATCATCCCGCTGATCTGTGCGAACAATATCCAAACCTGAAGCGCATAATGGAAACTTTCACATCAGATCTCTTTTCCCGCGGAGAGCCAGGCTTATTCGGCTGGATTTATCGCGATATTATGGTTCGCGGCGACAGATATTTTCACCTGGCCGATATGGAGTCGTATCTGGAGACTCAGGAAAAGGCTGCGCAGGAATTTCTGAACAAAGCCGTTTGGGCGCGAAAAGCTATTCTAAACGTCGCACGAATAGGCAAATTCTCCAGCGACCGCAGCATATACGAATATAATCGCGACGTCTGGCATTTACAGGCGATTTAGTCAGCTTCGAGCGCTGCCTTTAGCGCGCACTGAGAGTCGATTACTCCTGCGATCTTCGAGAAGCTTTGCCCCAAGGATGTTATTTCGGTAGTCGACAGTCCGCAGATCGTGAACGAGACTTCCATCTCCATTTGCGATGTATCGATCTTATGCTCCCTATAGTTTATTGTTGAGACTTCGGATTTCGCTGAGAACTCTTTCCACAGCGTGCGCGCCTGATCGATTGAATCAATTGTGGCGGCAACGCGCAGAAAGCAGGGATAACTCTGCTGACTGGTCCCGACCCACGCATCGATTTTGCCGGCTGCCCATCGAATCAAAAACTGGATAATAAGCACGAGAATAAAAACAACCGTAGCTACGTGATAATAACCAAGACCCAGACTCAAACCGACGCTGGCCGTCGCCCACAAAGTCGCCGCCGAATTCACGCCCTGAACACTGCCGCCGTGGCGAAGTATGACGCCGCCGCCGATAAAACCTATTCCAGTTACGACGCCTCCGGCGACTTGCGAAAGATTTAGTCCTGGTCCGAATCCAAGACCTGCAATTAACGAAAAAGCACAAGCGCCTACTGCAACCAGCGTATTCGTTTTCAGACCTGCGTTTTTGTGATGCCACTGGCGCTCGACGCCAATAAGGCATCCGAACACAAACGAAAGCACCAGACGCAAGATAATCTCAGAGTCCGCCATTCGATTGACCTGCGAATATAGTAGTATTATCGGCCGATCCAAATCATCGGCAAGACAAGGTTATCTTACCGCTTTAAGGGATATGATTAAATCGTTATTCAGTCGTGCTGGCCAGAAATCGTGGCGTGGACTTTAGTCCGCGCAAGTCGTAATCCTGCCAGCGCAAAGAAAAAGTTAAGGCTGGTTTCCTCTCGCTTGAAACTATTACAGTTGCGCGGACTAAAGTCCACGCCACGATTCCGCGAATAATCTCAAGATACAATGCTGTAATTAATTGTCCCTGGGGACGGCAAGCATCCGCTCCAACGCGCGTCTTGCACCCACCATCACATCATCTTCGACCGTGATCTCGAACTTGCCTTCCACGAGCGAACGCTTAATGTGCTCGAGTGAAATCATTTTCATATATGGGCAATGCAATCGGCAGCCGATGCAACCGTCAGCCGGAATGAATTCCCTGCCAGGATACCGCAGTTTCATCTGATGAATGATGCCGTTTTCCGTGGCGACGATGAATGTCTTCGTATTCGGATATTTCGCGATCTTGCCGATCATCGCAGTCGTCGAGCAAACTTCGTCGGCCAAGGCGATTATGTCTTCCCGGCATTCGGGGTGGGCAATTACAATTGAATCAGGAAAGGCCGATCTGACTTTGGCAACGTTCGCTCCGCGCAAGATGTCGTGCGTGGGACACGCTCCGTCGTATATGACGATCTCTTTTTCCGGAACCTGTTTCTTAACCCAGTTGCCCAGATTTCTGTCTGGCGTGAACAGGATCTTGTCATTTTTCAGACTGCGAACGACAGAAACAGCGTTTGCTGATGTGCAACAAATGTCGCTCAGCGCTTTCACTTCCGCAGTAGAGTTAACGTAGGTCACCACATCATGACCCGGATAGCGTCGTTTCCAGTCTTCAAGACTTTCGGCGGTAATTGAATCTGCCAGCGAACAACCTGCGGAAAGATTCGGCAGTAAAACCTTCTTTTCAGGATTCAGTATTTTTGCGGACTCGGCCATGAAATGAACTCCGCAAAAAACTATCAGATCGGCATTGGTTTTCTGAGCTTCCAGCGACAGCCCGAGACTGTCTCCTGTCACATCCGCGATGTCCTGAACATCCGGCATTTGATAGTTGTGCGCCAGAATAATTGCGTTTCGCTGTCGAGCCAAATCTTTGATCTCGTCGATTAGTGTCTGTTTATTCAGATCAGCGTTAATGTCCGAACCCATGGTCAGATTGAATAATTGTGTGGTCATCGCTTTTCCACCTTTGCTCCGCGATCGGGCTTTATATCTTCCGTGCCTTCGGGAAATATTCGCCAAAACTCTTTACGGACCAGGCTGGCTATGGTTGCGCTCTTGTTCAGTCCGTGATATCGGGCGACAGCCTCAAGCATCGCTACATCGCGGTCAGTTGCCGAAAATGTTCGGACCTTTGTAGTTGTCATCCCCGCCTCTTAAACAATTCTTATACAAATCTTATATAAGAGTTATATATCATGCGCCCGGCAATGTCAAGCGGAATTGATATTTCCGTAACGGCTCTGTGATCCTTAAGACAGGAAGATGAGGCAGGTCCGGAGTAAGGATGGGTGTTTTACTGAATCGGAGGACGCGGGTTTCCTCGATGGCAAGTCCAGCGGGATACGGCGTTCTTACCGTCAAAATAATCTTTGTTGGATTCCGCAAATCATCTTGAACATCTTGCGCGTGGTTTCGTTGACCAGCTTTTCTTCGCTACCCCATTTATTTTTAACGTGGCAATAGTTCTTTTGACCTTTACCAGCCCAGCACCGCTTTCCGGGACATTGATCGATGATTGTCCTGTTGCACGGCTGAAACCGACGACCTGGAAGATGTGTGATTATTCTGTGACAAATATTTATGTAAAAAAGTTAGCTTTGAAAAGTTTTTGTCCGTAATGTCGAATTCCGGACTTCCTGGGCGACCTGAACATGAAAGGTTATGGCGAAGTCCATCAGGTGGTAGGTTTTGCCAAAAGCCTTACAATACGAATTCTGATGAAGGAGACTGTTATGGAATATATGTTTCTGATTTATCACGACACTGAGGGGTACGAAACTGTGTCCCAGGAAACGATCGAAGCCTGCATGAAGATTATGCGGGAAATTCAGACGGAGGCGAGGTCAAAGGGAATCCTGAAAGCCGCCGCTGGATTGGGCAAACCTAACACAGCCAGGACGCTTCGGATGCGCAACGGCAAATTCGGCATTACTGACGGTCCGTTTGCTGAGACCAAAGAAGCTCTGGGCGGTTATTATATTATTGACTGCAAAGATGATGTGGAAGCGGAGTATTGGGCCGAGCGAATCGCAAGCGCCAGCGGTAACGCTACGATTGAGATCCGCCGAATCGATCAGGGGGGGCGCCAGGCATCGGCCTAAAAGCAATTCGAAACCGCGGGACCGAGAGAGCACAGAGAGAACCGTGTGGCCACAATTTCCTGGCAAGCGTTATGACTTTTCGGTTGTAGTTGTGCCACGCTGTGACCTCTGTCGTGAAATACTATATTTTGTAAACATCGAGTAGATTGAAAAGAAAATCTTCGGTCCCCCTCACTGTGTTAAGTTTCCAGTCCGCTTCGGATGTGACTTCTTCGGGGGTTTCATCGCGTGTTACGACAATTGCGAGCCCAGGTAAACCAGATTCGCGCATTCGACGAACAGCCTGGAATGCCCCGACATCTGGCTTGTCATCTCCGAGGAAGATAACGCCGGTCAGGTTGTGTGTATTCGCCAGGCGCTCCACGGCGTCGCCCTTGTCGTAATCGATTGGAGGTTTGATCTCGATCACCATTTCGCCTTCGGTGACCTTCAGATCGAATATATCCGCAAGTGGCTCTAGGGCGGTCATGACCTGATTTCTGGCGGCAATCGGATCAGGAGTCAACCGATAGTGTATCGAAGCGGTGACTCCTTTATTTTCAAATATCATCCCGTCGATGTGAACTTGCGACTCGACTCGGCGCAGTGCGTCAGGGATCCGATGCGCGAATCTCGCCGCTTGCGGCAGGATTATCGATTGGCCATCGCGCCACTCTTCCAATCCGTGATTGCCGATATAAATTAGTCGCGGCAGGTCGATCATTCGACGCGCATCGTGAATATCGCGACCGGTAACTATTGCTGTCAGCGGCAATCGTTCCGATAAAACTGACAAGGCTTCATGGCAACGCGGCGAGACACTGGCCACGGCTGGTGCGGGCGCAATCGGACTGATCGTTCCATCAATGTCGACCATCAGCCCAAGTTTTTCTGATTTAACAAGACTGTTAATATAGCGATCGAATTCTTCCTGATTAGCTACAACCATGCCTATTTGAATACCATAAACCCGGGTCACTGAAAATGACGGCGGATTAAAACAAAAGATTCGACAAGAAATTAATGCAATGATTTAATCATAACGATCAGCGCCGCATGACAGATGGAGAAATGTAATGTCAAACCAAGAGAGTGCTCCTTCGCTGGGCAGCTGGTTCGAATTATTGTTTCAGGATATCAGTTATGGCGCGCGAATGTTGAGGAAAAGTCCAGGACTCAGCCTGGTAATCGTCATATCGCTGGCAATCGGCATCGGCGCTAACACCGCAATATTCAGCGTAACGAATGCGCTTCTTCTTAAACCGTTAAGTTTTCCCGATCCTGACAGATTGGCGATCCTTTGGCTTCGCTCGCCAGGAATCGGCATCGACCAGGACTGGCCCTCGCCGGGACAGTTTAACGATATCAAGACTCAAAGCAGCTCGTTCGAAGAGCTGGCGCTTGCAATCGGGCGCAGCGCGAATCTGACCGGATTAAATCAGCCGGAAAGAGTCCAGGTTGTTCAGTGCACTTACAGTCTTCTTCACATGCTCGGAGCTAAGGCGTCGCTTGGGCGCAGTTTTTTGCCTGATGAAGATGTTCCGGGAAAGCCCAGTACTGCGTTGCTCGCCTATGGAACGTGGGCTCGATTATATGGTTCGGATCCGAATGTTGTCGGACGCAGCCTCGTGTTGAATGGAAACTCATACACGATTGTCGGTGTGTTAGAGCCCAAATTCAAATTAGATCGCGAAGTGATGGCAACAGTGGGAGGACTGGACACTGCGGAGATTTTCACATCAATGCCATTGACTGCCGCATTGCTCCAGCGCCGTGGTGATGAAAATTACAACATTATGGCTCGTGTTAAGCCCGGCGTGACAATGCGCCAGGCTCAGGCGGATGTCGACGTCATTGCGGCTCGGATTCGAAAAGACGACCAGCGCGACGCGACATTTACCATCAGCGTCGTTCCCTTGCTGGAGCAGGTTGTAGGGAATGTTCGACAAACAATCCTTGTGCTGCTGGGCGCGGTTGCCCTGGTGTTATTGATCGCGTGCGCAAATGTTGCGAACCTGCTGCTGGTGCGAACAAGCAGCAGGCAAAAAGAGATTGCTATCAGAGCATCTCTTGGAGCAAGCTGGACACGAATCATTCGGCAGTTATTAACTGAAAGCGTGCTGCTGGGAATCCTTGGCGGAGTTGCTGGATTGGCTATTGCGGCGGCCGCCTTGTATCTAGTCCGCGTGATCAATCCCGGAAATATCCCCAGACTGGACGACATCGCTATCGATGGCCGCGTTCTGACTTTTACTTTGAGCATCTCTATTTTGACTGGAATCATCTTCGGAATCGGCCCTGCGCTTCGGATAGCGAATGTCGATTTGAATTCCGCGCTGAAACAAGGCGGCCGTAACTCTGGCGGCAGTGGATTGGCAATAAAAAACGATGTGCTGCGAAGTCTGCTGGTAATTGCCGAAGTCGCGCTTTCGTTAATGCTGTTGGTCGGCGCTGGATTGCTGATTCGGAGTTTTATCCGAATTCAAAGCGTTCCGCCGGGATTTAACACGGATCACATGATTTCGATGCGAGTATCTTTGGCCGGTCCGAAATATAACGGTCAGCCAAAAGCGACAGCTCAATTCTACGATCAATTCAGCGAAAAGCTGAGGAACTTGCCCGGTGTCAAAGGTCAGGGAGAAGTTACAGCGTTGCCGCTGACGCCGAGCGTCGGTTGGGGAGGTCTCGAAGTTGAAGGTTACGTTCCGCCGCCGAACGCGCCCGAAATCCAGGGCGACCAACGAATTGTCAGTCCGGATTATTTTCAGACCATGGAGATCCCCCTGAAGAAGGGCAGCTTCTTTTCTGAATCGGATACGATGGACTCTCCGCCGGTTATCATCGTCGACGAGAAGATGGCCAATCAATTCTGGCCGAACGGCGACGCAGTCGGGAAACGAGTCAGATTCGGCGGACCTGACTCCAAGTGGTACATCGTCATTGGAGTTGTTGGAACGGTAAAACAGTATGGTCTGGACGCCGACACCAGAATAGTAAGTTACTTTTCAAGCAAAGAAGCTCCATCGAACACGATGTATGTGGTCGCTCGGACTTCGATCGAACCATCGAGCGTCGCTAATTCGATGGTTAGTCTCATCCATTCTATCGAGCCCGATGCGCCGGTCTATGACGTCAGCACAATGGACCGGCGACTGACGAACTCGCTCGCCCGAAAACAATTTTCCACCCTGATGCTCGGTGCATTTGCGATTTTTGCGTTGATCCTGGCCTCGATAGGGGTTTATGCGGTGTTGTCGTACATGGTCACGCAGAGCACGCGCGACATCGGAATTCGAATAGCGCTAGGCGCACAGCAGGGGGGCATTTTGAAGCTGGTGATCGGACAAGGTATGACGCTGGCCGTGATAGGAGAAGTCCTTGGGCTGGTCGGGGCGCTGCTGTTGTCCCGTGTAATGTCATCCCTGCTTTATGGCACCAGCGTTACCGATATGGTTACTTTCACTGGAGTCTCTGCATTACTGATCGCCGTTGCCCTCTTTGCGTGTTACGTACCTGCGAGACGTGCGATGAGAATAAATCCCATGCTGGCGCTGAGATTTGAGTGACATACAACGGGCTGCCAGCGTTTTGGTTGTATACGCGATAAGTTGCGGAAATCGGCAACAGAATGGCAGCCTGCTATACCCAGGGCAAACGCATCTTAAGTTGTTAAGACTTTTATGAGATAGCTGTCCAGCCAGCTGGCCTTGAGACGTTTGGCCCTGATCCCTCTCTTACAGGTCTTTTCCTGTTTTAGCAGAG
>DASRDY010000238.1:0-78566 GCA_035652355.1 Blastocatellia bacterium
TTTGGAAAGATCCCGCGCATTCGTGGCCTGTCTATTTCAGTTTTGATTCGTCGGCCAGCGCGATGCACCGGGATGAAGAGGTCAATGACGTAACGATTTTCAGCACACCGTCGGCCGTGCAGCGTCTGGATTTCTTTCCAAAGGTGACCGTGCCGCTTCCGTCTATCGCAGGTTTTGCGATCACACCAAGCCTCGGATTCCGCTCAACGTTTTACAGCGACAGCATTGATCCGACTGCTCCGGTGTTCAATCCCGTCAATTTTGCATTAACCGCGGATGATCCTAGACTGAATCCATCGTTGCCGCAGTTCAATCCCGCCGTCACGTTGTTTAATCCTTTGGCACATCCTCAGGTTTCGCCGAACGATTTGTGGAGAACCTATTCCGAACTGGCAATCGATATCCGGCCGCCAGTGATTGGCAAAACTTATCGCAACAAAGATGGATCCCGTAAGTTTACTCACGTTATCGAGCCGTACATTACTTATCGGAGAATCGATGGTCTCAGTAACTTTGCATTCGTGCCGCGCTTTGACGATGTGGATGCTGTTGCGCGGACCAGTCAATTGGAATACTCGATTGTAAACAGGTTTTTCACCAATCGAACGAACACGACTACGAACGAGACTCCGCAGCCGCGGGAAGTTCTTTCGATTAAAGTTTCGCAGTACTACTTTTTTGATCCCACATTTGGCGGAGCATTAGTACCAGGGCAGCGAAATCAGTTTTATCCTCTGGATACACTCACCGCTTTCAGTACCAGCGGAGTTCCCAGGCACTTCTCACCGATCAACGTTCAGGCGCGCGTCAGACCCATTTCCTCAATGTTCGCTGACGTGCGATTTGACTACGACACAAACACAAGGCAGTTCCGCGACGTCGCGCTAACGGGAGGATACACTGCGGAGCGATTTACAATCGAACAGACGTGGTATTACGTAAGAAGACAGTTTCTGCCAGGAGGCATAGTTGAGCCCGGCACTTTTTCAGGCAATCAATACCGAGCAACATTCATCTACGGCAACCGAAATCATGGATGGTACGGTGGCACCAGCCTGAACTTCAATTTTGTGGAACAGCAGCCGGTTATTAACCAGCCAACATTGCCCGCTCTTCTGCAATCGTCGACTTTCATCGGATATATGGGCCAGTGCTGCGGTATCGAAGTCGGATATCAGACATTTAACGCTGGTCTGCGCGTTGAAAATCGATTCTCTTTCTCCTTCAACCTTGCTGGTATTGGCAGCATAGGCAATCGCAACAGGATCGGCGAGCGCGGAATCGATCCCGAAGGCTGGGAGCGCGACCGCCTTTCGCCATACTACGTAGGCAGATAAAAAATCTTTCTAACAATTCATTCGTCAGAAAATTGTCCTTCTCTAATCGTTTTTCATTTGGATCATGATTTGCGTTCTTATCATCCGAGCATCCTCGATATGTGAGTTAAGGAGGGTCAAATGAGAAGGGAACGAGTTCGCAAATTATTTATCGCGCTTTCTGTTTGCTCTGTGCTGGCGTTAGGAGCCATAACAATCTCAGCTCAGGGACAACCGTGGCATCCACCGGCTCCGGGTCAAATGCAATTTATACCAATGTTTCCAGTTGGGATGCAGCCCGTAGGTCCTGTGCCTTATTCCTGGGAAGTTGGAAAAAACAGAACGCAGCATTTTGGTGATTATCAAGTTGGAAAAAGATCGAAGGAAGTAAAGCGGCTGTTGAAGCTGAAGAAGCAACAGGAAAAGAATAACAACGGTCCAGTGACATCTGCACATCCATAAATCGAGTGAGTTGTTGCGCGTGACTATAGGACGGTTGAGAGAACAGCGGTTGCCTTTAATAGTTCAAAAGATTTTTCAGAAGATTTTTTCAGAAGATTAAGGATAACCGCTGAAATACCTTGAGGATAGACTTTATGATCTTGTCTTATCTCAAAGAGCGTGCAGTCTTGTGGGTTCTGATCCTCTGTCTTTTCGTTTTGATATTCGCTTTTAAATTCTTCTTTCCAGCTGTTCTAAGATAAGTCTAACTATGCGACTTGTTAGCGCCCTGAAATCCCTGTTTGCTCAAACGAAGGATGATGCCCGGCCGATTGGTTTTGACGTTCAGCGTGTGGAACTTACCGTCGGTACGAGATCCCGCTGAAGGATAAAAGGCGAGAGTGTAACTGGCGCCAACTTCCTCTTTTATCGATTTGAAGATTGGACTGAAATCGTAGGTATCGGCCGAATAATCCATGCCTCCCGTGTGCGGTATCAACTCTGAAAGATCCAGCAGCGTCATCGCTCGGCGCTTCTGGCCATTCGGCATTCCCTGATAGTTCGGAATCGTTATGCTATATATCGTCACATTAGCGTCGTTCGCCCGTCTGGTGAGTTCTTTAAGATCGATGATACTTGACGAGTCGTATCCGTCTGTTACCACGATCACAACGCGGCGCAGTCGGCGGCCATCTCTGGTGTTTTGCACTTTCTTCAACATCGTAATCGCACGATCCACCGCATCGTAAATTCGAGTCGAGCCTCCAACGGCCGATGCTTTGCGGAATGCGTTGGCTATGCGCTTCTCGTCATTAGTGAAATTCTGCAGAATGTGAATTTCATTGTTGAATGCGATAACAGCGAATTCTGAATCCTTGTCCAGCAGCTTCATAAACTGCTGTGCCGATGCCTGCTGCTCCTGAACCTGACCAAGTCCAGGCTCGATGCTTCCTGACATATCCAGAGCGAAAACCGCGGCGATTGGCCTTTGTTCAGGATGGAAACCTTTTTCAAAAAACTCGATCTTTTCCGGCTGGTCATCCTGTAAAAGCTGAAAGTCTTCCCGTTTCAAATCGCGAATGATATTTCCCTTGGCGTCAGTGGCTACGATGTCCAGGGTAACCAGATCAGACTCCAGCTCCAGGGCATCTTCCCTTGATTTTTGCGGTTTGTCGGTTTTCTGTGCCTGCCCCAATCCCAGGTATGAGACGAGAAGGATTATCAGTAAAGCTCGGACTACTTTTCGCGCTTCCTTCACGTTTTCGCTCCGTGTACACTATCGCTGACGGCAGATTTCAAGCTGATTACAGGAGAGCCATCCTGCTTTCAATGGATGAAATCCGGTTTGTCAGCCCATGCCTGAAAGTGAATTCAATTGTGGATGGGCTTTGTGAATAGTAGCAAATCTATTTCCATCAGCATAATATCTGTCTGAAATCTTAGGGTTAGCATCAACTTCAAAAAACTGGATTAAGTAATGAGAACTTTAGCCGCATTCATATTCACATTTTTTCTTGTCGCTTCCGCTTTATTTGCGCAGTCACAACCGAACGGCACAATTACAGGAAGAGTCGAACGCGAGGACGGAAAACCGTTTGGCGGAGTAACGGTAAAAGCGACCAACCGATCGAATCAGGAAGAGAAAGAGGTTACTTCGACCGAGGACGGACGGTTCTCGCTTTCGCTGCCTCCAGGCGATTACGCGGTTACGTTTACGATGAACGGCTATTCGACCCTATCCCTGCAGAAAACCGTGACGGTCGCCGCTGGAAAGAGCAGCGAGATAAAAGCAGTTCGCATGTCGAAGGAAATATCCGTCTCTAAGATTCGCGGCAAAGTATACAGCGAAGATGGCTTCTCGCTCGCTGGTGCGACTATTATCCTGGAAAGAACCGACGAAGGAAAGAAATTGAAACTGACGCGACAAGCCAACGCTGCTGGTGAATTTGCGTTCCAGTTACCAGGCGAGCCCGGGCATTACAAACTGACTGCATCACTGAAAGGATTCAAATCCGACACCAAGGATTTAGACGTAGATTCCGGGGAAATCCGGACCGTCGCCTTCAAATTGTCCAAGTGACGAAATCCAGCGAGGCTATCCGGACCAGAAAGGAAATACGATGGAAAAACGAAAATCAGTTTGGGGACCGAACGAGGGAAAGAAACTGAGTATTCTGGGCGATCCTTTCACCTGCAAAGCGGTCGGTGAGAATACGAACAATTCCTGGTCGTTGTTTGAAGCGACCGTTATGCCGGGCAGTGTCGTCCCGAATCATAAACACGATGGATTCGACGAAGCGTTTTATCTTTTGGAAGGTGAGTTGGAAATGTGGCTGGATGGCGAGACCATTAACGCGTCGCCGGGGCATCTCGTCAATTTCCAGCGCGGAACTGTTCACGGCTATCAAAACAAATCGGGAGCTCCGGCGCGGTATTTGACCTGGACGCATCCCGCCGGTATCGAGCATTTTTACGAAGAAATGTCTTCAAACGTAAAGAGCATGCCAGAAGATCTGAACAAGATTCTTGAAATTTCAGACAAACACAACATACAGATCATGCCGCCGAAGGAAGGGTGAAGGATTTCGATCGGACGCCTGATCGATTGAGACGCTATGACGGAAACAAAACAGGAGAGACCTAGAACCGAATTCCTGACGGCTCGACAGCTTGCCGATGTGCTGCAGGTAAGCGAAGCCACAGTGTACCGGCTTTACCGATCAGGCAAAATCCCTCATATCCGAGTTACTGACAGAATCCTGAGATTCCACTTGCGCGACGTTCGTCACGCATTGTCCGGAGCCAAACGCACCGGCGATCATCAGGAGCCGTTTGTCGACGAGAATCAATTGACGTTTACCGATCTGTTGTCAAATGGCGACGAAAGTTAGACAATGCCTGAAGCAACAGATCTAGACCGTGACTTGCTGGTGGTGCCACTTGACGAAGTCGAAAAAGCCCTTGCCGATTCTGCTCGCCACCTGCGCAAGATCGTAGTACCCCAGCTGAAAGCTGAGTACAACGAAATCAATTTTACATCCGAAGACCAGGCCGCACTCTGGTTGTCAAAACAACAAAATCATAATCCGGTCGTGGAATCGCAGAGAGTTCAATTGTCGTGGGCGGATGAGAAAGCCATCCAGAAACCACACTGGCACAACATTCAACTAGAGACCTATTCCAGTCGAAAACCCGTCACGGTGGTTTATAGATCGGTTGATGACGCTTCAGTTGGTTTTAAAAAGATTCAGTTTACAGGTCGCGTTTTCATTCCACCGCGGATCTGCCATCTGGTCAGTTTTTCGGGGCAAACAGAAGTGCTTCAGATCGGATTAAGAGAGCAAGCAGATGATCTTGAACGTGATCAAATCGTTTGCTCCTCCTGTCATCTATCGAACGTTTGCTCTGAAACACAGGCGAGGTCTGCTTTAGGCAATCACAGCGATGTTTGACCAGCAATTTGCAGACGGATCATCGCACGCTCCAACGCAATTGCTGCGCGTTTAATATCGATATCCGGATCACGGTCTGCCGCGCTGAGGCGTTTCTGTGCGCGGTCGCGTGCGACTTTTGCGCGCTCGATATCGATATCTTGCGGACGTTCTGAGACTTCGGCAAGAACCGAGACTTTCTCATTCGCGACTTCGACAAAGCCACCGATAATACTCAGCAGTCCGGTCCTGTCACCGTTGCGATATTTTAAGACTCCGGCCGGACTCAGACGCGAAACCATCGCCGCGTGGTGAGGCAGGATGCCAAGCTCGCCGTCCAGTCCGGGAACAACAACTTCATCAACCGGCTCGGAGAACAAGAGTCTTTCGGGTGTGACTACTTCAAGGGTTAGTTTATCTGCCATTTTGTTTCGGGATGGAGCGCAATCGCCGCGACTGCGCTCCGTTAATTGATTCGGTCGACTATGCCGTGCCTTCTTTCGCCATCTTCTCAGCCTTCGCCAGCACTTCTTCGATGCCGCCGACGAGATAGAAAGCCTGCTCGGGAAGGTCGTCGTGTTTGCCGTCTACGATTTCGCGGAAACCACGAAGCGTGTCCGCAAGCTTGACGAGCTTTCCTTTTAGTCCAGTAAACTGTTCAGCCACGAAGAACGGTTGCGAGAGGAACTTTTGCACTTTACGGGCTCGCGACACAACCAGTTTGTCGTCTTCGCTCAGCTCGTCGATACCAAGGATTGCAATGATGTCCTGCAATTCCTTGTACCGCTGAAGCAGTCGTTTTACGTCGGTGGCGGTGTTGTAATGATCTTCACCTACTACCTGAGGGTCCAGAATTCGGGAAGTCGAGGCGAGTGGATCGACCGCAGGATAAATACCGAGTTCGACGATCTGTCGCGAGAGCACCGTCGTTGCGTCCAGGTGCGCGAACGTCGTTGCGGGAGCCGGATCGGTCAAGTCGTCTGCCGGCACGTATACTGCCTGCACCGAGGTGATCGAGCCCTTCTTCGTCGAAGTGATTCGTTCCTGTAATTCGCCCATCTCGGTCGAGAGCGTCGGCTGATAACCCACGGCTGAAGGCATACGACCGAGCAATGCTGATACTTCAGAACCCGCCTGGGTAAACCGGAAAATGTTGTCGATAAACAACAGCACGTCCTGATTCTCTTCATCGCGGAAATATTCGGCTACTGTGAGCGCTGACAATCCCACGCGAGCGCGAGCTCCTGGCGGCTCTGTCATCTGACCGTAGATCAATGCAACCTTCGAATCCTTAATTGCGCTGCGATCGACCTCGGCGATAGCAAACTTGTGCTTGTCGAAATTCTTGCCATACGTGATAACGTCGGACTCGACCATTTCGCGCAACAGGTCGTTACCTTCGCGAGTGCGCTCTCCCACGCCACCAAACACAGAGAAACCGCCGTGACCTTTGGCAATGTTGTTGATCAATTCCATGATCAACACTGTCTTGCCGACGCCTGCGCCGCCGAACAGACCGATCTTTCCGCCTTTCAAAAACGGCTGGATCAGATCGATGACCTTGATGCCCGTTTCCAGCAGCTTTTGTTCTGTCGACTGCTCTTCAAATGACGGTGCGTGACGGTGAATCGGGTAGCGTTTTTTGGTGTTCACCGGCCCAAGATTATCTACCGGTTCACCAATAACATTCATCACTCGACCGAGGGTTTCGCGTCCCACCGGAACTGTTATCGGTCCACCGGTATCGGTTACCGTCATGCCCCGGACCAATCCTTCAGTCGGCTCCATTGCCACTGTTCGGACTCGACCTTCACCGAGGTGCTGCTGGACTTCGACGATGATGTTGACGGGCTTTTCTACATCGAAGCCCTCGCTGGTTACACGAAGCGCCTGAAATATCGGGGGAAGATTAGCCTCCTCGAATTCAACGTCGATCACTGGGCCGATGATCTGCGCTATTTTCCCGGCACTGCCATTCTGGCTCGTAGACATATCGAGTTATGACTCCTTATACTCCCGCGCACCGGAGCAAGACGACCGCCTGAAATGCGCGATGATTAGTACGATTAAAGCCGGTAAGGATAGCACAGACGCGGAATTTTTGGCTAGGGCGTTCGTCTGGTTTTGATAAAGTGCACGGTGTTGTCCGTAAATGAAGTGATTTAAGGATTTTATATGTTAAACTTGATCTCAATTTCAGGGCGAGCCTATGACAAACGATTTCGTTACGAAGATTGATGACGCATATAGAATCGCGGGAACCCGAATTTCTCTCGATTCTATTGTGATCGATTTTTTGAACGGTTTATCGCCACAAGCGATTGCCGACAACTTTCAGGAACTCAGCATTGAGCAGATAAACGGCGCGACTGCGTTTTACCTTCAAAATCGGGCTGAGATCGACGCCTATATTGAACAGGGCAGGTTAGAGTTCGAAGCCCAGCGACAAAAGGCGCGTGAACAGAACCCATTGCTGTATAAAAAACTCGAAGAAGCAGCTCGCGATACACACATCAAACAGTGAGAATTTCAGGCTGACGCCGATCTTCATCAGCCTATTGTCGAAGGGATTCGAAGGCGCGAGCCGTCCATTGATTTCAAATCTTCAAATGAGGCTGGATTACCTGGTCTAGCTGATCCCAGTGTATTGGCCAAAGCCGCCAGCGAGAGCAGAGTACTAGTCTCTCACGATTTCAGAACAATGCCAGGGCATTTCTTCAGGTTTATTGCTGAAGCCAGAAGTCCGGGAGTTATTCTCATCTCCCAGGACTTGTCTATAGGCCAAGCAATTGAAGGTTTAATTCTTGTTTGGTCTGCATCGGACCCAGAGGATTGGATTAGTCGACTAGAGTATTTTCCATTGCGAGTCTGATTTAAGCCGATTGGGCAACCGCATTCATCATCCTGTCCAGCGATGCCGACAACATATCCAATCCTCGTTCGCCGGCCGCGAAACCGCGCATTTTACCCTCCGCGTCGAACAGATAATAAGCGGGAACAAAGCCCTGCTCGTTCTTGAAAGCGTCGCGAATCAAATGCTGATTATCGATCGCGCACGGTTCGATTATTTTGTGTTCTTCAATTGCCTTGCGGACAACTTCGACGTCAGTGTCTGCAGGATATCGCGGCATGTGAACGGCGACCACTCTCAATCCTTCGTCTTTGCGCTTTTCGCGCCATTCGCTGACGCGAGGCATATTTTCCTTGCAGACGCCGCAGCTAACCGACCAGAAATGGATTAACGTTGGTTGTCCCTTAACCAGCGTCGAAGCTTCTTCGACCGATCCATTTACCCACTCTGTTGCGCCTTCCAGTGAAGGCATCTCCGTACCAATTCTCATTGCCATAAAAATTCCTCAATAACGAGCTATGGAGTGCGGTAACTTGTTACCGCTTTGGTATGCGGCCACTTGTCGCCGCTAAAGGAAGTAATTCTTCCCTTTTTGAGCCGACAAGTCGGCTCAGGCCAAAGCTGTGACGAGTCACAGCACTCCAAATTACTTACGCCACCTTCAGGGTTTCCTGACCCGGACGCCAGTTAGCCTGACACAGTCCGCCAGTCTGCAACGCCTGAATCACTCGCAGAGTCTCATCGACCGAGCGACCGATATTCAGATCGTGAACGACCTTGTAACGCAGGATTCCTTCAGGATCGATCAGGAACAGTCCGCGCAAAGCGATACCTTTCTCTTCGATCAACACGCCGTAATCGCGCGACACCTGCTTGGTTGAGTCCGCTGCCAGCGGGTAAGCCAACCCTTCGACTCCGCCTTTATCGCGTGGTGTCTGAATCCAGGCTCGGTGCGAATATGCAGAATCGGTCGATACTCCGATAACGTCGCAGCCGATTCCCTGGAAATCCTCGTAACGGTCACTGAACGCCGTCAATTCAGTCGGGCAAACAAAGGTAAAGTCCAATGGATAAAACACAAGCGCTACCCAGCGGCCTTTGTAATCAGAAAGCTTTACGTTTTCATTAAGCTTTGCAATGTTTTTTGTCGAAGCCATATCGAAATCCGGAGCCGGTTTTCCGACGATGGCCTTGTCTGTTGCTGTATCTGCCATTTTTCCTCCATTAAAATTAACAATCAAAATCTTAGTCAGTCCTACAATTCGGACACAAACCAACAAGCGTCAGATGGATCGACTGTGGTTTAAAGCTGGTGCATTGCCCGGCAGGCTGCATCAGGTTCACAGTCTCGGGAAGATCGAAATCAACCAACTTGCCGCATTTTGAACAAAGAGCGTGATCGTGCCGCGATACCTCACGGTCGAATCGGCTTGCTCCATTTCCAAAGGTGATTTCCAGTACAAGTCCAGCATCCTTCAAATAGCGAAGCGAGTTATAAACGGTCGCATAGCTGATTGAAGGCAGCATTATTCTGGCGGCTTCGTAAACTTCGCGAGCAGTCAAATGCTCGTCGCTGTTACGAACCGCCTGCAAGACGACCTCCCGTTGTTTGGTCAGGGGAATCACGCCTTCCTGTTTCATGTTTTGTCCCGTTTCCATCTTGATAATTAGAATAATTCTAATTCTAAATTTGTCAAGAGAAAAACCCTGGATTTTTATGCTGAAATCAACCGATCATGCTTAAATTCTTGTTAAGACGGGGTTTATTCTTATGGGAAAGTAAGCAAAGAAGTACCACCGGCTGCCAGTCTGTGGCTGATGTGGGTGCCGAATTGGACAACCAACAGGCTGGCAGGCCGTTGCACGTTAGGCTAGTCGCCGGTTGCGGGCGCTTCCACTGCTTTTGCTACTTCGCTATTTCGATATCCATAAAGAAAGTAGATAACCAAACCGGCTCCTAACCAGACAAAGAACCGAATCCAGGTCATTATTGGCAGGCTCAGCATCAGGACGAAGCACAAAAGTATTCCTAACGCTGGCACGTAGGGAACTCCGGGGCATTTAAATGGGCGGACCCGCCCGGGCGAAGTTCTTCTCAAAACAATGACGCCAGCGCAGACCAGACAAAACGCGAACATTGTCCCAATGTTCGTAAGATTCGCAGCAGAGCCGATATCTACGATCATTGCTACAACTCCCACAAACACTCCCGTCCAGATAGTGGTTATATGAGGCGTTCGGAATTTAGGATGAATTCGAGCAAAGTAGTTTGGCAAGAGGCCGTCGCGCGCCATTGCCATAAAGATACGTGGCTGACCGAGTTGCATAACCAGCAGGACAGAGGTCGCTCCGGCCAGACCGCCAGCGCTAATTATGATTTCAGCCCACGACTTGCCGGTTACGGCGATTGCGGTAGTTACCGCCGCTGGATCGTCGGCAAACGAGGTGTATTTCTTCAAACCGGTTAATACTGCCGCCAATCCAATATAAAGTAGGGTACAAACAATCAACGACGCGAACATGCCGATGGGCAGATCACGTTGAGGATTGCGCGTCTCTTCGGCTGTGGTCGATACCGCATCAAATCCAATATACGCAAAAAAGACTATTGCAGCTCCACCCATTAAGCCTGGAAATCCATTCGGCATAAATGGATGCCAGTTGACTGGACTGACGTAAAACCCGCCAAGAGCTATGAAAAAGACAACGACAAATACTTTGACAATCACCGCCATCGTGTTGAACCGCGCACTCTCGCGAATCCCGACTATCAACAGGATTGTAACAAGGGCTACGATGACAAACGCCGGAGCGTTAATCGCAATCGAATGACCGAAAACCGATGGCAGGTGAGCACTGGAATACATCGTCAGGTTCTGCGATGCCTGCGTGAAATCATCTACTTCTTTGCCTGTAAGCTGCAACTGCCCCTGCTGGTACTGAGCCAATTTTGCGGCTTTATCGATCATCATCTGCGCGCTGCCGTAATCTTTCACCAGCCACAACGGAAGCCTGATGTGCGCAATGTTATAAAGAAGCTTGGTGAAGAACTCCGACCATCCGACCGCGACTGCTATATTGCCGACGGCGTATTCCAATATCAGATCCCAGCCGATGATCCAGGCGATAAACTCACCCAGCGTCGCATATGAATATGTATATGCGCTGCCCGAAACCGGAATCATCGAAGCCATCTCTGCGTAACAAAGTGCGGCAAAAGAGCAGACCAGTCCTGCGACAATGAACGAAATCACGATCGCGGGGCCGGCTCCAGCCCGTCCCAGTTGCACGGGAGCGCCCGATATCCACGACGACAGGTAATTCATAATCGGCGTATCGATTGCGCTTTGAAAGCTCTGTCCGGCCGCGGCCGTCCCCGTCATTGCAAATATTCCCGCGCCGATGATTGCGCCTATGCCCAGCGCGGTGAGATCAACGGCCGTCAACGTGCGCTTCATCTTACGGTCGGGCGCTTCCGCCTCTTTTAAAAGTTGATCGGGACTCTTGGTTTTGAATAGCTGCTCTTTCATATAGTCGCTCGTGCTTTCTGCTATTTCGAAGCTCAGAGTCAGGCGGCTGCTTTGGAAACAGCCAAGCTAAAGCTTGTACTCTGAACTGTCATCAAACTCTCACTTGAGACACTAATCGCGAATATATGTGGCGGTGCTAGGCCGCAAAAAGGCCTTTGGTATCAACGTACAAGAGAATTTGGTACGAAACGCTGTTGCAGTGGTGCGGGCCGCTTGGGGGGATTTATGATCGGCCGAGCAATTCGTTGAGCTCGTCGCGGTATGAACGGCTCAGCGTAAGCTGCGTTCCGTCCTTCAGGATCACGTGATAATCGCCATACATCCACGATCTTATTTCCTGTATTCGGTCTATATTAACTATAGTTGATCGATGGATGCGGCGGAACTTTGATGGACCGAGTTGGCCGAGTAGATTGCCAAGATTCTCTCTTTGCAGATATGACTCTTTGCCAATGTGAAGTCGAACATAATTTCCCTGGGCCTCAATCCAATCGATATCCGAAGTGTTTATAAAGAAAACGCGATTGCTTTCTTTGATCACCAGCTTTTCGAGATACTTTGGTTTTTCGCGTAATTGATTGAGCAACGCGAGGATTTGAGGCCCAAGGGTATGAGTTTGCTTTTCTTGAATGCGGATTTTCGCCCTTCGCAATGCAGCCTCGAATCTTTCACGGTCGTATGGCTTAAGCAGGAAATCCAGGGCCTGCAGTTCAAATGCTCTGACCGCATATTGATCGTAAGCGGTCACGAATATTACCTGCGGTGTGTCTTTGCCGACGAGCGCCTCTGATACCTTAATTCCATCCAATTCCGGAATTTGAATGTCGAGAAACAGCAGATCCGGCGACAGCGCTTTAACGCTGGCGATAGCGTCGTTGCCGTTACTGCATTCGCCGACAACCTCTATCTCAGGATCATTTTTCAAAAGCCCTCGAATCTTGCGGCGCGCGAGCGGCTCGTCATCGACGATCAAAACCTTGATTTTGCCTGGTTCGATCATTTGATTGCTCCGGACATGGCAAGCTCCGCTTTACCTGCTGTTTGGAATGGAATCTCCAGTGTCACAATCAGACCGCCTTCCGGGGCATTATACATATCCAGCTTTTGCGCATCGCCGTACAGTTGTTGCAGGCGTGCTCGCGTATTCGCCAGTCCTATCCCTTCAGTCCTGGCGATTTTGTTCGAGCCATTTGTCGGTAACCCGGGGCCGCTGTCCCTGACCTCGATTTGCAGGTAATTGCGTCTTTGTATCACAGCTATCTGAATTTGACCTGGCCGGTCGCTCTGCGCGATGCCGTGTTTAATGGCGTTCTCGACGATTGGCTGCAGTACCAGGTGTGGAATCAGAGCGTTCAAGACTCCAGGCTGTACAGTTATTTCAGTGTTTAAACGGTCCTGAAAACGAAACTTTTCGATTTCAAGATAACAATCCAGGAATTCCAATTCCTTCTGCAGCGTAACCTCCTGCGAGCCTGAATCATCCAGGGTCAATCGAAGAAAATCGCCCAGTCGCGCAATCATTTTGTCAGCTGCGTCAATATCTTCAGTGAGCAATGCCGAGATTGAATTCAACGTGTTAAACAGAAAGTGCGGCTGCAATTGCATTTTCAGGGCCTGCAGTTGTGACTGCGCCAGCTTTGCCTCAAGCTGCGACGAACGCAACTGACCTTTCTGATAATCCTGGTAATAGTCGAACGCGTGAATAGAAATCAGAATCGCCCAGTAGACCGTGCTCCACCAGGCGAAACTGGTGGAAAATACCTGCCTGCTGCGCTCAACCATAGATGCGAAAGTCAGTGGAGTATCATGTTGAATTAAGGACGTTATCACGACATCGATAATCAGGTGAACGATAGAAAAAATTACGCCTGTGGGAATATGAAACAACAGACTGTCAAACCACTGCTCTCTGGTAATCCTGAAATTCCGGGCCAGCCAGATAATAACGGGTGAGAATATTGCCCAGAGAATCCAGAATACCAATCCGTTAAAAAGAGCCTGCGCCAGCGTTATCGATTGTTTCTCGTAAACCTGCTGCAGATAAACCTGGACCGAGAAGTAGAGCCCGACAAATATCCACACTCCGAAGACCAGAATTCGCCGAACCCATCGACTCCACATCACAGCACCCGTAACGTTTTGATTTATTAATGACAGAAAGATTCTAGCAAGGAACCAAAGGAGTTTGCTTCACTGATTTGCGAACCGGGGGCTTGTCCAGAGGTGTAACATGAACGTGGGAGCGCAGACACCTTACCTGCGTGCCTTGTGACGTGAACGCCGTTTAAGCAGGCAAGATGCCTGCGCTTCCAGGAGGAACAAGAAGGAGGAATCCCCATGGCTACCGCAACAGATGTCGAGCTCATCAAATGCGCTTCCTGCGGCGCGACTAACAGGGTCTCGGTCGAGCCAAACGACAATCGTGAGCCAATATGCGGCCGATGCAAAGCGCCTTTGAATGCCCAGCCTCATCCTTTTACCGCCACCGACGCGAACTTTGCCGCTGAAGTACAACAGTCAGCCTTGCCCGTGCTTGTCGATTTCTGGGCTCCGTGGTGTCCACCATGCAGAGCGATTGCTCCGGCCATTGATCAGCTTGCAGGAGAGTTTGCCGGTCGAGCTCGCATTGCAAAACTCAATATCGATGAAAACCAACGCACTGCGGCAAAATTTGGTGTTCGAAGCATTCCGACAATGATTGTAATGAAAGATGGCAAGGAAGTTGATCGAATCGTGGGCGCTCTGCCAAAGCAACAGATTAGCGCAAGGCTTTCCAGGTGGGTCGTCTGACTCAAAATAAAAAAGAAGCTAAGAAAGAAAAGCCGGACGGTAGTCGTTTCGTCCGGCTTTTGAATTACGATAAAACTTTACTATGACTTTTTCGGGGGCGGGGTTGAGGTGCCGCCGCTCTTCTTGCTCTTTTTGCCGCCCTTGTGGTGGCTCTTCTTGTGGCTCTTCTTGTGGCCTTTCTTACCGCCCGACTTCTTCGTGCCGGTGTCAGTCTTCTGTGACGAAGTCTTAGAACCAGTCTTTGGGGCCGTCTTGGTCTGTGCGCTGACAGCGACGGTGAAGAACATCGCGACAACCAGAGTCAATACTGCAAACATTTTACGTGCGTTCATTGTGTCTCCTTACCGAATCGTGAATTTAGACTTTAGATCCTGATGCGTTACAGCAGTTGAGTTGTACCGCCAGCACCTTCTCCTAAGGTGCTATTGGCACCGGACCAAAACTGGAAGCCGTGACCTTGCGCCACTGCTTCACCCTGTCTGTCCTTTCAAGAATCTGTGGCCGGGATTACCCGTTACCGACAGGCTCTTGTGCAAGCATTATGCCGATATTCAAAAAGTTCGATTTTTTTCTGTTGTTCCCGCAACCTGAAGTAATACAGCAATTTACGCCCCTCGATTTACTCGGCCAATCTTTTAACCAACGACCTGCGGCACCAGCGCATTTGTGGCAGTCTTGCGCAAAAAACTAAATTGCCACAACAAGTCATGAACTTAGCTCCTAATCCGCGTGCCGTGAAAGCCCTGCTGATTAATCTCTTGTTAATCTATTTGACTTGGTATGACTGGCTTGTTAATTTGCATTTAACCGCTTGAACCGTCAAACGTTCAGACCGGATCAAATCTGAAATTAGAATTTCCAAGGGCGAATAATGGCTGAGCTCTATCCAGCGCCGCTTGAGAACCTGCTTAAGCGAATCTATTACGAACGACAGCGCGGGCAAATCTTCGATCTGCCGGTGGCGAAATTCTATCGCGGCAACGCTGCCCTTGATACCTCTGTTAGTTTTCACGGCAAACGCGCCGCCAATCCGGTCGGACCAGCAGCCGGACCCCAGGATCAGTTAGTCCAGAACATCGTCCTTTCGTGGCTTGCCGGTTCGCGAATCATCGAACTAAAAACCGTTCAAATAATGGATGACCTGAAAATTCCCCGCCCCTGCATTGATGCCACCAATGTCGGCTACAACGTAGAATGGTCTCAGGAACTGAAGCTGGAACATTCATTAAGAGAATATGTTTCCGCGTCGATGGTTCTGGAAATTCTTCTCGCAGAGAATTATTTAGGTCTCGACGATTCGCAACTGCACAAACAGGACGCCATTTTTGACATGAGTGTCGGGTACGATCTGAAAGGCATACAAACCGAGCGCGTTCGCAACTGGGTCGAGTCCATGAAGGATGCAAGTTCGATCATCGACGAGCTTCGCCGCCAAATTCCTGACGAATTCGCGAAATACCGCGACTGGCCATTCAATCCTCGCATCTCTGACACAATAACTCTTTCGACTTTTCACGGTTGCCCGGCGGACGAGATCGAGCGCATAGTCCATTTCCTGCTGACCGAAATGGACGTTCACATGATAATAAAGATGAATCCTACCCTGCTGACAAAGCCTGTCGTCGATCATCTGCTGCACGACGTTCTTGGCTACACCGAAATAACGACCAGGCAGGAGTTCTTTGACAATGATCTTCAGTTTCCCCAGGCGCTGGAAATTGTCGATCGACTTGGCAGAACAGCGAAATCTCTCGGCAGGGAATTGGGAGTCAAATTCAGCAACACGCTCGTGGTCAGTAACCACAAAACATTCTTTAGCGACGAAACAATGTATCTGTCAGGCGCGCCGCTCCACGTCATCACACTGAACCTGGTAGAGAAGTTCCGTGCGGCGGTTGGACCGTCGATTCCAATCTCATTTTCTGCCGGCGTCGATGCTCAGAACTTTACCAATTGCGTCGCGATGAATTTCATTCCGGTGACGACCTGCACCGATCTATTGCGACCAGGCGGTTACGCCAGATTACCAAAGTATCTCGAAAATCTGGAAGCCAAGATGCTCTCGCTTGGAATCAGCAACATCAAGGATTTCGTTATTAAATCAGAAGGACATGGCGAAACTGCAATTAATCGTGCAGTAGATGCTGTCAGAGCTAAACTCACAGATTACCGAGCCGCGCTCGGTCCAGAATTGTTCGGGCGATTGCAGGTAGCCGCAGATCAATTCGGACTTGCACTAGCAAGGGATTTAAAAGAAGGCCATACAGACCTTGATGGTTGTACAGCAAAGGAATTTGGCGGCGCCCAATATTTATTTGAGGCGGTGGAAAACCAGGATCTGCGACAAACGATCTCCGATTTATTTGGCAATATCTACGATCAATCAGTCAAGATAGCAGGCGGACTGAACACGGCGACCATCGTTGACAGAACGACAAAAGACCCCCGCTACGCAGCGGTCAAAAATCGTGCAGTTCCCCGCAAGATAGGCTCGAAACTCTATCTTTACGACTGTATAAACTGCGACAAATGCGTTCCCGTCTGTCCGAACGATGCCAATTTCGTATATGAAGTCGATCCTGTCGATATTTCATATCGCAACTATCTTTTGACCAGCGACGGAGTAAAGGAAACAGAAGGCGGGCATTTCAAGATCGCCAAATCTCATCAACTGGCGAACTTTGCCGACTTTTGTAATGAATGTGGCAACTGCGATGTCTTTTGTCCCGAAGACGGCGGGCCATACATAGAAAAGCCGCGTTTCTTTGGAACACGTGAAGCATTTGAAAGACACAACACGCTTGACGGATGTCTGGTGTGGCGCGACGGGCATAAAGATAGCGTGCGAGGTCGAATCGCGGCAAAAGAATTTCTCTTAACAGTATCTGTTGATTCAGATTCAGCTACGTTCTCAGACGGGGTTCTTGAAATCGAGTTGGAATACTCGAGTGGGAAAGTCCGCAGTATTAATTGTCTGAATTCCGAAAGAGTCAACCATGTTCTGGATATGAAAAATTATCACATTCTGGACGCATTTCGCCGCGGCGTTCTCAATGAAAGTCGAGTGAATTACGTCAACGCACCTTACTTCAGGCAACTTTCAAGTTCCAAGTTGACCACATAAATATTAGAATCCCAATCGATTGAAACTGTTCATCGGAAGACGAAATGTCGGTACTGAGCAATATCGAAGAATATCATCGGCCCGCGACGCTTGACGAAGCGCTGAATCTTTTGCGGAATCCAGGCTCGGCTGTGCTTGCCGGAGGTACTCATCTGTTTGCTTCCGCCAACAACGTCAAAGTTGTTGTTGACATAAATAATCTCGGTCTCAGTTATATTCGTGAAGAGAACGGCCCGATCAGAATAGGAGCCACAACTTCTCTACAAGAGATTTCTTCAAACGAACATCTTAAAAGGATCGCAGACGGAATCTTGGCAAAAGCCGCTAAAGAAACGACTGTTTCTCGACAGTTACGCAACGCGAAAACGATCGCTGGCGAAATTGTTTCTGCAAAACCTGAATCGCTTTTGCCGGTTGCCTTACTCGCTCTCGATGCGCGACTAAGAATCAGTGACTCCGATTCGGGTGAGAACGCACGCACGCTAAGTCTGGATCAGTTCTATAAGTCCAGACGCTCGAACGCCGGCATCATTACAGAAATTGAGATACCAGTCACAAGCTCTCAAACTGCTATAGAGAAGTTATCGATTATCGAATCCAGCATTCCATTTATCAGTATTGCCGTTGCGCTCAGTTTCGATGGATCGATCTGCAAACACGCCAGGGTAGTGGTCGGATCCGGAGTGAGTTTGCCGCACAGGGTCTTGTTAGCCGAAGGTCATTTGATGGGACGCAAGATGCATGAAGAGGCGATCGGAGAAGCGGCTGAGATGGTATTTCAGCAGGTCCGGTGCTTCTCTGACACCAAAGCGAGCGCAGAATATCGCCGAGCTATGAGCAAAGTCCTGGTTCGACGCGCGCTCGTTTCGGCGTCCGGTGTTAACGCAAACAATTAGTATGAAGATCACCATCAATATTAACGGATCATCCTGCGAAGCGGACGTGAAGCCCAATACTTCACTGCTCGAGTTCCTGCGCGAACAGGGACTGTGGAGCGTCAAACACGGCTGCGAGACCGGAGAGTGCGGAGCCTGCGCTGTCCTGGTTAATGGCAAGCTCCGCAACACGTGCATAATGCTGGCGGCGCAGGCGCGCGCCGCGTCAATCACGACTTTGGAGGGGATCGGAGATTTCGATAATTTGCATCCGCTTCAGAGCGCGTTTGTCGATTGCGGAGCTATCCAGTGCGGTTATTGCACGCCGGCAATGATTCTGGCGGCTTACGCGTTGTCAAAAGAGAAGCAGATCATTACCGAGGAGGATGTCCGTGACGTGTTGGCTGGAGTACTTTGTCGTTGCACTGGTTACGTAAAACCTGTGCAGGCGGTATTGCAGGCTCTGACTACTGAATAATTTTATGGCAACCGAATTAAGCCCGAGCGCAAGAAAAGTTCAGGATGCATTGGAACGCTTTGAGCTGAAGTGCGAGGTGATTGAGCTTCCGGCCTCAGCCCGCACGGCAAAAGAGGCCGCCGCGGCGGTAGGGTGCCAGGTCGAACAAATTGTGAAATCGCTGGTGTTCCGTGGAGCGCAGACTAAACGACCTGTTATGGTTGTTGCTAGTGGACCAAACAGAGTCAACGAACAGAAGATTGGCGAGCTGTTTCAGGAACCGATCGAAAAGGCGGATGCCGATTTTGTCCGCGAGAAAACAGGCTTTGCAATTGGTGGAGTTCCCCCGGTCGGACACGCGACGAAAATCGAAATCTTCGTTGATGAAGATTTATTGAAATACGAGGAAATCTGGGCCGCTGCCGGTACGCCCAATGCGGTCTTTAAACTGACGCCATCGGACCTGATGAAGATTACAGAAGGTAAAGTAGTGTCAGTGAAGTGAATCGTGGTTAGTGTCAGTACCAGCTGCGGTACCGCAGCTGGTACTGACAGTTGCAGCAATGACGACTGATTTTAAAAACGTAGGAAAGAAACAACCCCGCGTCGACGCAGTGAAACTCGCCGTTGGGCGAGGCACGTTTGTAGACGATTTCTCGATGCCGGGTACTCTTCACGCAAAGATACTTCACAGCCCGCATGCTCACGCCATTATCAAAAAGATCGATACCAGCAAAGCCGAAAGCCTGCCCGGCGTTCGCTGTGTGCTCACTCACGAAAACGTTCCGCATATTCGCTACACGACCGCAGGTCAAGGCTGGCCGGAGCCGTCCCCTTACGACGCCGTAATGTTCGATACGAAAGTTCGATTTGTCGGCGACCGGGTTGCCGCAGTCGCGGCCGAGACAATCGAAATCGCCGAACGCGCTCTGCAACTGATAGATGTCCAGTATGAGTTATTGCCGGCAATCTTCGATCCGGAACAGTCAATGCGCGAAGGCGCGCCCGTCATTCATGATGAAGCCGATATCAAAGGCGCGTTTTCACCCGCTCGGAATATCGCCGCGCATACCGAAGCCGATCTCGGCGACATCGAGGTTGGATACAAACAAGCAGATGTGGTTCTAGATCAGGAATATCGCGTCCCTTACCAGCAACAAGCATCGATTGAGCCGCACATCGCAATTACCTGGCTTGATGAAGATAATCGTCTTCAGGTGCGCACCAGCACCCAGGTGCCATTTCACGTACGCCGCATAATCGCGCCGCTGCTTGGTATTCCAATTAAAAGAATCCGGGTTACGAAACCGCGCATCGGTGGCGGGTTTGGCGGCAAACAGGAAATTCTGATTGAAGATCTATGCGGAATGATGACGCTACGCACGGGCCGGCCAGTCAGACTGGAATTTACCAGGGAAGAAGAATTGACCGCGGCTCGCGCACGCCATCCGCAGATTGTTCGCTTCAAGACCGGAGTTACAAAAGACGGAACGCTCACTTCAATGAAGATGAGCATCCTGGAAAACACAGGCGCTTATGGCACGCATGCTCTGACGGTAATGTCAGTAACCGGCAGTCGCGCGCTCTCGCTTTATAAATGCCCGAATGTCAGATTCGAGGCTACTGCGGTTTACACAAATCTGCTGGTGGCGGGCGCTTTTCGCGGATACGGGGCGCCGCAAGGATTTTTTGCGCTCGAATCGCATATGGATGAACTGGCGGACGCGATCGGCATGGATCCAATCGAATTTCGCCTCCTCAACATGATCAAAGAAGGCGAAGAGCCTCCGATGTCCGAAGTCCTCGGCGAAGGCGGTCACGGTTATCCGCAAATCATCAGGACCTGCGGAATCGGGGAATGCATCGACAAAGGCAAAGCCGCAATCGGATGGGATGAGAAAAGACGCACCGGCAAGGCCGGTGCGCGGGATGAGGGTCATGTTCGCCGCGGCGTCGGAATGATTATTTGCATGCAGGCTTCAGGTATTCCTGGAATAGACATGGGCGCCTCTTCAATCAAAATGAACGAAGATGGCAGCTTTAACCTGCTGACCGGAGCAACAGATTTGGGAACAGGCGCGGATACGGTTCTGGCCCAAATCGCGGCTGAAACGCTCAGTGTTGATACAAATCAAATCATCATTCATTCGGCCGATACCGACATGACTCCGTTTGATACCGGCGCATACGCGTCGTCAACAACATATATTTCCGGCGGTGCGGTCCAGCGGGCGGCCGAGGACGTGCGCCAGCAGATTTTGCGAGTTGCCAGCAAATTACTCGAGGTAGATGCAAGCGAGCTGACAACTGAAAATAGCCGCGTAATCGCGCCGTCGGGCGAAAGCATCTCGTATGCAGAAATTTGTCTGAGCACGCTTTATCAACGCGAGCAATTCCAGATCATGGCGATGGCTTCACACATGTCTTATGAATCGCCGCCGCCGTTTGCAGCCGTTTTCTCCGAAGTCGAAGTCGATACCGAAACCGGTCTGATGCGAGTTGTGAAACTGGTCGAAGCGATCGATTGTGGCGTTGCAATTAACCCGCAGATGGCTGAAGGTCAGATCGAAGGGGCAGCTACACAGTCGCTGGGATATGCGACTTCGGAATCTATGCCTTTTGACGAAAACGGCCGAATGCTGCACACCAGTTTCCGCGACTACAATATTTATACTGCCGTCGATATGCCCGAGCTGGAAGGAATACTTGTTCGAACTTACGAACCGACCGGTCCATTCGGAGCAAAAGCTGTAGCCGAAATCCCCATCAATGGTCCCGCTCCGGCGATTGCGAACGCTATATATAACGCGATTGGAATTCGAATCCGTGACCTGCCTTTTACTCCCGAAAAAATATGGCGTCGCCTGAACGAGAAAAATCAGATATAACGTGCGCAATCAGGTCATCCTGGCTCTGGATACCTTCCGTATCTTATGCGGGTGCTATAATGTTGGTTTGACCGACTGGCCGCATTTGGAGAGCTTATGACCTTAGGATTCTTTGTCTGGATTCTGCAAACCGGTATTCCCATCAAAATCTTCGTTATATTCGGCGCGATAATTGTTCTGATCATCGCGATCATTATTATTGCTTATCGCAGTTTCTTGAAGAGTCCCGAACCAACCGAAGATGAACTTTCGACTCTTCACATCGGAGGTGGGCCGCTCCGAGCAGCACCGCAAGTGGCATCTGAACCCCGAGCGCCGCGAAGCGTCGAGCCGCCAAGGGTGGAGCCAAAAGTTGAGCTTCCGGTTGCTCCGATTCCTGTGCCTGAACCCAGCGCCAGTTTGCGCGCCGCCTCGCCAGTCGAGAGGCCCGTCGAGAAACGAATTGTGTCGGCGCCTCCGCCGCCGATTGAAACTATTCCCACTCCTGAGCCGGTAAGAACCAGACCGGAATCGAGCATGCTACCTGAACCGCCGCCACCGTTGCCGCCGCGCGATGTATCTTCGCCTCTGCGAGAAGAACTACCGCCGTCCGGCAGACGACCGCTGAGTTCACCCAGAGTCTTCTCCCCTGCGGCGCCCTTGACCCCGCGACCAGAGCCGCCGCCACCACCACAGCCAGAGCCAATACCGGCCGCGCACGCCGTAGGCGAACCTCCGCGAATATCGCGTCAGCCAGTAGTAGAAACCGAAGTCTTCGGCTCGTTAACGGAAGTACAAAGACGGCAGAGCAGGTCCGCTCGCGTGACTCTGCTTATGCTGCTGGTCGCCGTGATAATTATTTTCGTCATAGGTTGGGAGAAGGTGCCGGTATTTCATGATGCGATTGTCGGCGCTTTCGACCGAGTCAGCGGGAAAGCTGCCAGGGAAGAAAAGATCGCCGAATCGCCAAAGATAGAAGCAGTACAGAAAGTAGCTCTTGCCGGACCTACTCTGTTTATCGATGGTAAAGTACGCAACATCGATCAGGGCGGCCAACCTCTTGAAAATATCTACGCAGAGGTTTCCGTCTCGTTGGCGAATGGAAAATTGGCTGAAACAAGGCTGATACCGATTTACGAGGGCAATGCTCCCTCAAAGCCCGGCGCTCCGGACGAAAAAGCAAACAGGACGATCGGTCCCTCGCAGGAGGGATACTATAAAATGGAGCTGCCCGGCGCGATGTATCACGATGCTCAATTGAAAAGAGTCCTCAGGGAGGATGGCAGCGAGGTCGTTCTTAAGAAAGGATAAAGAAGACGCGGGGAAACTGAGACACGGTGACGCGAAGAAAGGAATCCCCGATTCTCCGCGTCACCGTGTATCTGTTTCTTTTTTTGATCTTTTAATTGCTTCCGGGTGCGGCTTTTGCGCTCCCTCTGAAATGAAGGATCGTTCCTTTTGCTCCTACTGCCCAGCCTTCAAGCGGACTTGGGAAATGTACGCTGTAAAGCGCTGCGTTTGATTTGAACTCTTCGTTCCAGGAGACTCCGCCGTCGGTTGTCGATAACAACGCACCGGACCTGGTGTCGCTCAGGATTCCAGCTCCCCAGCCGATTTTCGTATCCAGCATGTAAAGCGCTGCCAATCCATCGACCTGCATGGGTTGTTCCTGCCAGGTTTGTCCGCCATCCGCCGTTCGCAGCACCATAGCTTTCTTATTCGCGCCGGACTGCAGTTCAGCCGAAACAACGCCGTGCGTAGAGTCAGTAAAATGAACATCGCGCAAAGCGCCCGCAACTGCAGTCTCTTTGCCGGTGATGCTCAACTGGATCCTCTGCCACGTTTTGCCACCGTCTTTGGTATGGAATAGACCGCCGACATACGCGGTGGAATCGCCGTAATTATTGCCGATCAACCAGCCTTCCTGGTCATTGATAAATGTCACGCCGGTGAACGCAAATACGAAATCCGAAGATTGCGGCGCTCCGCCCAGAATCTCTTCTGCTTTCGCGACCTTCTGCCACGTCTTGCCGCCGTCATTGGTTCGCGATACTTCGCCGTAATTGCCGACCAGCCATCCCTGCTTTGGCGTGACGAAATAGACTGCCAATGCGTTCACGCCTGACTGGCGTTCCCACGTTTTGCCGCCATCCGCGGTGTGCAACAGAACCATCTCGTCGGGGTTTTGCAAATCGCGCAAATCCGCACCGTGTGTCCCACCACCAAGCGCCCATCCCGTTGTCTCATTTCTGAAAAAGACGTCGGTCAAATTGATTGCTACGCCGCTCAACTGTCGCTGCCACGTGCGTCCGGCATTTTCGGTGTGAAGGATCGTTCCGCCATCGCCGACGACCCATCCGCAACGATCGGTTACAAAGAAGACTTTGCGCAATGTCTGGTTCGTCAGGCTGAGCTGCGATTCCCACAATCCGCTCGGTTTAACGCTTGAAGCCGAGAGTGACGGAACATTCATCTTTGAAGTTGCGACGTCGCCGGTGACTACAGTATTGTTCGTCGCTACTGTTGTATTGGTTTTGGTTTCCGGCGCCGGATTGATGGACACAGGCTTGTCCATTGTCGTCTTCGACGTATTTGTCTTGTCGGTGCGGGTCGGAGGCGGCACAACAGAAGCAGTCGTGGATCGATTCGAGATCACAGCCGGCTGTTTCTTTGAAACAGGCGCGGTTGCATCCGGAACCGTTTTCTTAACGACGGCGATGGCCTGTTCCGTGCTGCCATACGCAGTATTGGTGAATGCCATCGTGCTGGGGCCCTCAAACGACGTGACCAGAAAATCGTGAATTACATTGCTGCGACGCATCAGTTCCGCCTGGGTGCGCGCTGCTTCAAGGCTTGCGAATCTGCCGACGCGGATTCTGTAGTACGTTCCTTTGTCAGGAATGTCCGCTTTGACGTAGTATGCGGTCTGATCGTGCCGCTTCATTCGCGCGACTTCCGCCCTGGCGTTGTCTTCAACTTGCGTCGAGCCAATCTGAATCGAATAACCTTTACCCTGAAATGCACTTACAGAAACAACCGACAGAACGGCAACTGCGAGTGCGATACCTACTGACCTTAACAGTCTGCTCCTCATAGCCGTATCCCTCTTTAAAACTACCTTCGACAAAATGTGA
The DNA here is from genome assembly GCA_035652355.1 of Blastocatellia bacterium. Lineage (GTDB taxonomy): Bacteria > Acidobacteriota > Blastocatellia > DASRDY01 > DASRDY01 > DASRDY01. The sequence goes on from DASRDY010000238.1 coordinate 24,817, forward strand.
AGAATCGACCCTGCATCTAATGTTTTGTGCCTGCAATTATGGACAAATTCTTTCTCTGAATGTCACATCGGCCCCAACGCGCGCAATCATTAAGACTTCCGAAAAGCGCCGATAGTGCTTTGCGCCTCTGGAGTTCTGACATTCGTTTGATCCTGGTCTTTAGAAGAAATACTGACCTTCGAAGAAAGAGCCGTGTCGGTCCTGTCTGATCCGAAATCATAAACGGGATCAATGACAGGATCAGATTCTTCTAACCTCGGAACAAAGAGGTTTTGGCCAGACCGCTGCCTCGTTATGGCCTGCATGGCTTCCCGTTACCGCGATTTTCCTCGCCGGTGAAGCCCGAACCTAATTATTTAGCTTAGATTAAATATTATATACGAATTACAGACTTTTTCACCGCAAATAAATAGTGTGTATAGTCTGCGACAACCCCGTCATGGATATTTTGGTCGTGGATATTTTGGTCGTGGTTGGTGGATTCTTTCCAGGATTTCCGATAATAATTTTGACGTTTTTGATCGAACGCGGAAGGTCCTCGATGCTATGTTACTTGTAAATCTGCGTCGGCTTTCGCTACAATGCTCAAGGAGTGGTAATAGAGGCTGGTCCGTTTTGTGGCACTACAGGAAATGTAGGTTTTCGTCTCGATTTTCAAAGGACCAGGAGCAATATGAGAAGGCGCAGTCGGACACTTCGGATGACCAGTGTTGCTGATCCCATTCTCAAAGAGGACTCTATTAACGTGGGGCAAGGTAGCAAAATAGCTGACATAATCGAAGATTCAGACGATTACCACCCTGTACTTCCGTTTCTTTCGCAGCATCTGGAGTTCAGCATTCCCAGTGAAACACGCTACATGCATGGTGTGCTCTCTTACGTAATGAAGCACCTTCCTGAATTCGGAACGATAGAGCCTCACCATTCGAATATCTATGTGGCACTAAACGAAGCGATTTCGAACGCAATTCGCCACGGCCATAAAAATGATCCGAACAAGCGGGTTCAGATCACCGCCGATATGGACAGCCATGTGGTACGGTTTACGATCAGCGATCAGGGTGAAGGCTTTGATTCGTCGCACGTGCCCGACCCCACACTGCCGGACAACCTGCTACAGCCCGGTGGCCGCGGCGTCTTATTAATCAAGCATTTAATGGATGAAACGCACTACAACGACCGGGGAAACCAGGTCACGATGATCAAATATGCAGATCATCACGAATGATTTCAAAAAATTCCCGCCTGTTTGATTCCAGAATATCCACCGATTTGTTCCCTATCTATACGAATGATTAACTTTCCTGTCCATTATGCATACAATAAAAAACCTTTATCGAGACTGACAAAAATTGGCGTATGTTATTGATCTAATAGATACTTATATTTAAGACAACAGGCCCGAAACTGGCATATATATTGCTCCGAAAACTAACGTTCAGCAGTGAGATTATTGCGCGTTTCACCAACGTAGGCCAATGTTGGCCAATATGGGTTAGATATTTGAAGATATTTCTGTGCCGTTACGTTTCCTTTTTTCCTTGTACCGGCTGTAGCGACGCTTAGTGAAGAGCTCCCGGTTGGTCGGTACAGGTTGTGCCTTTGCTCCTTGCACTCTAATGGGGGAAAACTCTGACGGCTTGCAGATAGACACATGGTGCGGATGTTTCGGGAGTACCTCCTCCGTCTTGGTAACCTCCGAGTAAGACCTTTCATCTTCCAGCGCCGTGTGTCTATCTGCAAGCCGTCCTTTTTTTGCTCACAACCGGAATGCCCGCCCACGCCTGATCGCTGTAAATCGAGTTCGGCCAACTGGTGTCACACCTGTCACAGTCAGATAAATTCTGTGTTTTCTGTCGTTTCCGCTGTGACACCTGAATGTCACAGGTTCATTTCATTGAAGCTGTGGTGTCACGGTCACAGGCTCTTGATGAACGCACCAGTCATTCCGCATCGAAACCCTTCGGAAACAATTTCCCGTCGGTTGCAGTATCAACAGTAGTGCGGCCGAACAAACAGGTTTCTAATTCGTAAGCTTCCTATGGTAAGCTGAACAGTTTGTAGAGGTTCGGTTTACCCTAATCGTAACCGAGAAAGTTATGAACGTGGCCGTGCAAAAAGAACTTGAAGATTGTACGACGGAGGACATCGAGAGTATTGCAGCCGTGGCTCTGGCTGCTGCCGTCGAGCGCTTGAATGCCGCTCTGGTCCGCTTGTGGGTCGTGCGTCCCGGCGACCTATGCGAGAACTGCGCGATGGCGCCCATGTGTCCCGAGCGCGACCAGTGTCTGCATCTGCTGGCAGAACAATCGTCCGACGTCGTCGACAATATCGCCCATCGAATTCCCCTGGGAGTCTTTAAGATTGGGCAATCTGCCGTAAATGGCGAGCCCATAATCCTCAGCAATCTGGAAAACGATAGCAGCCTTCATCACAGAGAGCTGGCCGCGCGTTATGGACTTCGGGCGTATGCCGCAATGCCGCTCAGTGAAGGCGAAAGTATCCTTGGCGTGCTGGAAGTAATTGCAGAACGGCCTTTTTCCGCCGATGATCGCCGCGATCTGGAGGTGCTGGCGCGACGGACCGCTGCGGCATTGGCGACTTTGCTGGCGAAAGAACGCAGCCGGCGAACGATAGAGCTACAGGACGTACTTAACGAGCTGAGCACCGAAGTTGTCTCGATACTTGAACTTGATCGGCTTCTTGATCGCATCGCGGAAATCGTCAAGAAGGTAATCGATTTCAGCTTCTTTAATGTCTTGATTCTGGACGAGGCGAAAGGCGGTCTGCTTTGGAAACTGAGCATCGGCTACGACCCGGCTGCCGTCGCTGAGCATTCGGTTCTGCCTCTCGATAACAGCATCGTCGGTGCGGCAGTTCGTGAACGAAAAGCCATAATCGTCGGTGATGTGTCACGCGACCCGCGGAATTTCCTGGTAGAGCACGGTGAAGGTGAACCGCCGCGGTCGGAAATCGCTATCCCATTAATCAACCATGGCCGCGTGTTGGGCGTCCTGGCGATGGAGAGCACGCATTACAACTATTTCACAGTCGAGCACGAGCGCGTCCTGACGATTTTGGCCAACCAGATTGCGATTGCGCTGGAGAATTCGCTGTTGTATGAACAGCTCCGTCGTGCGGCGCTTGTGAAAAACCTGCTCTACGAAGTTGGACAGGACCTGAGCTCGACGCTAGATCCTGACGAGCTGTTGCGAAAGCTGCCTCAACTGGTTAAGAAGGTAATCGATTATGATGCCTTCGCGATATTCCGGGTTGATCAGATGACAGGGGATCTGTTGCTTGAGGCTGGGGCCGGTTACGCTCCAAAGATACTGAAACGTCACAACCGAATCCCCAGCGGACAAGGCCTGATTGGCCGCGCCCTGGCCACAAAACAGGCGTTTATCACATCGGATGTTTCCAGCGAGTTACAGCATGTGCCCGTTCCGACTGCGAGTGGGGAAACGCTATATTCGCAGATGAGCATTCCGCTGTTATCAAAGGACCGTGTCGTCGGTGTTATTGCGCTGGAGAGCAGTGAGCCGGATTACTTCACGCCGGAGCACCTGAGGACGATGACGACGCTTGGTAATCAGGTGGCGAGCGCTCTGGAGAACGCGCGTCTTTATGGTGAGCTCCTGCGTCGCGAGCAGCGAATGGAAACCCAGATGCGGTTTGCTCGCGATGTCCAGATGAGCATGATGCCCGACTCGCCGCCGAACATTCCGGGTTACGAAATCGCGTCGTTCTATTTGCCGGCGACGGAACTTGGTGGTGACTACTATGACTTTTTGCCATTAGACAAACAGAACACTGCGATAATCGTCGGGGACGTTTCGGGAAAAGGCGCATCGGCTGCATTGGTAATGGCCGCGTCGCGGAGCGCGCTTCGATCGGCAGCTCGCGCCAATCGTAATCCGGCCGAAGTATTCGAAAACACTAATCGCCGCATCTACCGCGACATTCGCAGCACGATGTACATCACGCTCTTTTATGGTGTGCTGAATGCTAAGACGCGTAAATTCACCTGGTCGAATGCCGGTCACAATCCTCCTGTGCTGGTGCGTGCGACAGGTGAAGCGAATCTGATGGAGGCCGGCGGAACAGTGATCGGGCTATTTGATTATGTTCCGTTCGAACAGCGGGAAACACGTCTGAAGGTAGGTGATGTGCTCTGTCTTTACACCGACGGCGTAACGGAAGCGCACAACTCAGCGCACGAAGAATTCGGACTAGATCGTCTGGTTAATATCCTGAAGGAGCATCGCGAGCTGCCTGCAAAGACAATTGTGAACAAAGTTGTGGACGCGGTCTTTGCCCACGCTGAAGGCTCACACCAGCACGACGATATAACTATTGTGCTGATGAAATATATTGGGCAGCCGGAAGGGTAAGTTCGCGCCGGTATCTGGGTCTTATCACCTTCCTTCCTTTCGAATCTCCATTACCCTTATTACTATTCGAAGGTAATACAGCTCGATTTTCCACGTCATAACAAAACGGACTTGGGCAAAGAATACGTCCGGGGCCGATATTTCACAGGGACCGCGGAAGGTACATCGATATAGAGGAGTTCGTTCAGCCAACCTCAAAGGAACGAAGTTTTTCCCGCTTATCGTTTCTGCTCACCCTAACCAAACGCTGCGTCATTAGCAATAAATGCCGCATAGACCGGTAAATCGGTCAACAACTTACTACACGTTTTTCCGTGCTTTGATTCACACACCGGTCCGTTGGCTTTACCGGACTTTGTTGGTCGCCGCTAAGAGGCAATTTTACAGAACACTTGAAAGTACAGGAGGAGGTTTATGATCATTGAAACTCAGATCAATTCTAAGAATCTTTTGACATCATTGAGGTCAGGCTTAAAATCCCAGACCTTGTGCATCGACCAATCGATTAACATAGGAGGACAATCCTTTTATATTGATCACTTCGACATTTCCGACGACACCGCTCTTAATGTGACGCAGTTTCCGAATCACGCTCCGGAACTGATGATCTCGCAACCGGTAACCGTAGCGCTGAAATCATTCAGCGAATTGCAGAGCGCGCCGGACGACGGAACATCAGAAGCGAGCGGACTGTCCCCGATTATCACGCTTCGATTTATCCTGAGCGCCGATGTCGAATCGACCGGTGCATCAGTGACAGTGAAGTATCTGGACCTGATTCCACCGCCGGGTCTAACGCCAGCAGAGGAATTCGTGCTGAAGTTCACGGTGCTGGCCAATATGCCAGGGCCACAGTCTTCGGTAATCGACCTGTCGCCTTTTTCTCAGATTCTTTCCAATACGCAGCCGACTCGCGCGGAGATTTCAGCCACAGCCGATGGCTCGCGCTTGGCGGTCAGAATGTCGGTTGGTGAACCGACACAATTCGACGCGAACGTTTTCTGGGATCAATTCTTCGCCGGTACTTTCCTGCAAGTGCCAGCGAACAAAGATTGGGCAGTCGTAATCGACGGACAGGCCTTCATTGACACCGTGGGCAATATAGCAACAGCAGCCCTCCAGGATATGATCGATCAAGGCAAATTCGAAATCGAAACTGGACCCGCTGGTGTTTGGTTAGGCAATGAGGCAGTCGTAGCTCTTCACGGTGAAGTCATCGACGCCTGCGATTTCCTGTTCATCTCGATAAATATGGGAGAGGATCTTACGTTTACATTCAAAATGTCGCTTGCAGCGAAGAACAAAGTGCGAGTTGACCTTGCAGTAGACCAAAGCTCGAACAAACTGGCCGTCTTTGCCTGCGCTCTTGCAGACACGCTATTCTTCGGTCCTAACGGAATCAAACTGATGCAGGGAGGTTTCCTCACGGAAGGCCAGTTCTGGGGAGGAATGTTTGCCGACCTGATACCACCTCTGGTTTTTGGCTTTGTTTGGGATAAGCTCAGCAATCTGCCAATTTCAGATAGCATCCCGAACCAGGAAAACGGAATTACTTTAACCAAAGTCGACCCGACTTCGCATGATGCTGAAGTCCAGGGAGTAATCGACGTTAAGATTCCTTCATTGGGGAGTTTGGGTTCGATGACGCTTGATACTGTTACCGGTTCGATTCCGGGACAAGTATTTGCCGGCACGTTGTCAAAGGCATCAGACGTGGTTCCGCCGACTCTTGGAGTTGTGGTGAACAAGTGGACGTGGGCTGCTAATAATCAATGCGATCCGTCGGAAGGTTACTCAGTTTCTGCAACCGTGTCCGTTTATGCGAACGAGTCGACGCCGATACCGATTGTTATTTGCGGCGAGCCGTACATATTGGAAAAGACTCCTGACGGCGTCACAAATCTTGATCCTGCCAATCAGTTCACGGCGGCCAAGATGACTGACGACGGCTACATGGATTTCACATTCACGATTCCGGAAAATAAAGTCAAAGCTGCGTATACTTCGAAGCCATATAACTGTTATGTCTGGCTGGACACCAGCGCTGGAAAACGAGTGGTTAATCTTGGTTCGTTCAGCGCTCTGACGCAAGCGGAAAAGGATCAGATCAATAAAGGCGCCCTTAGTCCGACTTGCGCTGGCGTAAACAGCGAACAGATTTGGGGCGGCAAATGGGATCCGCATTGGCTGATCGATCCAGGTCCGGAAGGCGAAGTTGCGGTCTCCAAACAGGCCTGGCAATTCATAATCAACAATCTGCCTGATGCCAACACAGTGACTGCGCACATAGGCGAACAGCAGATAGCCACGGCCACCAGTGTAAACGCGATTGCGCATCTTTCTGTCCTTACCACTCCGGAGCAAGGGCGAACTTTGAGTCTGACTCGGGAAGGCAAAGGCGGAACGCTGGCAAAAGGCAGCAAGATCATCTCGATGAATCAGTCGGAACTTGCGTTTCGCGGATCGTTTTCGTTCGCCAGCCAGGCACATGATGTAGCGGTGGGTCAGGTTGGAGGCCGCACTTTTATGGCGGTTAAAACGGATCATGGCATCAACGCATACGATGTAACGAAGCCGCATATGATCACCGATGGCGCGGCTCTGCTTATTCCGGGCTTGGCTGGCGTAATGTTCGATTCACAGAAAGTGTTCGCGTACGGATCGTTCGGAGTTGAAGAGCTGAGTTTCAAAGCCGAACGTTTCCATCGTGGTCACAACCGATTTACCGGCCAATCGGTGAAGTCGCTTGTGAGAGCAGGCGCGGGATTTATCGCCCTCACAGATCGAGGAATCAATATCTTTGATCGTGCGTTCAAGATGACCAACCATATTGACCTACCGAACGCCGTTGCGGTAAACGGCGATCGTGCAGCTATAGTAGTCGCCACGAAGGAAGAACTAATTTCCTACGATCCCGCCGGAAAAGAAGTGCGTTCGCGCCAATCGCTCGGCGGAGTGAAAGCGCTCACCAAAATACCGAACGACGGCAGATCGGGTGTGTTCTTCGCCGAAGTCGAACGAGGCGGAGTGGTCATCGGTCACGGAAGAAAGGCAGAGCTGCGGCAACTGGAGAGCTATAAGGAAAGACCATGGTTCGCCCAGGTCAGAACATCAGGCAGTACAATGGTATTTCCTTCGGCAGGCGGTGCTGGTGCAGACATCTACGTGGCAACCAAGCAGAAAACAGTTCAGATGTAAAAAACTGATCGGCAATTCGAATGATTACCAACAGCGGTTGGCGTTTCGGCGCTGCCCGCTGTTTTTCAGTTAAGCACGAAAAACGATAATCCACCGCTTTCATAGAGTTGCCATTGCAGAATCCACTTAACTGGTATAATTTTCCCTATATCAAATGAGTCTGTCGGGCACCGTCTGCCGATAGAGTCGAATAGCACTAATCATAATAGTCTGAGCAGTTTTCGGACTTCTTTGCCCGCGAAACTATCTGCGAAGACCTGGGGGAATTGTTTGATGTCGTCTCTTCTGTCTTTGTATCGGCTTGCCGGCCGTCGGTGGCGTGTTGTAGTCCCAGGCTTAGTATTATTTATCATTTGTGTTTCTATAACCAGCGGTCAGCAAATCGCTCAGCCCGGTCAGAGAAAAACTCAACAGCCGTCCCGGCAAAATCCGTCTTCCATTCAGCCAGGAAGAGCCAAAACACCTGATACGACGACATCTCAATCAAATCCGAGCATCATTACCAGGGAAGCGATTCAGGCGCTCAGGAAAGCTCACGTGGATCAGCTTTCCGGTAGAGCGAATGCACAAAGATTGGTATCGCTGATTGAACGAAACCGACGCACAGTCGAAACCAATGCTGTTGCTACAAGGCTGAATCAGGAGCTCATCACGGCTACCCAAACAGCAATACAAAAAGGATCGGATACATTTAATTTAGTTCCCATCATAACGAATAATTCCGCAGTATCCGGGCAGTTTACCCTTGGCGATTTTGGTCCCGATGCGGCAATCAACGATAACGGAGACATTGCTTTCATTACCGGCGCGGGGCCTTTTGGATTAGGAACTGGTGTTTATAAAGTGAGCGGAGCAACTGTGACCCCGCTTGCGCTGGCAAACCAGCTTGCTCCGTTGACTGGAGGCGGCCATTTTCTTGGGTTTCTTGACGTGATCCAGAGCCCCGGTGGCAGTGTGATATTCACCGCCGCAATTGAAGGCGGAGTTACAACAGGCGGTGTTTTCAGAGTGCTGGGCAACGCGGTTTATCCGGTGGCGCTTGCGGGTCAGCAGGTTGGAAGCGACGTTCTTACAAATATCGGTGCGATAGCGGTAAGCTCGAACGGACTGATCGCGTTTAATGCGACTGTCAATGCCGTGGATAACAATGGAAACGTGCTGGGGTCGGGAACTGCGGTGTTCACGTTCGCCGGCGATCAACTGAACGAAGTCGCACGAAGCGGACAGGTAGTGAATGGCATCAATAATCTCACCCAGTTGTCTTCGGTAAACAACACCAACTCACCTGCAGGGCAATCCGCAATCAGTATAAACAGTAGTGGCGTGGTTGTGTTTACCGCAGTATTTATGAATCCCAACACCACGACCGGCACAGCGTTATTCAAAGCGTTTAACGGAAACGTTACCGCCATTGCGGCATCGCAGCAGACAGCAACTACGGGAACTGTCTATACGAATAACGGCCTGATCGGTCCAGTATTCCTTAGTGACAGTAATGTACTTGCCTATACGGGCCAGTTCAGCATAGATCCAAATGATTTCGCTCCCCATTCCGGTTTATTCGTCGCGCAACCGTCGCAGGCTCCCACTCTCGTAATAAAAAGTGGGGATGCCGTTCCCGGACTTCCTGCTGGATTTATCTTCGACGGTGTGGGTGGCGCGGCATTTATAAGTCTGGCGGGGAACAATTCTGGGAATTTGGCATTTATAGCTAAGTTTTCCAATCTGCAAAGCAGTCTGCCATTTGGTACCGGCGTTTTTACTCTAACTAACTTCTCGGCCTCCAGTCTCTCGCTTATTTCAAAAGACCTCGTGACGGGAGGGCCGTTCAATTCGTTCACCCTGGCGACGCTTGGCGGAGCGGAAGTAACGAATCTAGCGCGCAGTTTATCTATAAATAGCAGCGGCACCATTGCGTTTACAAACGAATCTGCCAGCGGCGCTTCACAAATAGATGGTGTATTCACTTCCACTGGCGGATCCCGGGTCACCGATCAAACGGCGCTGCCCAACACGCCTACGCTGATTGATTTCCACGATACAAAGGTTAATTCGAGCGGATCGATTGTTTTTTCCGCCGCTATTGTCGGAGGACTGCCGGGACTCTTCTTAAGTCAGGGGGCAACGCTCACTCCATTGGCGATGATTAAAGGCACGGCTCCTGGTACCGGTACAGTTTTCACTGGTTTGGGAGATGCTGTAATCGACAACAACAACCGCGTGGCATTCACAGGTACTTACAACCTGGGTGGGGGCCCAAGTATGGGCGTTTTTCTTTCATCCGGGGGAACTACCAATCCTTTAGCGATTGTCGGACAGACTTTAGGCCCCAGTGAAGTCGTCAATGCTGCCCTGTTCCCCGGCTTTGGAGCGAATGGCTCGATTGTTTTTCTGGCTGATAATAGCGCCACAGGAAATCAGTCGAAAGACAAAGTGTTCAATAGCTCGATTTTTTCGGCCAGTGGCAGCAGTTTTACTCGGTTAGTCAACGGTGCGATTACATCCGACATCCCCCCTACATATCCGGGTGATGCGGCGCCTGGAACTGGCGGCGCAAAACTCGTTCAAATGGAAACATTGGCTACCAACGGAAATGACGTCGCATTCGAAGCATCGACTAGTACAGGAGGACTAGGTCTTTTTCAGATTAGTTCCGGCGCAGCTACCGCGATTGCAGTTCCTCCGGCAGGCGCTGACTTTATTTCCGATTTGAGTATCAACGTCGGCAAGCAGGTTTCGTTTGACTGCGGCGAGCAAATTGATGATTCCACGATTCTCAGCAATCCGGGTTTGTTCTCAATATCGTCTGGTGTCAGATCTCTTTTGGTTACCAGAGGCGATCAGATTCCCGGTTCGACAGATCAGCTTTTGCCGGTGTTTCTGAGTAATAATCTGGCTGATTCCGGGAAAATCGTTTTTACCGCAATCCATTCTTCGTTTCTTAATGTTAACTCTGCAGTCTCTTTCAGCGATGAACGAGCGGCCGGACTTTCAACTTTCTTGATTCCTGCAGGCCAAAACCCGGACAACGGTGGGCATCTGTCGGTTGTCGCGACCAACGGGTCGTTTATACAAGGAACAGCAGGCACAGTTGCGGCCAGCATCGGCTCTGCGATTAGTCCAAACGGCAACATCATCGTTACCGCTATAGTTCACGGAAGCATCGATATGACCGATGCTATTCTGAGCGCTCAGCCAAACACCCTTCCCGCGATTCAGGTAACGCAGCCTGCCACTGGAAATTCGGTCGGGGCCGGACTTCCAACCACGATAAAATGGTCCGCCACCGATGATGTCGGCCTGATTGGATTCGATATTAATTTGTCGACGAATGGCGGAGCGACGTTCACAAACATCGGCCACGCGTTTGGATTTTCTAGAAACTTCTCCTGGCGAGTTCCCGGAAACCTGATCGGTACGACAAATGATGTGATCCAGGTCGTTGCATTCGATACTGCCGGAGGACAGGCATCCGCAAACAGCGGAGCTTTCGCGGTTAAGCCCGGTGGGCCGACGATTTCGACCTTTTCATTTCAACGTGGCGCAACCACGCTAAAACAGGTAAACGCTGGCACGGATGATCTGTTGGTGACCTTAACCGGAAACACAATATTGGCTGGTGCCCAGGTTTTTGCCACTGACTCGCTCAATAATCAAACCCAGGTTTTAGTTGGATCGGGTTCGTCACACAGCGTGACCGCAACGATTCCAAAGGCGTTGATCGCGCAGCCAAAGACACTGCTTCTTAGCGTTGTCAATCCCGGCACTGCTCCATCGGCTCCGGTCAGTGTTGCAGTCAACGGTCCTAAGGTTACGGTTGGCGTTGCAAGAAAAGTCTTTAACAACTCGACTCTGATTGGCTATGACGTCACGCTGACCGGAACGAATCTGACTCCAGCGGATTTACAGCCCTTTACGCCTGCCGCTACCGTCAAGAATGGTATTAATCCTGTTGCGGTCAGCAATATTGTCGCAGGGAACAATTCGTTGACAATCCAGATCAGAACGACGTTCAGCCAGCCAACCGTATTATCAATTCAGGCCGGATACACGGGCGTGACCGGCGCGAATGTGCTGGCGAAATCATTCTCAGTTAACGTGCCGCAGTGATTCGGTGACAACGATGCTGTGAGAAAAAGTAGAAGTACCCTTTCTCGTACCCCGCTGCTAAGCTAGCCTCAATCAATGACTTACGTCTGATGAGTAATCCCTGCGCCTGCCTGTAACCACATGTAACAACCTCGCAGATCGTTCTGAGCAGTAACAATCTGAATCAGCCACGCAGCGCCGTTAAGTGGTCTGTTTTCAGCAATATTGGTTGTCAGTCCCACCAGGGAATGCCTCTTGCCATTAATTCGGCAACTGCTTGATATGGAAGCAACAAACTAAAGACGTCGCCCAAAGCGGGAGAAGGAATATGTCAACGACAACGCAAAGAATCGGCGGTGGCTTGATTCACACAAACGGAATTAACGAAATCAGATTGATATTGTTGATGCTTTGTTGCTTTTCGATGTCGGCCTTTGACGCAATGGCTACCGTCAACCATATAACGAACGGAATTGCCACGGAAGGTAATCCGGTTATGAACTTTTTCCTGCATCATGGCGTCTTCGCGTTTTTTCTGGCAAAGACAGGTTTAACAACCATTGCACTGGCTCTGTTCTATTATTGGCGCCGTCGAAATTTGAGTCGAGTGGGACTGGGCATAGCGCTGGTTTGCTACTACGCAGTTATGATTTATCACATCCTGATCTACGAATTAATGTACGTGCATTAAGGAGATTGTTTATCGATTTTGTCCCAGCAAGCCGGAACCTTCCGGCCCCCCACGGGAGCGAGCAATTGCATTGTTCGCTCCCGATTTGCATTCTGGACCGTATTACGTAAATGTTACGGAAAAGAGTCGCGCATGTTGATCGGATTTGACTGGTCACTAACAGCGATTTGACGTGTTGCATCTACAATCCCGCCTTGGTCTGCATATTTCCTGATATGCATTTTATTACCGAGTGACAACCTGAAAATAAAACGCGGATGAACTGTGAATGAACCTTCCTGGCTCAGGACTGATTCACAGTTTCTCTGCTTAGGGAGAGGTGTGACTTCATGCAAAAACTCAGAAAGTCTGCGATAAGGCTGGTTTCCTTATCGTTGATCACATTGATGCTATTGCCGCTGGGCGTTCTGGCGCAGCAGCTATTGGGCGGTTTTAACGGCACGGTTACAGATGCGGCGGGAGCAGTCGTTCCTCAGGCCGAAATCAAAGTTATCAACCGCGCCACGAATCTTCAGCAGACGACAAAATCAGATGAGAATGGTCGTTTCAGCTTTGCCGATCTGCAAATCGGGACGTACAAAGTCACGTTTGCTAAAGATGGATTCAAGACTCAGGAATACCCCGACATAATCGTACAGGCGAATCGGACTACCACACTTAAGGCTTCGCTGCAGGTTGGAGGCGCCAGCGAAACTATCACGGTAACCGCAAGCCCGCTGTTGAACGAAACGGACACGAGCAATGGATATGTTCTGAGCACCTCGGCGATTCAGGCATTGCCGCTCGGAACGGGGAGCTTTACGCAGTTGGCGACGCTCGCGCCTGGCGTCCATGCTGATCCTCTGGGCGGGGCAGACAGCAATGCTGGTCTGGGCAATATGAACATCAATGCCAATGGACAGCGCGATACCAGCAACAACTTCTCTGTTGATGGCGTCAGCGCCAATAATCTTTTTAATGGTAAATCGTCCAGTCAGGTTGAAGAAAACCGCAATACGCTGAATACCGGTCAGACATCGATTACGGGCGGACTTACACGGACCAATACTTCCGTTTATGACGCCATCGGTCAAGGCATCCTCTCGCCTCCGCAGGAGACGATTCAGGAATTGCGCGTAAATACATCGATGTATGATGCGGCACAGGGTAACCGCAGCGGAGCTCAGATTGAAGTAATAACGAAATCCGGCTCCAATGAATATCACGGACAAGTCTACGACTACCTGCAGAACAGCGATTTTAACGCTGCCCCATTTTTCTTTAACGCCACGCCCTCGATCACACAAAAAGTTCCGCCTTTGCACAGGAATACCTTTGGAGGGACGATGGGTGGTCCAATCATGAAGGACAAGCTATTCTTCTTTGCATCCTATCAAGGCGTTCGTGTAAGCGATGCCTTGCAGGGGCTCTCCCAGTTCTCTGTACCCTCGGCTTTGACTGATGACAGAAGCGCGGCTACGCTCGCTGCTGAATTTACAAAGGGAGCGCCTTTATCTAATAACACCACGACAGTTATTACTGCGAATCAGATTGATCCTGTTGCTCTCGCAATCCTGAATGCAAAACTACCGAACGGACAGTTTTTGATACCTACTCCACAGATCGCTGATGCCAATGTTGGGACGCTGAGATTCAATACGCAATTGCAGGCGCCTGCTTCATTCACGATGGACCAGTTCAGGGGCAACATCGACTATAATTTCAGCCCCAAGGATAGAATTGCGTTCAAATATGCGTTTCAGACCGATCCTTCAGTGAGCCCGTTCGGATTGGACGCCCTTGCCGGGTTCACTCAGAGACTCGCGTCAGGCGCGCAGGGATTGAGTATAGATAATACGACCGTCCTCAGTCCGAGTCTGACCTGGGAACAGAAAGTCTCGTTCGGTCGCCAGATTGTTTTCAGTAATAACGATTCGCCGCTAACCCCCGGCGACGTGGGAATGAACATTTTTGGAGCGTCGATCTTCCCGCAACTATCAATCAGGGGCGTTCGGATAGGATCAAGCTCAACGAATCAGAGCCTCTCGATCGGGCCGAGCCAGGGTGCTATCTCCGATAACGCTGGTATTTTCCAGAATAACTTTGCGATCACCAACAACCTGAATTGGGTTTGGGGCAGGCATACCATCGCCTTCGGCGCAAACCTGGCAAGAAGCTATATGAATGTCGTCAATAACGATAATCAAACTGGTGAGCTGAACTTCAACAGCTTCACCGATTTTCTTCAGGGAATAATCAGTAACACCTCGACTTTTAATCAGCTCTTCGTCGGCGCCAGCAGCCGCTACTTTATTACCAATGAAGCCGGCGCCTTTGTTCAGGATAACTTCAAATTCAAAACAAATCTAAGTTTCACTCTCGGATTGAGGTTTGACTACAACGGTCCGTTGGTTGAAAGCCACGGCAATCTCGAGAATTTTGATCCTACTCAGTACAAATATAATCTGGCGACGGACACGATTGTTAACACTGGACTTGTCATAGCTGGAAATAACCCGAACTTTGCCACTCCGGGAGCCAGCGATTCCACATTGACCGGACGCCAGTGGGGATTTGCTCCCAGACTCGGAGTTGCCTGGAGTCCTTCTTTCGTAAAGAACCTTGTATTCAGGGCCGGCTATGGAATCTATTACGATCGCGGAGAGCTCTTCAGCTATTTGTCACCTGGCGCGGGGAACGGCAACGGTGGACCGTTTGGCGTAACTCGTGAGCTTCCTTTTGTTGCGATTTTAACCCCTCCGGCGGTAGGAGTACCGTTGAGTTTGACCAATCCATTTGGAGCCACTGCCCCAACCGCGCCTGGCGGAAACCCGGCCAGTTTCACGGTGCCGAATATGGCGGCCCTGGTCAGCGGCAACTCAAAAATAAATAATCCGTTTACTCTTGGCGCTTATGATTCACAGAACGTGCTGCCGTATGCCCAAAGCTGGTCCTTGGACGTTCAATGGCAACCGAAAAACGACCTGGTGTTCACGCTGTGTTATGTTGGTAACCACGGTACGCATCAGATATTGCCGATCCCGTTCAATCAGGCTGAAATTGCCAATGCTACGAACCCAGTAAACGGGCAAACCTCGACATACAGTCAGAATCTATCTGCGCTTGAGCCTGCTAAAACACGCGATGGCGGAAACATTGATTTACGCGTGCCGTTCCTCGGTTATTCTCCAAACTCGGTTCTTTTCGAGTCTGTCGGCAATTCAAATTACAACGCGTTGCAATTCAGTGTTAACAAGCGATTGACTCACGGTCTGCAGATAAATGGATCGTATACCTGGTCTCGCTCGCTGGATGATGCCAGCGGTGTAGGACTGTTCCTGAAGTCAAACGATCCGACGAATCCGGCTTCATCATATGGTCCGTCGGATTTCGACAGGACTCACGTCATATCAGTGGGGTATCTCTACGAGATTCCAAATCTGGCTGCTTCAAATCAGTTGCTGGGACGTTTTATTAACGGTTGGAGCATAAGCGGGGTTACGGTACTGGAGAGCGGTACGCCTTACAGCGTAATCGATTTCTCCGGCGCGGTTGCTTCAATTTTTGGCGACCTGAATATCATCGATCCAATTCTCCCGTTCGCTCCGACTGGGTCGGTCGCAACTGCAACTTTGCAAGGGACGCGCAATATCAACGTTGCCAATCCCGTTCTTAACCCCAATGCCTTTGGAGCAAATATACTTGTTCCCAGTGCGGCCAATGGTATTCCAGCGGATGACCTGACCGAAACCGGTTTTGGCAATGCCGGACGAAACAGTTTCCGTGCGCCGTTCCAGTCGCGAACCGATATGGCTTTCGCCAAGTCCATTAAATTGACAGAGCGATTCAATCTGAAGTTTCGCGCCGACATCTTTAATATCTTCAATACTCCCAGCTTCGATGCCCCGAACAACAGCATCAGTCTGGCAAGCTTTCAGACCATAAACAAAGTTTCGCAAAGAGTGATCGCAACTCCATCATCAACCACATTAGGCGTTATCCAGCGGACATTGGGCAGCCCCAGGTTGATGCAGTTCTCGTTGCATTTGAATTTCTAGGTATCGTTCCAAATAGAGCACATCCGGATGGCCCGATTGAGATTAAACCCTCAATCGGGCTCTCTCATTTGGCGCGCGCATGTCTTTGTATCGTATAATCGATTTATGGGTAAACCGATCGCGATATGTAAACCATCAGCGTTACAACCTGGAGACACTATCGCTGTCGTTGCCCCAGCCAGCAATTTAAAGCCGGACTGGCTATCAGCAGGGGAAGCTGAACTGCATCGACTCGGCTTTAAAACGAAACATCTGGACTCGATTTTTTCAAAGGCGCTTTATACCGCGGGAAGCGATCAGCGAAGAGCGCAGGAACTGAACGCAATGTTTGCGGATCCTGACGTGAAGGCCATATTCGCGGCTCGCGGGGGGTATGGCACTGTTCGTGCGCTGTCAGGACTCGATGATCAGATCATTCGGGATAACCCTAAAATTTTCATGGGCTATAGCGACGTGACGACTTTGCTGATCTATCTCTATCAGCGTCACGGCCTGGTGACTTTTCACGGACCGATGGTAGCTAAAGATTTTCGAGGAGGCCCGAGTCATTACGACGGTGAATCCTTCAATCAATTGCTGGTAAAAGGCTCGGCGAATGTAGAGATTAATGTTGCCGGGGCGCAGGTTCTGATTAAAGGCAAAGCCAGGGGCAGACTGCTCGGCGGTTGCATGCCGATGATTACCGCTAGCATCGGTACGCCGTATGAGCTGGACACAACCGACGCGATATTACTTTTGGAAGACGTCGCCGCTAAACCGTATCAGATCGACCGAATGATCCAGCATCTGCGTCTTGCGGGTAAGCTCGACAGTGTTCGCGGATTTGTTTTTGGCGAAATGAACGAGTGTGTTCAGGGTCCTAACCAGGGCTACACAATCGAAGAAGTTATTCTGGATTGCCTGGGCGATCTCGGCCTGCCAATATTATTTGGATTAACGACAGGACACACAGAACATAATAACCTGACTCTTCCGCTCGGCGTCGAGGTCGAGCTTGACTGCGATGCATCATCACTAACCATTGTCGAATCAGCAGTTAACCTTTAGCCCAAAACACCTAAAAAATCCAACTCGTCGTTCCGATAAGTAAAGCAACAAAGTCTGAAATTCGGTATTAAGAGGCATCATGAGAGGCTTTAGAGTAATCGCGGTTCTACTGGTATTTGCTGGTTTTTGTACATTGGCGTTGCCCCAGACGGGCAGTCCTTCTGAGGTAGTTGCGAATTTCTACCGGCTGCTGCAACAAAAACAGTACGTGCAGGGATTTCACCTTTCTGTTTATGACGAGGCAGTTTCAACACTTTCCGCAAGTGAGCTGGATGAGCTGAGACCCGATTTCGACAAGACCTTCGCGAAAATTCCCGACGGAATCGTCATAAAAGGAGAAACGATCGCTCAGGACGTTGCGACAGTCCGGATTCAGATGCCGGGAAGCAAAGACGAACAATCCGTCGATCTGATTCGAGTTGGTGGTCAGTGGAAGGTCGGCGATTTCGAAACCTACAACCTTGTTCGCCAGCAGGGCCACGAATTCTTTTTTAATGCTCGCATGTATGTCAACGAACGCGAAATTGCAGAGATTCTGAAGGACATGATGTCGACTGAGATTCTTTATGCTCAGAATCATAAGGGTAAAATGGCGATGTTGGCCGACCTGGTTTCCGGCAGCGCAGGGTTGCTGCCGAAAGAATTAGTTCAGGGCGATACGCGCGGGTATCATTTTGATCTCAGAATCACAAACAATGGTTCCAGTTTCGAGATTATTGCGGTACCGTCGCGGTACGGGCGGACGGGAAAACTGTCGTTTTATGCTAATGCGGCCGGGGTGCATGCTCAGGATATGAAAGGCCAGATGGCCAGCGTGACCGCGCCGTTCTTCCAGTACTGAAAAAATAACGATTGACCATCTCCGCGTTTGACGCCGATAATACGCGGAATGAATTTTGGCGCCGATACCTGCAATAATTTTGCGGCCGCAACGTCACTGGAATGGCTGGAAACGAACGGACGCGGCGGTTACGCGTCTTCAACGGTGTGCGGTGGCAACACCCGGCGTTATCACGGATTGCTGGTCTCTTCTCTTAATCCTCCGGTTGACCGATATGTTCTTCTGTCCCGGCTTGAAGAAGCATTGATAATCAACGGTTCTCGACACGACCTGTCGACGAATCAGTTTCGACTGGTGGTTCATCCCGAAGGTTACAAGTGGCTTCTGAGTTTCAACTCGCAGCCGCACCCAACCTGGACGTACAAAATCGGTGATCTGATCCTGGAGCGTACATTATTTATGGTTTACGACCAGGATACGAGTGTTGTCAGCTATCGCCTGCTGGCGGTTCCAGACGACGCCCGGGTTCAATTGGAAGTCCGGCCGCTGTTTGCCTATCGCCATTTTCACAGCCTGCAGCACGAGAATGCCGACTTTTCCGCGACTGCTCAGGCAGATTCAGGAGTGTTGCGTGTTCAGCCTTTAGGGTCACTGCCTAAAATGGCGCTTCACCATAATGCCTCAGAATTTATTCAGCAACCTGACTGGTATCGCAAATTTGAATATATAGAAGAGATGAGGCGTGGTCTTGACGCCTACGAAGACCTTTACAGTTATGGCTATTTGAGGTTTGACCTGGGCTCGGCTTTTAGCGCGGTGGTTTCACCGGATGACAATAATCCGCACGGGTACATACTGGCTACGCTGAATGATTACCAGACTTGCGATACCGGCACTGTCAATTCTCTTGAACAAAGTGAGAGAAAACGCCGCGCTGATGGTATCAATTCAGTCGAAACGGAAGATCTGCTGGGAAAACAACTGGTAACTGCGGCCGACCAGTTTATTGTGAGAAGAGCGAATGCTTCGCGCACCGTTATCGCCGGGTATCACTGGTTCGAAGATTGGGGCAGAGACACGTTCATATCGCTGCCAGGTCTGGCAATCGCGACGAAACGATTCGACGTTGCAAAGGCAATACTTCTTTCGTTCGCAAAATTCTTTAATCAGGGAATCTTGCCAAATCGGTTCCCAGATGCCGGTCAGGAGCCGGAATACAACACTGTCGATGGAACGTTGTGGTATTTCAACGCGGCTTATCAATATGCCATCAGATCACAGGATTACTCTACCGTCGAATCAGAGATTTACCCTCATCTTGTGGATTCGATCGAATGGCATTTGCGCGGCACGCTTTACAATATTCACGTTGACGATTCGGATGGTTTGTTGTCGCAAGGAGCCGAAGGCGCTGCTTTGACCTGGATGGATGCTCGCGTGAATGGGCAGCCTGTAACACCGAGACGCGGCAAGGCTGTTGAGATCAACGCTCTCTGGCACAATGCTCTGTCGGTAATGACGCAGTTCGCCTCTAAATTCAAACTGGTAAAAGATGCGGAGCGATACGAACGACTGGCTCTTCGGTCACGTATGAGTTTCAACAAGATCTTCTGGTGTGAAGCAACCAGATGTCTCTACGATTGTATCGACGGCGAACATGCTGACAGCAGCATACGGCCAAACCAGGTGATGGCAGTTTCGCTGCCATTCGATTTATTGCCAAAGGCCAGACAAAGATCAGTCCTGAGAGTCATTGAAGAAAAGCTCCTGACACCTTACGGATTGCGGACGCTCGCGCCCGAGGACCCAAACTATCATTCGCGTTGCGAAGGCGATTCAGCGGCCAGGGATTCTGCCTATCATCAGGGTACAGTCTGGCCGTGGCTTTTAGGTCCCTATGCCACTGCCTATCTGAAAGCGTTCGACCGATCCACGCGTTCGCGGCGTATCGTTCAGTCGATGCTCAGCAAATTCAACGACCATCTTCGCGAAGCTGGCATCGGACAGGTCTCAGAAATTTTCGATGGCGATGCTCCGCACACCCCGCGCGGATGCATTGCCCAGGCCTGGAGCGTCGCAGAATTGCTTAGGGTTATTCTGGAAGAACTAAAGCTGTGATACTCATCCAGCCGAGAGTCTTGACAGTGCCCAATCCAACTCGTACTATGATTCGTCGCTTGTCCAGAGATGGGCGCGTAGCTCAGTTGGCAGAGCACCGCGTTCGCAACGCGGGGGTCGTGAGTTCGAATCTCATCGCGTCCACCAAACCTTCAATAATTTAGTAACGCCATAATATCATTAACAGCAAATTGAGCGCGGCGAACATTCCCGCCGCCAGCACAAGTCGGTATCTGCGCTCGGATCTGCTTTTCTGGGTATAGCTGGTCAGAAGCCCGGATGCGTCGTCTTCTTCTGTAACCGAAGGCCAAAGTAGATACAGAAGGCTTAGCAAACCAAAGAATGGAAATGCGAAAACCACACCGGCACGCAAAAAAGTGAAACCGAACCCAAGTCGACTGTCCCCCATTCCGGGCAGTTGGAAGAAGAACTCCCAAGCCCAAGACTGTGTAATAATCAGAAACCAAAGAATCGCCGTGCCGCCTAAACCGGCTATCGCGGTCGGCACCAATAGCTCGCGTTTCTCCAGTATTTGCAAGAGTCCAGTACTTTTATCAATCGTTTGATCAGTAAGTGAAGCGTCAAAATAACCTCGCACTCGTTCAAACAACAAAGTCAGTTTGGTTATAACTCGCAACATATTTCTATGAATATACAAACGTGACGTGTTTATGGATCAGCGATGGGAACTGATGGCTTCAGAAAGCAGTCAACCATATTCGTCGAAAACGAATGGTTGCCGTCGGCGTCGTACGCTTGCACGTAGTAGTAGTAGGTCCGGCCGCCGACGACATTGTGATCTTCGTAATACAGTCGAGGAACAGCCTTTACTCTTTCAAATTTGATTTTGTCTTCTGATCGAAAGATGTCATAACCGGTTATCTTCCGCGTATGGGTCGCTGCCTGCCAGTTCAGTTTGATTTTGCCGCTGTGAGTCGAGACACTTAAAGCTTCATTAGTTTTCCATTGAGGTCGAGAGTGTTCTTCGCCGAGCAACGGTGCCTGCAAATCACCTTTTGGCCATAGATAGCAAACAACTCGTTTGAAATTCTCGTCAAGAGCTTTGCAAACATTACAGTAAATGCAGTGGACGACATCGCCCTCGCGGCCTTCTTTAACTTTCTTTACCCAGTAAGGATCTGCAAGCAGCGCACGCGCCATTCCGATCAAATCGGCTTTGCCGCTGTTTAAAATTTCTTCGGCAAGTTCGGTAGTCGAAATCTTACCCACTGCGATAACTGGCGTATTATATCCATGCTTGGTCAGATAGTCTTTTACGCCCGCAGCCAGATAAAGATTGTGCGCATCAGGGAAGTTATCGCCCGGCATACACCGGTCCCCGCTGTAGCCAGTATATGGATAGAGCGGCTCGCCCACCTTATGAATAGCATCTTCGAATTTGCCGCCCGCCGAAAGACTGATGTACTGGACACCCAGTTGCGCCATCCGCAACGCGATCTCTCTTGAATCAAGAAGAGTAAAGCCGCGTTTGATGCACTCTTCGCCCAGAAAACGAACTCCAATCGGGAAGTCAGCGCCGACTTTCTTTCTCACCTGAAGAACGACTTCGCCGCTGAGCCGCATTCGATTTTCCAGGCTGCCGCCGTATTCATCTTTGCGGCCATTGCGAGCAGACAGGAAAGACGAAAGCGTGTAGGCGTGCGCCATGTGAAGCTCTACACCATCAAATCCTGCGTCGCGCGCACGAGCTGCCGCATCTCCGTAAGCAATGATGATTGCCTTGATGTCTTCGTGCGAAAGGTCTTCGATTTTTTGCCGCCATCCGCTCCGGGCAATCTTCAGAAAATGAATAATCTGCGGGAATATTTTTGACGGGCTGCAATCGTGAACTTTCTTGACCAGGTCGCGAAGACCCGGAATAAAGCGGTCCTCGCCGATGCGGAGCAGAGGACCGCTTTTAGCGGTGTGAACCGCCATCGCTTCCATAACAATCAATCCGACTTCACCCAAAGCAAAGCGAAGATAGCGATCAGTGATATCCTGGTTAACGAGGCCGTCTTCTCCCGAGAGCCGAGTCACCATCGCAGGCAGCACGACCCTGTTCGGAATCGTTAATTGGCCGAGTTGGAATGGTTCCAGCAGCTTCATGTAAGACAGATTCTAGCAGATAAATGCGTGAGTTTAGATGAATGCGCTATTTCACTGCTCCGGCCTTTTTCAATAATTGCGCTATGTCATCGTGTTTTTCATCAACAGCCGTTGCAAGGGCTGTCCTGCCGTCTTTGTTGACTGCGTTAACATCAGCACCTTTCGCAAGCAGCAGCTTTATTACTTCAGCATCGCCTTTTGAGGCCGCAATCATTAGGCAGGTCGTTCCGTCGTTTGACTTCGCGTTAACATCCGCGCCTTTATCGATCAGAGTTCTTACCTCATCGATGCCGCTGGTGAACACAGCGAACAGTAGAGGCGTCGATCCGTCATTCGTTTTTGCATTAGGATCGGCTTTGGCGTCGAGCAACAATTTGATGATCGCCTGTCGTCCGCCTGCGGAAGCAAGAATCAATGGCGTGGATCCGTCCTGCGCTTTGGCGTTGATGTTCGCGCCTTTTGCCAGGAGTGTTTGCGCAATATCAACGTTTCCATTGTATGCCGCCGACATTAACGCTGTGCCGCCTTTGTTGTTGGCAAGATTGATGTCGGCTTTGCCTTCAATCAGCGCATTTACCACTTTTTCATGACCGTATTCCGCTGCCCACATCAAAGCGGTCCAACCCTGGTTATCTTTCGCATTAACATCGGCGCCTTTTGACAAGAGCAGCTTAACGGTATCGGTGAGTCCGACTCCTGCAGCTCTCGCAAGTGCAGCCCGACCGTCAGGATGCTTTGCATTCACGTCTGCGCCATATTCGATCAGAGACTGAACTCGATCGACATCCGGCTGTCTTGATGCGGTCCATAAAGTTATTGTGGCATCGCTTTCTTTTCCGAAAGTTCTATATGCCACATAAGGCTGCTCGTCGTTTGGTGCGGCGGGCGTAGATCGTTGATGAAGCGCTGTGACTTTTGTCCAATTCCCGTTTGAATCGAATTGATAAGAGAGATTGACTCTATCAATTTCCGATCCTTTGGAATCGATTTCTCTAACTTCGATGCGATTGCCTTTGTCGTCGTATTTGTAAGTTACCTTATGGTCCAGTTTGTCGTTTGAATACGTAGCCTCTTCAAGAAGATTACCTTGCTTGTCGTACGAATAAGTAGTTTTGACGGTCTGTGGTTTGTCTTCCTGCGGAAGAACAGTCGCTTCGCTGGTTTTATTGTCGTTTGCGTCGTAGGTATAAACGATCTTTTGCAGCACATCTCCGTCGTCGTTGTATTTGACGATTTCCAGCGGATTTCGGTGCGGATCGAAAGTCGTAGTCATTACCTTGATCATCGTACCGTCCGGCTGCGGATCGAAACCGGTTTGGTTACCTTTGTCGTCATACCTGCTTATGTATCTGCTCTTCAGCTTTCCTTCGGAATCATATTCCAGATGTTCCGACTCTCTGCCCTTGGTATCGAACCTGGTTCTGGATAAGCTCTCAACAGAATCGTGAATGTAATGAGCCTCCTGAAGCAAATTGCCGTCGTCATCGTATGTATAAATCGTTTTGGTATCCGGCGAATAATCGGGCAGGTACTCGGCTTCTTCAACCAGATGACCTTTGACGTCGTAGATCCAGGCGCTGGTGGTTTTCGTTTCCGGCATCTCGACCCATTTGCCGTCTTTGTTTGTCAGTTGAATGTGCTCGATGCGGACGGTGCGAATCGGACCTATGATTCCATCTTGCTCCCTGTCGGATTTCTTTTGCGCGAGCGCCGTGCAGGCAAAGATCAGGATCACCAGAAACGAAAAAAGACGTTTCATTAAATATGCCTCAAAATCTTCAGGCTAAGCCGAAAAAAATTAAGCGAGAGTCGTCGCAATGGGCTCAGGAATTGATTTCCAAAGCTTTCATAATTGTAGCAGCAATACTGCGGGTGCGAAAATCGGCGATGGCTTTTCCTGCCTCAGCCGAAGCGCGATCGAACGGGAATCCGCCCATTCCGCCGGGATTTTTTAACCGATTTCCTTCAAGATATGCTTCGAAGAAGTGAGAAGAAGGAGACTCAGGCAATTCTTTGTAGTTAACGCGCACCGAATTGGGCTGACGGTAGAGGACTTCGCTTGTTTCGGTACCGTCTGCGTGTGTGCTGGTAGGTTTCTCCGATCCGCTGCCTAAAAGCTCTGAGAGTAGTTCGAAATTTCGTCCGCGCTCGACTGGCAGCACGTAAGGATTTGAAGTGAGCTCGAAGCGCTCGACGCTTTCGCTGTGGATCAGTGCATAAGCCTTAACGTGATCAAACTTGATTGATGCCTGTTCTGCGATACGGGCGACAACCTTCAGATGCCGCGGGCCATAATGCCCGCTATACAAAAAGAAACGACGGAGGCCATTCTTTCTGAGCGACCTGATCAAATCTAAATACAGAGCGATGAACGTATCGGCGCTCACCGTCAGGCTGCCGGGATACATATACGTGCCGTCGTTTGACCAATCACCGGCTTCTGTAGTGATCCCGATGTGCAGCAACGGTCCTATGATTGTTTCTATTCCGCTTTCTTTCAAGTGCTGTTGAACATCTGCGAGCTGGCCACTGACAATAATGGAATCGGTAGAGAGAGGCAGATGAGGTCCGTGCTCTTCGATAGCGCTTAAAGGTATAAGGGCGATATCGGTTTTCGCTACGGCAGCCTCAAACTCCGGAAATGTCATGTCCAGCATTGACATAGCAGTGTTCGGTGGCCAGTTGTCGGTGGTTGGTGAAGAGATCCATTTTAATTGATCTCTGACCCATGACCACCGACCCCCGATCACTGATTATTGATTTGTGCTTCCAGGCTTGCCCTTAACGATAACCGCAGGGACATCCTGATCGCGGACCAGTTTGTTAAAGGCTGGAATATCGCCCTTCTTCAGATCGGCGAACTTTTGCAACTGGACGTCAATCTTACCGGTCAAGTCTTCCTGAACAGAATATGATTGATCGGTCGGAGCGTAGTCTCCCGTCGCGACTACTCCTGCTAGCGCCGCCAGTTTGTTGTTGAGTCTGATTGGATAGTTCAGCGGATCCTGACTGCTCTGATTCTTTGTCTGATACAACTCTTCTTCGACCGCAGTCAGTTTAGCGCTGAGGGCTTTTGCAGCATCGACAATCGGTTTGCCGTTGGGTTGAGCCTGAGCGCGCTTGCCCACATCATCAACCTGCTTTCGAATATCGCGGATTTCGATAATCGCGTTACTGGTCTCTGAGAATTTGTCGCGAAGCTGCAGGAGCAGATCGCGTTGTTTGATCAAGTCTTCGACGGTGCTCGCAATTCGCGGGTCCTTCTTAACTTCAAAAGTTTGCGTTTCCGATTTGTCTCCCATGGTCAGCTTCACTTTGTAAGTGCCGGGAACAATCAATGGACCCGACGTGTCGCCAGCCCATAGAATCATCCCGGGGAATCTGACCGCATCGGCATACCGCATATTCCAGACGAAGCGATTGAGTCCCGCTTCAGCCGGAATGCTCTGTGGACCGCCGCCGCCGAATCGACCGCCGCCACCTGGGCCGCCTTCGGCTGGTGCGGCTCTGCTCGTGAATCGTCTAATTACTTTGCCTTCATTATCGGTAAATTCCAGTGTGACATCGCCCGTCGGTTTCGACTTGAGGTAATAATCGATCACAGCGCCATTTGGAGGATTCGGACCGACGGCGCCTCGCGCTCGGAAGCCTCCGCCACCGGGCATCCGATAGGCGTCCTCGGGTGAGAACAGGTGCATGTCGGCGTTTGCCACTTCATCTTTGAATCCGTGCAATACGCTGAGATCATCCAGAATCCAGAAAGCGCGTCCCTGCGTGGCAACGACCAGATCTTTGTTCTTCTTGTCGATAGTCAGGTCGGTAATTGGAACTACAGGAAGATTGAGTTGCAGCGATTGCCAGTTCTCGCCATCGTCGAACGAGACGTACATGCCGGTTTCAGTTCCGGCGTAGAGCAATCCTTTTCGATCCGGATCTTCGCGGATTACTCTGGTGAACGCGCCATCAGGAATGCCGTTGGTGATCTTTTTCCAGGTCTTCCCGAAGTCCGTGGTCTTATAAAGATAGGGTTTGTAATCGTCGAACTTGTACATTGTCGCCGCAACGTATGCCGTGCCCGCATCAAATGGCGAAGCGTCCAACGAATTGATTTGAATCCACTCCGGGATGCCTTTGGGAGTTACGTCATCCCATTTCTTGCCACCATCCCGCGTCACGTGGACCATACCGTCGTCAGAGCCAACCCAGATCAAGTCTTTCTGAACAGGCGATTCCATTACGGTAAAGATCGTGTCGTAATATTCGATGCTGGTGTTGTCTTTGGTAATCGGACCGCCCGACGGACCTTCTTTCGACTTGTCATTTCTGGTCAGATCAGGGCTGATAATCGTCCAGGTCTGTCCTTCGTTTGTGGTCTTAAACAGGACCTGGGCGCCGGTGTACATCGTCTTTGCATCGTGCGGTGAGAACGTGATAGGGAAGTTCCACTGGAATCGATAACGAAGTGCGTCCGCACCCCAACCCATCGGGTTATCCGGCCACGGATTGATATTGCGCACTTGCCCCGTGCGATGGTCAACTCGAGTGATTAGTCCGCCGTACGAGCCGGCATAAACTATCTGCGAGTCTCTGGGATCAGGAGCAATCCATCCGCTCTCGCCACCGCCGACGTCGTACCAGTCGGTTCTATCGATCCCGAAACCGGTCGTGCGGCTTGGGATTCTGACGGTGCTGTTGTCCTGCTGTGCGCCGTAGACGTTATAGGGGAAATCGCTGTCAACCAGTACCCGATAGAATTGAGCGGTCGGTTGATTATCCTGAGTCGACCATGTCTTGCCGCCGTTGAAAGAGATCGTCGCACCACCGTCGTTACTGTTGATCATCCGATTATTGTCATTCGGTGCTATCCACAAATCGTGGTTGTCACCATGCGGCTCTCCCATATTTGAGAAGGTGCGACCGCCATCGTTCGACTTGTAGAAGCTGACGTTCAGAACATAGACCGTATCCAGATTCTGCGGATCGGCGTAAATCTTGGTGTAGTACCAGGCGCGCTGACGCAGGTCGCGTTGTTCATTTGTCTTTATCCAGGTTCTGCCGCCATTATCGGAACGGAAGACGCCGCCTTCTTCTGCTTCAACGATTGCCCAGAGGCGATCGGGATTTACCGGAGAAACCGTGATGGCCATATTTCCAAGGATCCCCTTTGGCAATCCGGGATTCTTTGTCAACTCTGTCCATGTGTCGCCTCCATCAGTAGATTTGAAAAGTCCGCTGCCCGGTCCACCGCTTTCCAGATCCCACGGTGTTCGATAGACTTCCCAAAAAGCTGCGTAGATGACGTTAGGATTGGATGGATCCAGGATCAGATCGCTTGCACCAGCTTTGTTGCTGCGGAAGAGGACCTTTTCCCATGTCTTTCCGCCGTCTTTCGAGCGGAAAATGCCGCGCTCGTCATTCGGCGCCCAGACATGACCTTGAGCAGCGACATAAACCAGGTCGGGATTCTTCGGATTGATGCGGACTCTGGAAATCTGGCGAGTGTTATCCAGCCCCATGTGCTTCCAGGTTTTGCCCCCATCCATCGATTTATAGACGCCGTCGCCGTGCGAGACATTGCCGCGAATCGGTGCTTCACCCATTCCGACATAAACCACGTTGGGATCGGAATCGGCGACCGCTATTGCGCCCACAGAGCCGGTTTTGAAGAAGCCATCAGATATCGGCTCCCAGTTCGCGCCTCCATCAACTGTCTTCCAAACACCTCCACCGGTCCCGCCGAAGTAGAAGACGTTCGGTTGTGACGGCACGCCGACGCATGCCGCGGAACGACCTCCACGAAACGGACCGATATTTCGGTACTCTAATCCTTTGAATATTGCAGGCTCATTTTTAGCCTGCTGAGCATTAGACTGTGCTCCCGCCTGGCTGGCGAATCCCAGCAACAGCATATAAACCAGTATTAGTGCCATCAACCGCAAGGCAGTATTGCGCCTAACTTTCATAACTCACCTCTGCTCAGGATATCGACTTGGACTGCTAACAGATACCTCTCCCGCGCGTCATAAGATTTTAGAGAGAATGACTTGCACAGAAAGGTGTAACTAAAACTATCACCAATAGTAGATGATTGTCCATATCGAGCTTTGACGCATTGGTCCTCGCGGGGTCGCCGACAATTTGGAATTCCGGTTTGACGCTGTTAACCTAGGGCTCGCTCGAACCAATTCACGAGCAATAATTGCCGATTCATCGAGGAATAATTAATGCTTCTACTTCACGGCGGACTCGAGTCTGACAGGTTTCTGCTTTGGGGAGAACAACCTATTGATGCTGCGCCAGTGAAGAATCAGCGCCGCAGAAAATCGTCAGCCAAACGCGGAAATCCGTTTCCTTACGACGCTGGCGCTGAAGCACTGCACAACGCGCTGAAAGCCTCCGGTCTTGATACGTCAAATTACGAATTAACAACAGCACCAGCAACGGTCTGGCTGCCGAGCATTGATGGGCAGCCAGTAGCATCAAGCCCGCTCATAGCAGAGCAGCCTGAGACCAATGAATCGGCAAGGATATCGCCGTGGTGCGTAACAGCTCTTGATCTGCCGATTGGATTAGCGGTTGATTTGCTCGCGATGTGCGTTGGGAAAGAGACGCTCGCATCCGGCATTGTGGTAAGTAAAGATCTGACCTTTTTGTCAACAGTGTTGCGTTTTGCCGGTTCGCTGATTGCGAGGCAGCAGTTTTTGCCGTCGATGGATATTGTCGGTGAGGAAGAAAAGATAGGAGTGGGATATTGGGAACCGATTTTAACCGGCGCCGACACGCAAAAGCTTGGACAGTTGGCCTACGCAATGCCTCAGGTTTGTCGCGCATTAACTGATATCTCCAGTTCCGGTTCACCAGACACCCCTGCGTCCCGCCTTCTCTATATGTTTATTGGTCAGGTGGTAGATCACGTTGTTCGATCAAACGGGTTATCAGTATCTCCAGCCATAGCGAAATCACGTCAAAAGAAAGAAACGAAATTCGATAATATTCACGACCAATGGTTAGCGGCTTTGCGATCTCAGTCGGGCGTTATGTTCGGTGATGAAGCGAAATTAACGCATCTGTCGCAGCAAATGCGCGAATGGCAACGACCAATTTTTGTTTCGACTGCGGCTCCGTTTAATCTATGCTTCAGGTTAGAAGAGCCGCTAGCGCCTGATACGATCCAAATCGGTAATGGAAACGGATCGCCGAAATCAGACTCGAAACGATCAAAAGCTGACAGTGGATTGAGCGTCTGGCAGGTCCGCTATCTTTTGCAAGCCGTCGATGATCCCAGTTTACTTTTGCCGGTTGAACAGGTCTGGAATGCAAGGGGAGAGCAAGCGAAACTTCTCAAAAAGGACTCATTCAAACCGAGAGAGTATCTGCTTTCCGCCCTCGGCCGCGCTTCAGCAATAATCCCTCAAATTGAAGCCAGTTTAAAATCATCTGCGCCGGCAGGATATGACCTGGACCCGTCCGGAGCCATGGATTTCCTTCAACAAAAAGCCTGGCTGCTGGAACAATCGGGGTTTCCGGTACTGCTGCCCGCGTGGTGGACTCGGAAAGGAACAAAGCTGCGATTGACCGCGCGTGCGAGAGTTAACAGTCCCAAAATGAAAACCAAAGCAGGACTGTCGTTAGACAATATTGTGGAAGTGGATTGGGAAATTGCGCTTGGCGATCAGAAATTAACATTGGCAGAGTTAGAAACGCTGGCGCGATTGAAATCGCCGCTGGTGAAACTGCGGGGACAATGGGTGCAGCTTAACGCAGAAGAGATTGAGGCGGCTCTAAACTTCTGGAAAAACCGCTCCATCGATACCTTGAAAGGGCGCGATGTTATGCATATGGCAATGGGCGCGCCGACAATGCCTGGCGGACTCGATTTTGGCGGCGTGGACGCATCAGGATGGATGGGAGATCTCTTGTCTCAGCTGCAAGGGCGCAGCACGTTTGCTGAAACAGAGCCCCCGAAAGAGTTTCGCGGGCAATTGCGTCCTTATCAAATCCGAGGTTACTCATGGCTCAGATTTTTGCAAAAGTGGGGGCTGGGCGCGTGCCTGGCCGACGATATGGGATTAGGTAAAACGCCGCAGACCCTTGCGTTAATTCAGAGCAACTGGACTGAGACCGAGCCGCCAACGCTTGTTGTTTGCCCGATGTCGGTCGTAGGCAACTGGCAGAAAGAGGCGGAGCGATTTACTCCTGGGCTGTCAGTGATGGTGCATCACGGCCTGACACGTATGAAGGGATCCGGATTTAAAAAGGAGGCTCAAAAACATGCGATAGTATTATCCAGCTATTCACTTCTTCATCGCGACTTCGAGATTTTTAAAGAAATCGAGTGGGCAAGCGTCATCCTGGACGAAGCGCAAAACATCAAGAATCCCGAGACTAAACAGGCCAAAGCGGCGCGCGCGCTTTCTGCTGAATACCGGATTGCGCTGACGGGCACCCCAGTTGAAAACAACGTCGGCGACCTGTGGTCGATTATGGAGTTTTTAAATCCGGGATGGCTGAGCACACAAGCTGATTTCAAACGGAATTTTTACATGCCCATTCAAGCCAATCATGATCCTGAGGCAGCCTCGCGATTAAAACAATTGACGGGGCCATTCATATTGCGTCGCCTGAAGACAGACAAAAGCATTATTGCCGATCTGCCAGACAAAATGGAGATGAAGGTATTTTGCAACCTTACAAAAGAACAGGCTTCTCTCTACGCCGCAGTCGCGGAAGAGGCCAGTGAATCGCTGGACGATTTTGAGGGCATTCAACGAAAGGGAGTAGTCCTTGCGACGATTTCGAAGCTCAAGCAAATCTGCAATCATCCGGCACAATTCCTTGGCGACAATTCATCGATTGCGGGTCGCTCTGGAAAACTGACCCGCCTGACGGAAATGCTGGAAGAAGTAAACTCTGAGGGGGACCGCGCGTTGATTTTTACCCAATTCGCAGAGATGGGAGAGATCATTCGCCGGCATTTGCAGGAAACGTTTGGTCGGGAAGTATTGTTTTTGCATGGCTCCATACCTAAAAAACAGCGCGACAGCATGGTGGCGCGTTTTCAGGGCGAGAATGATGGACCGCGCATCTTCATTCTCTCGCTGAAGGCCGGAGGTACAGGATTGAATTTGACGGCAGCAAATCATGTCTTTCATTTTGATCGGTGGTGGAATCCGGCAGTCGAAAACCAGGCTACCGATCGTGCGTTCAGAATAGGTCAACGCAAAAACGTCCAGGTTCATAAATTCCTTTGCGCTGGCACTCTGGAAGAGAAAATTGACGAGATGATCGAGCGCAAACACGAATTGGCAGAAAAAATCGTCGGAGCGGGCGAAGCGTGGTTAACCGAGCTTTCAACCGAAGCGCTCAAGGATCTGTTCGCATTGCGACCTGAAGCGATATCTGAATAGTGGAGGAGAAATGCCAAGGCGAAGTCGAGGCGGCGGCTGGGACGATGATTGGGACGATGATTGGGGCTACCGGGGACTCTACGAACGTCGGTCAGCTATTGAAGTAAAAGGCGGGATAAAAGCCCAGAACAAACGCGGTTCCTTCGGTGAAAGCTGGTGGGCGAGGCGATGGATCGCTGTTCTGGAAAGCTTTGACATCGGCGGACGCCTGCAGCGCGGCCGCTCCTATGCAAGGCGAGGTCAAGTCCTATCTATTGATATCGAAAAAGGACTGGTCAAGGCAAAAGTTCAGGGTTCGCGTCCCACTCCCTACAACATTAAGATCAAAGTAAAGATTCTGGATAACAAAGATTGGCAGAAGCTGGCGCAAACCTTGAACAGTCAGGTTATTTTTGCGGCAAAGCTACTGGCGGGCGAAATGCCTGCGGAGATCGAGCAAGTCTTTAAAGAAGCTAAGCTGTCTCTTTTCCCGGAAAAGCTCCGCGATCTGCAGACAGAATGCTCTTGTCCTGACTGGTCCAATCCATGCAAACACATTGCGGCGGCGTACTATCTGCTTGGAGAAGAATTTGATCGTGATCCGTTTTTGATCTTTAAACTGCGAGGGCTCAGCCGTGAAGAATTAGTAGGATTGTTGGATGTGGGTGAGAGTGCTCAGACAGGAGATCAGGACATCGGATCAACAGATCCGGACGCGATTTCCGAACCTGTCACTGCAGATCTGGCATCCTTCTGGCAGGGTGGTGCTCTTAGTGAGGATTTTTTTAGCCAGGTCCATCTTCCTCCCGTCTCAGCATCGCTGTTAAAGCGTTTGGGTATTTTCCCGTTCTGGCGCGGGTCTGAACGGATTGTCGACGCTCTCGATTCAGTCTATCAGCGGGCGGCGCTGCGGGGACTCGATTTGGTCCTGGGCCAGTCAAGCGGCCCACAACCTGTTTTGTCTGAGGTCGAAAGCGCAACTATAACCGACGGCAAGCGACGAAACAGAACATCGTGAAAATAGAAAGGGGCTGCGTCGCCGGAGAACTCCTGCCGGCCAAGCCAGAAAAAGATGCCACAGACTCATCACGTAGAGAAGCACTTCACCGCGTCAGAGACAGTTCGTGACATCGTGATCGGAATGTCTGACGGGTTGACAGTTCCGTTCGCGCTGGCTGCGGGACTTTCCGGCGCTGTATCTTCCGCAAACATAATCATCACGGCGGGATTGGCCGAGATCGCGGCAGGATCAATCGCAATGGGGCTTGGCGGATACCTGGCGGCTCGCACCGATGCAGAACATTACGCTGCCGAACGCGCCAGGGAAAAACGAGAAACATACGAGGTTCCAGAAGAAGAGGCGAACGAGGTGGCAAACATATTTCTCGATTACGGTCTGAGCGGTGATGCAGTCAATACCGTTGTGAATGCGATCAAGAAAGACCGGAAACGATGGGTCGATTTCATGCTGCGTTTTGAACTGGGACTGGAGAAACCGGACCCGAAACGCGCGCGATCCAGCGCATTGACGATAGCGTTATCGTACATTGTTGGCGGACTGGTTCCATTGAGTCCATATTTCTTCGTTAAAACTCCACGAACAGGATTAATAGTTTCCGTGGTCTTCACTTTGCTTGCACTTCTTGTTTTTGGATATGTTAAAGGTCGTTTTACGGTGAAACGACCTTTACGCAGCGCCTGGCAGACAGCCGCAGTAGGCGCACTGGCGGCAGGCGCGGCATTTCTGATTGCAAAGTTTATCGCCTGAAACGGATACATCGATGGAACTCTCCTCAAAAAAACAATTGATGAGGATTCCGCGATGGAAGACATCATAATTTCCAGCTGGAACGAGCTTAACGAACGTCTTTACGAAGGTTCCTGGAATGAATCGTTAAAGCGTTTCCGCGCCAATGTTGCCTATAGAGGTCAATCTGACTACTGCGCCGACTTGACCACCAGCCTCATGCGATTGGGCGGTCCATACGAAAAGCAGGAAGGTCACCTGCTACGCAATTTTAGAAAGTACGCCCTCCGTGATGCCGTCTCATGGGTTGATTCCGTGTGGGATTGGCTGGCGGTTGCGCAGCATCATGGGTTGCCGACTCGACTGCTCGACTGGACTTACTCGCCTTACGTTGCAATGCATTTTGCGACGGAAAACGTAGACCGATTTCATGCCGACGGAGTTATCTGGCGGGTAGATTTTACCCAGACAAACAAGTTATTACCCGACGTCCTGAAGCGCGTTCTTGCCGAAGAAGGCTCTGACGTCTTCACCGTTGAAATGCTGAATCGCGTCAGCAAAACGTTGCAGGAGTTTGATAGTTTGTCGGAAGAAGACTTTGTCATTTTTCTTGAGCCGCCGTCTCTGGACGATCGCATCGTCAATCAGTTCGCGTTGTTTTCATTGATGTCCCGTTCATCTGCGCGATTTGACGAGTGGTTAAAAGCTCACGACAGCGTTTTTCAGCGGATCGTTATCCCTACATCTCTGAAATGGGAAGTTCGCGACAAACTGGATCAGGCAAATATTACAGAGCGTGTCTTGTTTCCAGGGCTGGATGGTTTGAGCAGGTGGCTGAAGCGGTATTACAGTCCAAAGAATGGCAATTCCTGCGAGGAAGACGACCTGGATGATCGCTGGAAGCAGAACTAGTGACGATCTCTAAATAAACGTGGTATGTCGAAGAAGACCCTGGTTCCTGTACCGCAGCAGCTTTCGAATTCGAGCGCAGAACGCTCACCATAGACCGCGCGTAGACGCTGATCGACATTGGCGAGTCCAAGTCCTCGTGATGGAGGATGAAACTCACCCGTTTCATCACGAACGGTATCTTTCATGCCGATGCCATTGTCTTCTATCTCTACGTGAACGGTCCCATTTTGAGAGGCTGCGGCCACACGGACCCAGCCCGGCCCGAGCTTTGGCGATATGCCGTGTTTGATCGCGTTTTCAACCAGCGGTTGCAGGATCATTGCCGGCACCCGGACCTCGCGCAGCGTTGGATCAAAGTCGACTTCGACATCCAGTTTCTCTTCAAAACGTTGCTGTTCGATTTCCAGGTAAGTTCGGGCAAACTCGATTTCATCGCCCAGTGTGACAAAGTCGCGGCGCGCGCCATCAAGAGCATAGCGAAAAACTTCGGCCAAGTTCTCAATCATCTTCTCAGCCTTGTCGGGAGAAGTCCTGATCAAACCAGCGACAGTATTCAACGAATTAAACAGAAAATGAGGATTAATCTGGGATTGAAGTGCGCGAAGCTCTGCGCGCGCGGCCAATTCTCTCAACCGCTGGGTCTGCAATTCCTGGCGTTGTTGCTGTTCGTGCAACTCGATGTGTTCCAGCGCTCCGGCCAGTTCATGCGCAACAGCCTCAAGCAAAGCAATCTCATCCGATAGGTACGGTGCATCGTGGCGACGACGTCCGAGGAGGATTGAACCGAACGCGTGACCGTGTGTCGCAACCGGGACAGTGACAATTACGTTCGCATTCAATGACTCCCTCGTTGAGTAGAGCGACAATCGCTCTAGCGGTCGAGTAATCGTTACGTTTGGCGGCAGATGCGGATCTCCGGGCTTATGCTCGACAAATCTGGCCTGTTCCGTGCTGAGCAAAGAAAATACTACTCGAAGCGTGCGGTTAATCAGTCCTTCTCTGGTGTCCTCACGCGATGCTATCCGGTGGATTTCACCCAGGCCGCTTTTGTAATTTGTTCTCCGCAGAATGTAAACATTCAGCACTTTTAACATCATCTTTCGCAGGATCAGATAGGCAAGTACGAATGTGATCAGCAGCAGTATCGAAGCGACCTGCACGCTTTGCGGACGGCTCTTTTTGACGTAGTCAAGTATGCGAGGGCTGACAACGAATTGATAAAGTATGCCCAGAACGATCAGGTTCATTGCGACCAGCAACCGCTTTAGAATTACGTCAAGAAATGTAAATCGGTAATTATAAAAAGCGATTACAAGAAACGCCGGAATCGGCAGAAAGATTGTCCCCAAATGCATTGGGGAATATGGATCCGAAAGGTCCGCCGACCAGATTACATAGCAGACAAGCCAGTTCAGAAACTCTGCTATCAAGAGAATTGCTGCAAGGACCAGGAAGGAGCGCTCGCGATTATCGAGTCCCCGCTTCATCATTTCACGAGTAATCACCGTCTGAAGCCCGGTGATCGGAATCATATAGAAGAAGAAGAGCGAGACTATGACTGTTCCAAGCCATCCATGACCACCTGCCTGCGCCTGAAGTAATCTGCCGCCCTGACTGACAATTGCCAGGAAAACGACGATTGCCGGTACGTATAACAGCAGCGTCCATCGTGGTGGGCATCCATCGCGGCAGCCACGCTGGAAACTGATCATGTAATCCAGTCCCAGCGGCAAAAGAAAAGCAGCGCTGAAAGTAAGCGCTGCTGCGGCTGTCAACCATGGTTGTTTCAGTGGACCGAAGAAAAGCTCAGAAATTGTCCACCAGCCAAGTCCAACATAGCTGAGAACGTTTAGCACCGATGCCGCCAGAAACAACATGTCGAACCGAGTTCGAGAATGCTGTCTGCGCAAACTGACGATGAACTGGACGAAACAATACAACCCGAGCGCGCAGATCGTTAGCCGTAATGTCAGGACTGTTATTGGTGACATGTTGTATTCCAGGCTTGAGCGCTATGCTTGGGTCAGCTTTCAACAAGTTACAAACTTGTGATACGTAAAAGTCGTATCTGCTGTTTTGATAGTCTGCCCAGCTGGATCCAGAATGAATATTATACAATTTATTTTCTCAATCGGCTTGACTACCTGTAATAGAATTATTGACGCAAAAGGTTCCTTGCTATAATGGCGGGAAGACGGCGTTTCTCAAGAATTTCCGGTTCTAAAACAAAACAGCTGCAACAGGAGTCACTTAACGCCACCAGCAACAGGTTTGACTGTTTTTGAGGGGGCAGTTCAATCAAAAGTTTCGGTAACGCTATAGGAGAGAGCATATGGCTTCGAATTCCAGGCAGAGCACGATGAGCTTGATTCTGGTCCCGGCGATCATCACGCTGGCAATCACGATGCTTAGAGCAGTGGGCGAGCTAAACAACTGGTCACCCAAACTATTTAGCAAAGAGGCCGGCGGCGGTGGTGCATTGATCGGTATTAGCTGGCTTCCTTTTGTTTTTGGTATTTATTTCGCAGTTAAACTGTGCAACGCAGGCGACGGGCCGAAGAGCGGATTAAAGGCAATTCTAATGGTGGTTATTGGCATTGCCTTAATCGTAGTCACCTCAGTTGTTGTCGGTCAGCCAAAGACTCCGACCCAGCTTATTCCGGGTGCTTTAGCATTCCTGGTCGCTGGATTGATACAACTTATTGGCTGGCCACAGCTGGCAAAAACACTGCTTGTTTACGGCTTAGCCGCAAGAATACCATCGGTTATCGTTTATTATCTTGCGTTCACCCATCATTGGGGCACGCATTATGACGCGATTCCTCCAGAGTTCGCCAGTTTCTTTGCCGGTTACAGCGATGTCAGACTGTTTATCAATATGGGATTGATTCCGCAAATATTCCTGTGGATACCCATCACGATGTTAACGGGATCGCTGACCGGAGATATTACCGGTTGGATTATGAATATACGGTCCAAAAAAGGTACGGCTGTTCAAGCGGCTCGATCGGCGGCTTGATCTGAATTGTTCGACCAAAGACGGCCTGTGCTTTTGATCATTACCGCAGGGCCGTCAATCCTGCCCAATGGAAAAGATCCTTTCACTACTGCGAGAACTTCCTCTTTGGCAACTGGCCGTCATCCTGTTCCTGGAGAACTTACTTATTTTTCTGCTGGTGATTCTTCTTGGCGATCTCGTCAGACGTTGGTTTATTCATCGACCAGTGTCGTTCGAGCCTGAACCGATCGACAAATTCGAGACGACTTTGGCAATTTCCACCGTGGTTCTTAACACGGTAGTGACGTTTTTCGGGCTGGTGCTTTGGCGCAGCGGAATTATTACGTTTCGAACAGACAATGGATTGCGAGCTCTCCTGGACATTCCGATTCTGTTGCTGATTATGGATTTTGCGATGTATGCGCTTCATCGTATCGCACATAACAGAATACTGTTTTCGATAATGCATCGGACTCATCACAGGTACGAGCGGCTGCGACCATTGACTCTTTTTGCGCTCAGCCCTGTTGAAAATCTCGGCTTCGGGTTGTTATGGCTGGTCGTGATTACCGTTTATCCCGCGTCGTGGATGGGAATGTCGGCGTACCTGGCGATCAATGTGTCCTTTGGTGCGATTGGTCATTTGAGTGTCGAGCCTTTTCCCGATTCTTGGAAGAACGGGCCTGTTTTGAACTACATTTCGACCAGCAGTTTCCATGCTCAGCATCATAATGATTTAAATCACAATTTCGGGTTCTACACGCTTGTTTGGGATAGGCTGTTTGGAACATTGTCGCCCAGGTATAGGCAGGATTTCGGTCAACTACCCAAACCGTAATGAGAGAACATCAAGAAGTTGGGAATAGAATTAGACGCACATACTGTCGCATTCGCAAAAGCTCGCTTTTATTGTGGTCAATCAGATCGTGCGCCCATCCCAATTCTGTTTCCTTATCTTCACGACATTCATTTGCCAATCTCAATCCGATTTCTGAATATGAACATCTAAAGGAACTTTTCAGGCGTTCCGGTTCGTTTCTTGCGCCAATAACAAAGACTCTGTCGGCCAAATGTCGCTGGATATACGATTCAGCAACCTTTCGTCGTTCTTCTATTTTATCGTCAAAGTCAATCAACAGAATCATGTACCGTTTATCGTACCTGTCCATTTCCTTTGCATGTAGGGAATTGAATTCTTCAAGTACCCTTTTCCAGCCACCCGCAACGGGAAGCATCTGTATTTGTCTTTGATATTCGGAGTCGAGTTGAAGGATAAATCCTCTAGCAATTTGTCTGTTTGCTTCGTCTTCAGGAAGAATCTGAACGTGTTTTTGATTCTTATTTACGCTCATGGCTCGACATCACCGCGAATCAGCGCCCCGACAAGGTCCCCATAGAAAGCTTCGCCATCGCGCAAGTTTTCCACGAGATGAACTGTAGTTAAGTCAAGATGATTCTTTCGATGAAGGTAAAGCGTATTTTCATCAGAAAAACTGTTAATAGCCTCAGGGTTGTGAGACGTTGCAATGAATTGTCCGCCAGATTGGAACTCTTTCCGAAGCGCCATAATAAAATGTTGAATCTCATCTAGGGAAAGGTGATTGTCAGGTTCGTCCCAAAAACAAAGCAAGGGTCCGTAAGTCCTGTTTGCAGAAATGACCATTGCACATATCAGGAAGCACTTCTCGCCATCAGACAAATCCCCGAAGGGTACGGATGCGCTAGACTGGTCGTTAGAAAATAAGAACGTCAAGCGTCGAGAGCCGCCATTAGCCGAAGACTTACTGATGCTTTTCAAGTCCGGCATTATTTTTTTTAAATATTTGAGAATATTATTATATTCAGCGGTCTCAGTTGCTAAAAGGCCCGAATACCAATCACCCAAATTTGTTACTTGAGGATCCGGCCACTTGTCATCTGCCTTCACGTCTCCGCGAATCAAACTGGGCGTGGGACGAAGTATCGCCATATTAGATAGCCAATTACCGAATGGTTTTACTTTTGAATATGCTTGCTGCTGGTTCAGAATGTCTGGAAGTGCGACAACGCTCCAATGAACCGGAAGATTTGATTGACCACGCTCGTCATTTCTATGAAAGATAACTTCACCCTCAACAACAAGTTTCTCCTCGAACACAACGGTACCTGCGATGCCAACCTTAATTCCAAAAGCAATGACATACTCATAGGCTTTGTCGTTTAAGCCGATCTCAACTTCAATTCTAATCGGCGAATCTTCACGTCCATGGGCAAAATCACTTTCCTTCACCAATTCAGAAGGACTTGAGATGCCGCGTCCGATCTTCTGTAAGATTTGTAGCGCAAGACCCACAGCGGTCTTGCCTGAGCCGTTCTTTCCGATCAAGAGGATAGATGGTTTTCCAGCAAGAATTAACTCGAAGTTATCCAAACACCGAAAGTTATCAACGTAAAGCCGTCGTATCATAAATTGATAATACCGTGCTTGCTTGCTCGGCCTCAACCTGAATGTCGTCATGACCGAATTAACGATTGGTCACTATGTTAAGATTATAACTTAATAATCTGGGTTAATGCTTAGAAAGATAAGAACGGTCAATGCCCAAATCCCTCAAAACGATATACGCCTGTCAGCAGTGCGGATTTCAATCGCCGAAATGGCTCGGCAAATGTCCCGACTGCGGTGAGTGGAACGCCTTTGCCGAAGAGCGCCAAACCAAGACCCCTGCCGACACTGCCCGAGGCGGATTCAAGCTGACCCAGTCCAGCCCGCAGCTTTATTCAAAGATTGAAAGTCAGGACGATTCACGTCAACAGTCCGGGATTGAAGAATTCGACCGCGTTCTGGGCGGTGGCATCGTGCCTGGAAGTCTGGTTCTGATTGGCGGCGATCCGGGCATTGGTAAAAGCACACTGCTGCTCGAAGTTGCTAACAACCTCAGTGGAACCTACGGCAAAGTTCTGTACGTCAGCGGCGAAGAGAGCGAACGGCAGATCAAGCTCCGTGGCGAACGACTGGGCATTAATCCCGCCGGTCTTTATCTTTTGCCGGAAACGTGCTTAGAGCGCGTTTTTGAAGAGATCGACAAATTGAATCCAAACGCAATAATCATCGATTCGATCCAGACGGTCTTTTCGATGAAACTGGAATCCGCGCCCGGTTCTGTCTCGCAAGTACGCGAAGTCGCAGGCCAGTTTCTGATCCTGGCCAAAAATCGCACGATTCCGGTTTTTCTGATCGGCCATGTGACAAAAGAAGGTAACATCGCCGGTCCGAAGGCCCTCGAGCACATTGTCGATACGGTTCTCTATTTCGAAGGCGAGCGTCACCACAACCACCGCATCATTCGCGCTATCAAGAACCGGTTCGGCGCTGCCAATGAACTTGGAATTTTTGAAATGACCGGCAAAGGATTGATTCCTGTTCAAAATCCGTCAGAGATGTTTCTGAGCGAACGTCCTCGTGGAGTTGCGGGCTCGGTCGTGATGGCTTGTATGGAAGGAACACGTCCGATTCTGGTTGAACTCCAGGCTCTCGTGAGCTCTTCAAAATACGGTACCGGACGCCGAATGACACAGGGGATCGATCAGAATCGCGTAGCGCTGTTGATGGCAATGCTGGAAAAGCGAGTCGGATTGCATCTGCTGGGCGATGATGTCTTCATCAACATCGCCGGCGGTTTGTCGGTGGACGAGCCTGCAGTAGATTTGGGAATCGTTGCTTCGATCGCTTCAAGTTACCGAAACGTGCCGATCGATCATCAAACCGTCGTGTTTGGAGAAGTAGGACTGGCCGGCGAAGTCCGCGGCGCCTCTCAGGCGATGGTTCGCGTGCGCGAAGCGGCGGCCCTCGGCTTTCAACGTTGCATCATTCCCGAAAGCAACGCATCCTCTATCGAACCCATCTCGAAAATAGAAGTTATCGGCGTCAAATCCGTTGTCGATCTGCTGGATGCGATTTTTTGAATTATCCGGTTCATCTGTCTGGGTTTGAAGCAGTTAAAATTCGTTACAAAATAATTATCACTGTCGCCGATTGTTGGAAAGAAAAGACCCGGATTGTGTTAGGATATAGCGGTGATTAATTCTTTATTAACACAGCAGCGGTTACAAGTGGAGGTTACTGATGCATTTCGACGTACTCATCATTCGCGTCGTCTTTGCGCTTGCACTTGTCGTTGCCGGGTACTTTCTAGCACCAATCGGAAATAGCAGAATTCTTCCCGTTATTATTGGCTTAGGTGTTGCCGGGGCAATAATATTTTTTGAAACCCGCGTTCGACGCGCATCGCTAAAAACGTTGATTGGCGCAGGTATCGGCTCGATAGCAGGGATAGTAGGCGCATTCTTCATCTCAATCCTGATCGTAACCCAGAAAAGCTTTCTGGATGCGAAATCGCCGGGGCTGACTTTCTTTCTCACGCTGACGATCATGCTGTTTATGGCCTACGTTGGACTGATGGTCGGAGCAGCAAAGGGCGATTACATCGATCTGACTGCTCTGGGCGGAATCCTGAGCGGTGAGCGCTCTGCCAAATGGCAGAACCTGATTCTGGACACCAGCGTCATCATTGACGGGCGAATCTCTGACATATCCGAAACAGGTTTTCTTGCCGGGACATTGATCATTCCACAGTTCGTTCTGCGAGAGCTTCAGCAGGTGGCGGATTCCGCCGATTCGACAAAGCGTAATCGCGGACGGCGTGGCCTGGACATACTGCAAAAACTTCAAAAGAAATCGAACGTCGAGATCGAGATTTCCGAAATCGATTTTCCCAGCGTTCGCGAAGTCGATTTGAAATTAATCGAGCTGGCAAAACAGATCAACGCAAAAATCGTCACCAATGATTTCAATCTTAATAAAGTTGCACGCTTACGCGATGTGAAGGTGCTGAATATCAATGAGCTCGCTAATGCCCTGAAGCCTGTCGTCTTGCCTGGCGAGCTGATGAAGGTCATCGTTTTGAAAGAGGGCAAGGAATATAACCAGGGCGTAGCGTACCTGGATGACGGAACGATGGTGGTGATCGACAACGCTCGGCGGATGATCGGCAAGACCGTCGAGGTTTCCGTGACAAGCGTCTTGCAAACCACCGCGGGTAAGATGATTTTCGGACGCTACGAACCTGAGATGCAAACGACTCGACAAAATCCGGAAGACAGTCGCAGTCGACAGCAAATCACATCGGCCGAACGTTGATTCAG
Organism: Blastocatellia bacterium; assembly: GCA_035652355.1. GTDB lineage: Bacteria > Acidobacteriota > Blastocatellia > DASRDY01 > DASRDY01 > DASRDY01. The sequence continues at coordinate 67,508 of DASRDY010000238.1, forward strand.
TTTAGATACAGGATTATCACAGAGGCAGAGAAGACGACGCGGGGACGCGGAGAGCCGGAGACACGGAGAATCTCCGCGTCCCCGTTTCTCCGTGTCTCCGATTCAGATTTCGCCTCTGTGGTGAAATTATGAATATCGCTTTGATACCAGCGGCCGGATCAGGAAGCAGAATCGGCAGCGCGCGCGCGAAGCAGTTCCTGGAACTGAGTGGCATCCCGATTCTGATTCGTACGCTAAAGAAGTTTGAAGATTGCGAGCAGATTGATCAGATCGTCGTTGCACTACCTGCTGCTGAACTGTCAGGCTTTCTTGAGCTGACTGGTAAATACGGATTGCGGAAAATCACAAGAATTATTGCAGGTGGAAACGAGAGACAGGAATCCGTTGCTAAAGGTCTTCAGGCAATAAACAACCCTAAAGCGGAAATTGTAGTTGTTCACGACGCAGTACGGCCCTTTGTTACTGTTCAGCAGATAACTGATGTGATCGACCGGGCGAGAGAGACCGGCGCTGCAATGCTTGCCCTGCCGGTGACCGACACTGTTAAAGAAGTCTCCGACGGCATCGTCACTCGCACTTTGGATCGAAAGCATATTTATCTGGCGCAGACGCCGCAGGCATTTCGCATTGACCTTTTGCGAGAAGCGCATCGCAAGGCAGCCTCAGATGGCGTCCTGGCGACCGACGAGGCTGCACTGGTCGAACGGCTCGGCTCATCGGTTGCTATTGTCGAAGGCTCGCCGCAAAATATTAAGATCACGCGAAAACAGGATCTTGCCCTGGCTGAATTGATCCTGAAGGAAACCGAAGATTAATTTCTATGTCCGACTTTTTTGTTGGTACGGGCTACGACATTCACAAATTGGTCGAAGGCAGGAAATTGACTCTTGCCGGAGTCGAGATTCCTTTTGAACGCGGTTCGCTCGGTCATTCTGATGGTGACGCGCTATCGCATGCCATTTGTGATGCGCTGCTCGGCGCTGCGGCGTTAGGGGATATTGGTCGGCATTTTCCGGACAACGATCCGCAATACAGAGGGGCTGCGAGCTTGAGTCTTCTGGCCGCAGTCGTTCAATTACTTGATAAACGCGGATTTAAAGTTCAAAATGTCGATGCCACGGTAATCATAGAACGGCCAAAGCTTGCGCCTTATATTTCCGAGATGATTTCGAACCTTGCGAATGTTCTGAATCTCGCTGTGGATTCTGTCAGCGTTAAGGCAAAGAGCAACGAAGGTCTCGGCGAAATCGGAAGAGGCGAGGCTGCTGCCGCGCAGGCAGTCTGTCTGTTGCGCAAGACACGTACGGAGAGCAGTTGATGCGAGCAGTTGATGTAATCCAGAAAAAACGTGATAGGCAAGAACTGACCCGCGAAGAGATAGCGTACATGGTGCAGGGCTATACTCGGGAAGAGATAGCCGATTACCAGTTTTCTGCTCTGTTGATGGCCATATTCCTTAATGGAATGACGAAGGCTGAAACCCAGGCGCTGACCGAAGAGATGCTTTATTCGGGAACAGTCCTGGATCTCGGTGATTTGGCCGGCGCGAAAGTTGACAAGCACAGCACCGGCGGAGTAGGCGACAAGACATCGATTGTAATTGCGCCGCTGGTTGCCGAAGCTGGTGTTTACGTACCGATGATTTCGGGTCGTGGTCTCGGTCACACAGGCGGAACATTAGACAAGTTGGAATCGATTCCAGGTTTCAATGTGAATCTTTCGCTGGATCGTTTTCGCGATGTGTTGCAAAAAGTCGGAATGGGATTGATCGGACAGACGAAAGACATAGCTCCTGCTGACAAGAAGATATACTCGCTCCGCGATGTTACAGCCACAGTTGAATCGATACCTCTAATATCTGCTTCGATTATGAGCAAGAAACTGGCCGAGGGCATTGACGGACTGGTTCTCGACGTCAAGACAGGTCGCGGCGCATTTATGAAAACAGTTGAAGATTCACTTGCCCTGGCAGAATCGCTGGTGGGGATAGGTCGCGGAATGGGCAAGAAAGTTAACGCGCTTATCACGGACATGAATCAGCCGCTGGGGAAGGCAATCGGCAATTCGCTTGAAATTATCGAATGCATCGAAACACTGAAAGGTAATGGTCCGGCCGATCTTGCGTTCCTGTGCGCGGAATTTTCCGACATGATGATCTGCATCGGAGGGAAAGTTACCGAATTCGGCGCGGCGCGCACGCAGGTTAATGCGATGTACAGTAACGGCAAAGCCCTTGAAAGGTTGCAGCGCGCCATCGAGCTTCAAGGCGGCGACCCTCGCGTCTGCGATGACTACAGTCTGTTCCCGACCGCAAAGAACAAGCTGGATGTGAAAGCAAAACAATCTGGATTTATCGCGAAATGCGATGCATTGGACATTGGCGTCGCCAGCATGCTGCTTGGCGCCGGGCGCGAGCGAATCGATTCGATAATCGATCACGCTGTCGGTGTTACGCTAAATAAGAAGGTCGGTGACGAGGTCGAAGCGGGCGAGCCGCTCTGCACCGTTCATTACAACGACGATGCGCGTCTGGCGGAATCGCTCAAGTTGATCGAGCGAGGCTACGTGATTTCGGAAGAACAAGCGAGTCCCGAGCCGATCATCAGGAAGTTGATTTAGAAGGGGTCCTTCGATTCTGGCGGTTGTTAGTTCTCAGTCTTAACTTTTCATAGGAAGCTCAAGAATATGCCTAAAATTCAGTGGCTACCCTCCACGGGTTGGCAGCGGGTCGTTTTAGCGTTTGCCGCATCTTTGATCTGCGCTCTGGCCGTGTTTTCGTTGCCGAGCATCTTTTTCAATTCAGTTGTTACCGCGCGTCAAACTCAGACGCAGCCAGGAGCATCGCAATCAACCCCGCCACCTCCAGGGCAGCAGACGACTCCGGCTCCGACTGAGCCAAATCAGCCACAGGTGACTCAGCCATTGAATAATTCTGCTCCGCCCCCGCCTCCACCAACACCAATGGCGGAGCGGCTTCGTGGTGTTCTGGGCATGATCGTACTTTTGGGCATTGGCGTGGTTTTTTCTCATAACAGGAAAAAGATACGCTGGCAGACTATTGCCTGGGGCTTGGGTCTTCAGCTCGTTTTTGCAATCATTGTGTTACGGGTCCCCCTCGGGCAGCGGTTTATCAGCGGCGCCGGCAGATTTGTAACAACGGTATTGAACTATTCGTATGTCGGCTCTTCTTTCGTGTTCGGGGATATCGGCGCTGCCAATTCAAAATTTGGAGTAGTGTTTGCCTTTCAGGTGTTACCAGCAATCATCTTTGTGTCGGCATTATTTGCGATTCTTTACTACCTCGGCGTTATGCAGATCGTAGTACGTGCTTTTGCCGTTGTGATGAGCAAACTGATGGGCGCGAGCGGCGCGGAGAGTCTAGACGTAGCGGCTTCGATCTTTATGGGTCAAACAGAGGCTCCATTAACAATCCGACCTTTCCTGCCAAAGATGACGCGCTCTGAATTAATGACTGTTATGACTGCGGGAATGGCTCATATTTCCGGATCGATCATGGCCGCATACATTGCATTTGGCGTGCAAGCCGAACATCTGCTAACTGCGGTTGTCATGACTGCGCCAGGCACGATTATGATGGCGAAGCTCTTCGAGCCTGAGACAGAAACTCCGGAGACTAGCGGTCACGTAAAACTGGAAATTCCAAAACAGGATGTCAACATTGTCGATGCCGCGGCGCGAGGTACCGGCGAAGGACTGAACCTGATGCTGAATGTAATCGCGATGCTGGTCTCGTTCCTGGCTCTGATAGCGTTGCTCAACGGAGGTTTCGGCCTGATTCATAGCCACGTATCATGGTTCCCGGAGAGCTTCCAGGTTGTTCTCGGCTGGTTATTCCGACCGATTGCCTGGATTATGGGTGTGCCGTGGAAAGACAGCGAATTCATTGGCGGCCTGTTGGGCACACGCATGGTGCTGAATGAGTTTATAGCCTATTCGCAATTGGGTCCTGCAAAAGCGATGATTGATCCGCGCTCGTTTACCATTGCATCTTTCGCTCTCGCCGGATTCGCAAATTTTGGATCGGTCGGTATTCAGATAGGCGGCATCGGGGCCTTGGCGCCGGAACGGAAACACGACCTTGCGAAACTAGGCTTCCGAGCAATGTTGGCGGGTACTTTAGCGAACTTCCTGTCTGCGACACTGGCTGGCATGTTGCTCTAAGTATGAATTTCGGGTTGGGTAATCAAAATCACTCGGCGGCTTTGCCGCTCTGATGTGCGGCGAGTCTCGGACTCGCCGTTTGTTTCGTCTAAAGAAATTGCGGCTACGCCGCAGATTGGCGGCGTAGCCGCAAGAGAAAAGAAAATAATCAACGCGACGAAAAGGCAGAGCCTTTTCGCACATCAAAGCGGCAAAGCCGCACGAGAAACCAGATACGTTTCAAAAAAACCTCTGACAGGAACAAAGACTGTGCTCGGTGAACCCTTTACTTCTTTCTTGCCAACGCAGCCTGAATTACCTGTGATGCCTCTTGATTTAAAGCTGCGTTGATAACGGCCTCGTCGCCATCTTCTTTCGCGGAAGCCGACGTCTGCAGAACGGACGTCGAGGTATCAGTTTGCACCAGTTTGAAATCAACCTTAGCCTCAGACTTTCCTGCGCCTCCACCGCCGATCCCTCCAATGCCGGTTGCCCGACCGAGCATTCCGCCCATTTTCTTGGCAGCCGAGGCCGGCTTCATGGTTGAGATATCTGTATACAGAATGTAGGTGCAATTCTTCTGTTTGGCTTCCTTGACAATATCATCCGGTGATGTCGAATCCAGGGAAACAGTCTCGATGCCAGACATGCCAACCATTGAAACCAGATGATCGCGGAAATTGTCCGTGGCTATGTTCTGTCCGCTCTTGTTGTTTATTCCGACAACGCCGATTTTTATGCCAGCCGTCGGTGAACCAGGAGGCTGAGTTATATTTGGGTTCACCTGAACAGTCATCGGCTGCGACTGTCTGCCATATGCTCCAGCAACATCCGCCATGCTGTACAACTGGTTTGAATCCTGTACTTGCGTATAACCGGCCGGCACATCGAAGAGCGCCTGGTCCAGATTGGCCCGTGAAAGCTCTGTAACTTCTTTTGTTATCGATCCCATCGTTTCCCCATCCAGGCCGCGGATGGTAGTTGTCTCCAGCAAGGGGAATCCTCGTTTACCATTGCCTGCTGTTCTGAATCGGATCTTGTCCTGGCAACCGGCACTGCGCGCCTGCGGGCGGCCTCGTGGCGCCGAAACCGGCGTGGTTGGACACGAAAAAGCAAACTGAAAATCGATGTACCATCCGTCAATATCGATCTTCTGATTCGCAGTGCTGCAGGCGTCAGGACTCGACTCCGTCGACACCGATGTTTTGATGTGACGAGCCGTGAAGCCAAACATCTGCTTCCGTTCACCTGTGTCCGTGCTCGTCATTACGTAGGTGACGATTCCGCCTCGACGTGAACTGTCCGGTTGTGAACGCGGCTGAGTTGCAGGAGCCTTTGTTGTCGGAGCGCTTGCTCCGGAACCTTCTTCTACTTCGGCCTGTTCCGATATGAAGTACTTTTTCGTCAGATCGTTTAACTGAATCGAGCGCTTTAAATCGCATTGCTCGATTGTCGCCGTCTTCATATTCATTCCGGGCATCGCTTGCTCGGTCCGCTCGCGAGAGCCTTTGATGTATGTCGTGCTTTCAAAGCTTTGGCCGGAAAAAGTATTCTTCGTTGTGATCTTCAGATCGTTATTTGTTGTCTGTCCGAACACAAGACACAAGAAAAAGAGAATGATAATCGCGCTTGCCTTAACTAACTTGCTGAGCATAGAAATTCCTCCTCGGTATCTTCATTTGCCAGGGCTCTTTTAAGGAGGTGAGCACACCTCCCTGGTGTTGCGGTGTTGGTGAGAGGTTCCGAACGATCCGGGTTAACAAAAGGCCTGAGATTAAGCCTTCTCAATGCCGCTCGTTGCTGCCCCTCTTCGAACGCAATGTTAACACTGGTTTGCAATGTTGGCTATGGTTTAGCGGTCAATTCAGCTGGCAGCACAATTCTCTAAAGTGATAGCATTAGCCCAGAAACGATGAACCAACAGAACGCTATAACATTGACGACCAGCTCCGGTGAAACAGATCAATTCGCCCATCGTTACGTGGTTGCAAATGGCATACGACTGCATTGCGTTGAAGCGGGAACAGGACCGCTGGTCATCCTGCTTCACGGGTTTCCTGAATTCTGGTGGTCGTGGCGGCACCAAATTCCAGCGCTGGCCAATGCCGGGTTTCACGTTGTTGCACCTGATATGCGTGGATACAACCTGTCGGATAAACCGAAGGGCGTCAAAAATTATTATGTTAATAAACTCATCTCTGACGTTGCAGCCCTTATACGAGCATTCGGTGAAGAGAAAGCAACGATCGCAGGTCACGATTGGGGCGCCGGTGTTGCTTGGTCGTTTACGATGGGTTATCCAGAAATGCTGGATAAATTGGTAATTCTAAATGGGCCGCATCCGGCAAAAATGATGGCGGGATTGCGGAGCCGCCGACAGTTGCGAAAATCCTGGTACATGTTCTTCTTCCAGTTGCCCTGGGTTCCGGAATTCAGAATCCGACGCCGCAACTTTGAAATGATAAGGAAGACGTTTCGTGTAGATTTGAAGCGCGACAAACTGAGCGATGCCGACTTGGATCGCTACGTTGAGGCTATCTCGCAAAAAGGCGCATTGGAATCCGCCATCAATTATTACCGCGCGGCATTTCGAGCAGGGCTATCTGGAAAGCTGAAGAAGTGGCCAAAAATCGAGTCTCCCGTTATGGTGATCTGGGGCGATCGGGACCGCTATCTTGGAAATGATCTTGCAAATCCCGGAACCGAATTCGTATCGGACCTCCGTTTGGAATGGGTTCCCGACTCCTCTCACTGGGTTCAGGTCGATGCCGCCGACCGTGTGAACGACCTGATCCTTCAATTCATAAAAAAAGAATAGCGCCGACCTTCCGGAATTGGCGATGTAAATATTTAGCCAGACATAAAACTTGACTAATACCCACAGCTTTCGCTATCCTTCCCATAAATCGTTTATGGGAGTTGGCGTTGGCAACATCAGAGAAGAACGAAAATTCAGGCGAGCTGTTGCAGGGAACGCTTGATATTTTGATATTGAAAGCTCTGTCGCGTGGGCCGATGCACGGTTACGCGGTGGCAGAGTGGATTCAACAAAGTTCTAACGATGTTCTGCGCGTCGAGGAAGGCGCCCTTTATCCGGGGCTGCACCGACTCGAATTGCGCAGGCTGCTTGCTTCCGAATGGGGAAAGTCTGAAAACAATCGCCGCGCAAAATATTATCGATTAACCGCTGCTGGTCGAAAACATTTGGAACGCGAGATGGAGCATTGGCATCGAATGTCAGGCGCTGTCTCGCAGGTACTTCAAATAGCATAATCTGATCGGCTGCGACGCGAGGTTGACATGATCTCTGAATTGTTCGGAGTGTTGTGGAATCGTCTCAGGACGCTCGGGCGGCGAAAACAGCTTGATCAGGATCTGGAAGATGAGCTCGCATTTCATCTTGAGGAAAGAATGCGGCGCAACGTCGACGCCGGAATGAACGACAAAGAGGCTTATTATGCCGCCCGTCGTCTATTCGGAAATCAAACCAGGATTAAAGAGAGAACGCGGCAGATGTGGACTTTCGTGTACATCGAAACATTCTTTCTGGACGCGCGCCAGGCGATCAGGTCAATGGTCAAGAAACCTGGCTTTATGATTGTGGTTGTTCTGCTGCTTGCTCTGGGAGTCGGAGCAAATACGGCCATCTTCAGTGTCGTTAACGGAGTTCTGCTGCGACCACTTCCTTATCGGGACTCCGACAGGATCGTTAATCTATGGGAAGCCAACGCCAGGGCGAAAACCGTCCAGGTATCTAATCCTAATTTCCACGACTGGCACGACCGGAGTCAGTCGTTCGAGTATATGGCCGAATACAGCGCGTCGGTAACTACAGTTATCGGAGGCGTTGAACCGGCCAGGGCAAACGTGTGTGGAATTTCTCGCGATTTCTTCTCCGTTTTCGCGGTTAACCCAGTCATTGGTCGGCTACCTTCGCAAGACGAACATCGGCCCGGAGCGTCATCCGTTGGGGTGGTTAGTTATGGATTCTGGCAGCGGCTGCTTGGCGGGAGTCAAAATCTGAATGATAGAAAACTTATCGTTGACGGAATACCGGTAGCAGTGGTCGGCGTGATGCCAAAAGGATTTAGCTTTCCCGATGAAGCTGAAGTATGGACCCCTATAGAACCATTTGGAGATGACAGCGCCAGAACCGCCCACAACTATCAGGTCATTGCCAAATTGAAAGTCGGTGTTAGCGTCCAGCGCGCACAATCTGAGATGACGGGCATAGCCGAGCAGATTAAGAAAGATTACTCGGATGCTGATCCAAAGATGGGAGTAAATGTCGTTTCGCTGCTGGATCAAACTGTCGGAGACGTTCGACCTGCTCTTCTGATTATGCTGGCTGCCGTCGCGTTTGTCCTTTTGATCGCGTGCGCGAACGTAGCGAATTTGATGCTAGGGCGGGCAGTTTCACGACAAAAAGAAATTGCGGTTCGAGTGGCGTTAGGCGCAAAACGCGGCCGAATCCTGCGACAACTGTTGACTGAAAGCGCGGTGCTGTCTTTGATCGGGGGAACACTGGGGTTATTGCTTGCCATCTGGCTGGTTAAAGTATTGATCGCTCTGAGTCCGAGCACTATTCCGCGAATAAGCGAGATAGGGATCGACGGCAGGACAATGGCCTTCACGGTCGGCGTATCGTTGCTCACAAGTATTTTGTTTGGACTTGCACCTGCCCTGCGAATCTCAAGACCTGATCTGAACCAAAGCTTGAAGGACGGTACTCGCGGCAGCAGTGGCAGCGGTCAACAGACATTACGAGGCCTACTGGTGATAACAGAAGTTGCATTTACCGTTTTACTTTTGGTAGGTGCAGGCTTGCTGACAAAGAGTTTCTGGAATTTGATGCAGGTCAATCCCGGCTTTAACCCGAACAACGTGTTGATGATGCAGGTTTCACTAACGTCGCCGGAATACGAAAAAGATGAAAAATCCGTAGCTGCTTTTTATCAGCAGGCATTGGAAAAGATAAAGGGCATACCCGGGGTACAGTTTGCGGGTGCTGTTAACAGCCTTCCATTGAATGGATTCGACACTAATGGGACTCTTTATATTGCGAATCGCGCGGACCACAATGCGTATGGAGGTTTCAGAGTCGCCAGTCCCGACTATTTTAGAGCGATGGGTATTCCGTTGATTGCAGGTCGATTCTTCACAGATCAGGATTCAATGGGTGCATCTGCGGTAGCAATACTGGCTCAGGGTGAGGCAAAGCTCTATTGGCCGAATGAAGATCCAATTGGACAACAGATAAAGTTCGTCGGAATGGATGGCAAAGACATTATGATGACCATCGTAGGTATTGTCGGCGATGTAAAACATTCCGGACTTGATGCCAAGTCGTATCCGGCAGTTTACATGCCGGTACCCCAACGAGCGAATCGCGCCCGGTACATGACGATGGTTATAAAAACAGCGGGTAACCCAGCCGGTTTCGCTTCATCTGTGCGCAGCGCAGTTCAGTCTGTAGATACCAGCTTGCCAGTCGATTTCCAGACGATGGATCAGCTCCTTTCTAAATCAATTGGCAATCGAAAATACAACATGTTCCTGTTGGGAACATTTGCGGGGCTGGCATTGATACTTTCCTTGATCGGTATTTACGGAGTTATGTCGTACACCGTTAGTCAAAGCACACATGAAATCGGAATAAGACTGGCGCTGGGGGCTCAACAGGGGAACATTCTCCGCATGATCATTGGACATGGAATGCTTTTGGCCGCGATTGGTCTGCTGATCGGAACGGCTGGAGCATTCGCATTGACGCGTGTGATGACCAGCCTGCTTTTTGGGGTAACAGCGACGGATCCGACGACGTTCGCAATTACACTTGCCGGACTATCTTTAGTGAGCGTGCTGGCCTGTTATATGCCGGCTCGAAAAGCAATGCGGGTCGATCCCATGATTGCATTACGATACGAATGATCGTCTGCCAGTCGTTTTGTATTTCCTGGATCCAATTCGTGGAGGGCAAATGTATCGGAGATATTTGATTGTCTTGTTTCTGGTCTGCGCAGTCCTGGTATTTGCCGTTAATGGTTCGGCGCCTGCCGCGGCATTCAAGTCCGGCGCTACCTGTGCCGAGGGAAACTCCCAGATAATGATCCTGGGTACGTATCATATGAGTAACCCTGGACTTGATTCGGTTAACCTTCAGGCTGATGATGTGCTTTCGGAAAAAAGGCAGTCTGAGATTTCCGATCTGCTGCAACGCCTGGCTAAATTCAACCCCACAAAAATAGCGATTGAGGCTCCATACGGAGACAGGAATCAACCCGCTCGCTACAAGAATTATCTGGCGGGACAATATAAGCTCGGTAGAAACGAAATCGAGCAAATCGGCTTTCAGCTGGCCAAAATGCTCAACCACACTACAATTTACCCGGTCGACTTCCCGATGTTTATGGATGGGACTACGCCAAACGAGATCGAGGATCCAAAACCGAAACCGGCCAGCTCTACCGAGCAGCCAAAAACGCCTCAGAAATTGAGCAGGGAAGACAAACTTCTGAGACAGTCAACAGTTGTTGAGTATTTGAGACATCTGAATGATCCCAGGGAGATAGATCGGAATCACGCGCAGTACATGACTATGCTTTTGCCGGATGACAATCCTGAGATATACGCTCGGGCGAATCTGGTGACCAATTGGTATAAACGCAATCTTCGGATATTTACAAATATAAATCGGATCAACGAACCCGGTAAGGACCGCATTCTGGTCCTCATCGGCTCGGGACATCTGAAGATACTTCGGGATCTTGCGGCTGGCTCGCCGTATTTTTGCCTGATCGACGTAAATGAATATCTTCAGTGAGAGTCCGGAAGCGTATAGTCGAATTCGTAATAGTGCTTTCCATTGTCGATTTTGATCATGCATTTGCCTGAGATA